>MNDE01000151.1 GCA_001914785.1 Acidobacteria bacterium 13_2_20CM_57_17 | reverse complement strand
GATTACTTTGAGGTGTTTGCGGAAGATGTGACCGAAAGACGAACCCTGGAGCGCCAACTGCGAATGGCCCAGAAGATGGAGGCCATCGGAAGGTTGTCGGGTGGGATCGCCCATGACTTTAACAATTTGCTTGGAGTCATCATTGGATACAGCGGCGTCCTGAAAAAGTCCCTGGACAAAGCGCAGCCGACGTACGAATTTGCCACGGAAATCGAAAAAGCGGGCCAGCGGGCCGCTTCGCTGACGCGTCAATTGCTGGCTTTTAGCAGGCAACAGGTTTTGTCGCCCTCCGTCCTGAGCTTGAATTCGCTCGTTTCGGACATGGAGAAGATGCTTCCGCGTCTTCTGGGCGAGGATATTAACGTGTCCTTGTCACTGAATCCGGACCTTGGAAACGTCAAAGCCGACCAGAGCCAGATCGAACAGGTGATCATGAATTTGGCGGTGAATGCCCGGGACGCCATGCCTTCGGGCGGGAATCTCCACATCCAAACCACCAACATGGAAATAGACCATGCGTTCACACGCGATCACCCAGGCTCCAAAGTAGGAAGTTATGTGATGCTGGCGATCGCGGACTCTGGGACCGGCATGAGTCCCGAAACCATCGCGCATATTTTCGAACCGTTTTTTACCACCAAGAAAGTCGGAGAAGGCACCGGCCTCGGTCTCGCAACCGTATACGGCGTGGTGAAGCAGAGCAACGGATATATCTGGGTGGATAGCGCACCGGGCAAAGGGTCGACGTTTCAGATCTACCTCCCGAGATACCTGGACGCCGAGCAAGATCCCGTTGCCAGACCCAAATCCGAAGCAAGAGAGAAACCGCAAGGATCAGAAATGATTCTTCTTGTGGAAGACGCCGATCCTCTTCGGAAATTGGCGCAGGCTTTTCTAGAATCAAACGGCTTCCGCGTTTTGTCGGCTTCAAGCGGAGAAGCAGCTCTAGGGATTGCAGCCGGTCACTCCGGCAGTTTCGACCTCCTGCTCACGGATGTGGTGATGCCTGGAATGAATGGCCGCGTTCTAGCCGAGCAATTGTCGATGCGCCAGCCCGGACTGAAAGTTCTTTTCATGTCCGGTTACACCGATAGCTTCATCGCGGGACACGGAGTCCTTCAGGAAGGAACCAACCTTTTGCATAAGCCGTTCACCGAAGAAGTCCTAATAAACAAGGTCCGCGAAGTTCTGGATGCTGCCAAGAAAGCACTGCCCGCTTCGAAAGCGGAGTTAGACCACGTGGGAAGCATTCCCCTTCCCGCCGATAGGAGGTGCTGATAAATGGGAAAGCTCTTGATTGTTGATGATGACCAAGCGCTGCGGCGGCTGATGCACCTGGAACTTAGCGAGACCTACGAAGTCATTGGCACCGGAGAACCCGAACAAGGCTTGGCTCTCGCCCTGGAGCACCGGCCCGACGCCATCCTTCTCGATTTGCGCATGCCGAAGTATTCAGGCTATGAACTATGTCAGACGTTCACCTCGTTCAGCCGCACACAGCCGATTCCAGTAGTGATTGTGAGCGGCGAAGGAGGCGCGCAGACCAAGGAACACTGCAAGCAGTTGGGCGCCGCGGCATACTTTGAAAAGCCCGTGGATTTTGACGCTCTCAAAACGTGCCTCAAGGGAATCATCAAGACCTCCCGCTACGTTTCCCGGACCGAGGTGCGGGTACGATTGCGCGTGCTGCTCAAGCTTCGCGGCAAGGATGCGCATGCGAATGATTTCGATGAGGTTGCGACAACGGAAAACGTCAGCCTTACCGGATTTTTGTGCACGTGCAACAAGGAACTCTCCATTCACTCCATGGTGGACGTGTACATGGCTTCGCGCGGCGGCGAACGCGTGGGCAAAGTGGAAATCGTGCACGCAGAGACCAAGGCAGCGCCACTCTATCGCTATGGGTGCCGCTTTACCGAAAAAAATGGGCCGTGGGTCTTGCAGTAACTTTTTCACGCGCGCGGCAAGTCACCACCAGACCACCTTTGCCGATCCAAATTATTCCCAACATCAGCGCATGGGTTTGATCATGCCGCTAAGCGCGTGAATGTCTCTTGCCGTTGCCATTCCATAAGCGTGGCTGGATGCCGTTTCGCGGCGTATCGTTTCCCAGGTTTTGTCGGGAATACTCAAGAAAGCCTCTGCTGTCTGCGTGTCGTACTGTTTTCCTGCTCCTCCTTCTATCACTTCTTGTGATGCTTTGAATGGAAGTGCCCTGCGATAGGGTCGATCGGAGGTCATGGCATCAAACGTATCCGCCACGGCGAAAATTCTCGCGCCTACGGGAATTTCCTCTGTCTTTAAGCCTCTCGGATATCCGCTTCCGTCCCAGCGCTCATGATGCGCGTAAATAATTTCCGCGGCCTCCGCGAGAAACGGGATGCCTTTTACCAGGTCGTACCCAATTTGCGCGTGCTGCTGCATCACGCGGCATTCCTCATCGGTAAGAGCTCCGGGCTTGAGAAGGATGCCGTCGGAGATGGCAAGTTTGCCGATGTCGTGGAGCCACGCGCCCATGCCGATATTTCTCATCTGCGTCTCCAGGCCGCCCATCGTCCTGGCAATCTCCACGGAGTAGAGGAACACGCGCCGGGAGTGGCCGGCCGTAGGGCTGTCGCGCAAATCAATGGCCGCGCCCAGGGCCTCGAGCGTGTGGTCATAGCTGAGCTCGATTTGGCACAAAGCCTCTCGAAGTTGCTGGGTTTGCTTGGCAACGATTTCTTCGAGATGGTGACGGTAGTTTTCGACTTCCTGTTCCAGGTGCTTCACGCGCCGCGCGCGCGCGAGGCTGGCTGAGAGTATATTTCCATCCACCTGCAAGGGCTTGACGATGTAGTCGTCAGCGCCCTGTTGCATCGCTTGCACGCCGACCCGCAGGTCGTCCACTCCTGTGACCATCAGGAACACCAGTTGCGGATGGAGCCGCCTCACTTTCGCCAGCAGTTCCAGTCCGGACATTCCGGGCATTTGCAGGTCGGAAATTACCGCATCGATCTGGCTCGTTTCCAGGATGTGGAGCGCTTCCTCGCCGCCGGCCGCGGTCTCGCAGGGAAGTCCAAGCTGCGCGAGTACCGCTGCCATGACTTTTCGGACGGAAGCTTCGTCGTCCACGATCAGCACTCGAAGATCGCCGGGATGAGTCGGAGTAATTTGGTCGGTGGTTAAATTCCGTTCTGCATCGTTGCTTATCACGAGCGTCCCACGACTCCCTCAATCCTGTTCAGAGAAAGGAAAGCAGGTGCACGCGGGAGACCATTTTTGGCGTGTTTCTATCCCTCGAAAGTCCAGCAAA
Organism: Acidobacteria bacterium 13_2_20CM_57_17; assembly: GCA_001914785.1. Lineage (GTDB taxonomy): Bacteria > Acidobacteriota > Terriglobia > Acidiferrales > UBA7541 > Acidiferrum. The sequence goes on along the minus strand of MNDE01000151.1, from coordinate 42,543 downwards.
TTCAGGCAATTAGTAGCAGGCAAACAGCAGGTACATTCTTGAAGTTGAAAAATGGTTTCAGAGGCGGATTCCTTCCCACAATGGAACGAAATGCAGTGCTCCGGCGTTCAACTTGAAATCGGCTGCACGTTCGTGATGCTCTTTGCGCTAACGGATAGCAGCACTGTCTTGACACTCTTCCGTACTCCGCCCAAACTGAATGCACCCCCTTCCAAAATCTAAGTGTTTTGTGTGAGCCGATGCGCATTCTTGTCGCTGAAGCTGACGCGCCGCTAGCGGAATTTTTGCGCCAGCGGCTGCAGCAAGAACAATTTGCCGTGCACGTCGTTTCGAACGGAAAAGAGGCCGAACAACTGGCTTCCGATCCGGCATACGATCTCGTGCTTCTCGATCTCAATTTGCCGGGAGTCGGTGGGCTGGACGTGTTGCGCGGAATCCGCTCCAAGCGGCCCGATTTGCCCGTGGTGATCGTGACCGACTCCAGCATGGTGGAAGAGCGTGTTCGCGGGCTGGAAGCCGGCGCGGACGATTACCTCGCGAAACCGTTCGCCTTTGCCGAACTTGCCGCGCGCATCCGCGCTGTGCTGCGGAGGGGAAGCCGGCCAGCGCGCTCGATTCTCCAGATTGCAGACCTCGAAGTCGACCGCGTCAGCCACACCGTGCGTCGCGGGACTCATAACATCGATCTCAGCCCCAAGGAATTTGCTTTGCTCGAATTCCTGATGCGCCACGAGGGCCAGCCCGTTTCCCGCACCGCCATTGTCGAGCAGGTCTGGAAACTTAATTTCGACACCATGACCAACGTCGTGGACGTGTATATCAACTATCTTCGCCGCAAGGTCGATTCCGGCCATGATCGCGCGCTGATTCGAACGATTCGCGGTGTTGGCTACCAGATCGGCGGAAACGGCCAGCACGCTTAACAAGCGAGAAGATCGACCGCCGGTTTACTAAGACTAAGATCAATTCGCGCTGACTCGCATTTGTAATGAGATGCCGGGAAACTCTGGCGTGCGTCAGACTTTGCAGCTATTCCATGAATTACATGTTCTGGCGCTGGAGAACCCGTTATCGGACAGTGAAGGCCTTAGTTACGTTGCCCATGCGAAGCGAAAGTTGGTGCGGGCTGGTCCATGACATGGACATCTTTCGAATTTCATCAGCGGACAAGTCAGTCAGAGGGATCAATGCAGCCTTGCCATTCTTCGAAACAACAGCGAGCGAGCATCGGCGGTTAAAATCTTCCCCATCTCCGGCTGATAGCGATCCAGGATGGTTCGCCTTCCAGTCATAGGTGCAATCGACTAGAGCAATCCGCTGAGAGTCAGGCGCCCAGAACATCCCTGGCACAAAGTCATGGATGCCGCTGTAAGTCAGGCCCTCTTGAAGAACGACTTCTGGCGGATCTCGCAGATCCTTCTGCTCGATAGGTTTCGTCCCCTTTGGAAGTGGATAAATCGTCGTGTTGTCAACTTGTAGATAGTTGCTCTGGGCATTCGGTGGTGCAAAGTGAGGGATCCAGCCGACATGCGCGACCTCTTTGCCGTTGGGTGAGATCGTGAAGTCATATCCGACGAGGTCGCGGACCGTTTGCTCAGTGGATAGATCAGTCTCGATGTATTCGCTCACGGATGGATTGATATGGCAGATGGCTGCAACTGCGTTGTTCCCAACCCACGCAATGGAAAGAATGCTAGAGCAAGGTTCTACTGGCGGAACGGCCCCGTGCTTCGGCTGGAAGGAGACAATTGGTTTCCCTTCGAGGTCGAGGATGATAACCGTGGGCGTGCAATGTTCTGCTTCTATGCATTGTTCATAGTAGGCGATTCGGGTCTTCCCGGGTGACAGTTCCGCCTGCAATTTAGATTTTCCGTCGTGAGTGAGCTGATACCCATTTCCATCACGGATCACCCACACTTCGGAATTACGGACTTCTACTCGAAGCTCGACAGGCCAACCAAGCATAGCCACAAGAAAGAAAAACAGCTCCATAGCTTGAAATCCTTAAAATAGTCTACGCCCAACGCGGCATAAAGGAGAATGGTCCAGTAGAATTCGTCCAACTTCACTTGGACCCGCGACGTGGTTACCGGAAGAGTGAAGTATGTGGTGTAAGCTTGCGGGCAGATTTTGTGGTGCAGCGACGGAGGTTTCTTTGGATAAAGACCCAAACGCTATGCTTGCAGTGCTGTGGGCCGGGTTTGCGTGCGGCGTTCTGGATATTACTGCAGCGCTGGTTGTCTATGGCTACCTTGGTGCCAAGCCCATACCCTTACTGCAAGGAATTGCCAGCGGGTTGCTCGGGCCGAAGGCATTCCAAGGCGGACTCGCGACGGCACTGCTTGGGCTTCTTTGTCACTTTGTCATCGCGTTTGGTGCGGCTACGGTCTATTTTGTGGCGAGCCGCACAATTCCTGTTTTGGTTCAGCACGCAGTCGTTTTTGGTGCTCTGTATGGCGTGGCCGTTTATTTCTTCATGAACCGCATCGTGCTGCCGCTCTCCGCTGCCGCCAAGCGTCCGTTTTCCCTGAAGCTGATGATCATCGGTGTGGTCATACACATCTTCTGTGTCGGACTTCCCATTTCTCTTAGCGTGCGAAGATTTTCCAGATGATTCGCAGAACAAGTTATTTTGAGCGCGGCCTCGCGCTGGGTTTGCTATCCTACGCCGCGTGAAACCACTCTTCCTGATTGATACCGACACTGCTTCTGATGACGCCGTGGCTCTGATCATGGCGCTGCGTTCTCCGCGTGTGCTCGTGCTGGCCATCACCACCGTTGCTGGAAACGTCGCCGTTCAACAATCCACGCGCAACGCGCTATACACGGCCGAACTTTGCGGCGGGGACGTTCCCGTTTTCATGGGCGCGGAGAAGCCCCTGAATCGCCCGTACCAGAGCGCTCACTGGTTCCATGGGCGCGATGGCCTGGGAAACCATGATTACCCGGCACCGAAGAAGGTGCCGGAAAAACTCCACGCAGCAGATGCCATCATCGAAACCATCGATTCCAATCCCGGCCTCGTGCTGGTGACGCTGGGACCGCTGACAAACATTGCTTTGGCTCTGCAACGCAATCCCGGCATCGCCTCCAAAGTCGGCCGCTGCGTGGTCATGGGCGGTGCGCCTTGCTGCGAAGGCAACGTAACTCCCGCCGCCGAGTACAACATCTGGTGCGATCCCGAAGCCGCGCGAATCGTGCTCCGCAGCGCACTTCCGGTCGAGCTGGTTGGCTGGCATCTTTGCCGCGGTGAAGCCGCCTTGAATCCAGACGATATCAACCATGTCCTGAGTTTTGCTACGCCCCAAGCGCGCTTCGCCATCGAATGCAATAGCCGTGCTCAGGAAGCCTACTTCGAGCAGACCGGCGAGCACGGAATTTCCTTGCCGGACCCCGTCGCCATGTCCATTGCGCTGGACCCAACAATCGTAACCCAGCAAAGCGACCACTATGTGGACGTGGAGACTTCCAGCGAATTGACCTTGGGTATGACCGTGGTAGATCGCCTCAACGTGGCAGGGAACGACCGCAATCGTGCCGTTTGGGCACCGGTTCTGGAACGCGGCAAGAAAACCAAAGTCTACTGGACCATCGACAACAAGCGGTGGAAGCAAGCCCTCTACTCCACGCTGAGGTAGCGTCGGTGCTTGGTCCTCCACTGCCCTAAAGTGCAGATTCTAAGCAACTTATTTATGCCAAAAAGCTTAGCCCTGTTTGACCGACATAGCTTGGGCCCGGCCGTCCCCGAGGGCAACTTCTTTCCCATTGCGGTGTTATACCTGATGGGAGCCATTCGATGTTACGCTCCCATCGGCCAGAACGTCTCATTAGTAGAGAGGGCCACAGCGGCCCGCGTTCCGACCGAGAACCGAGGGTTCGTCATGAAGAAGACATTCACAGGTAAAAGCAGCCTCAGCATGCTCCTGTGTTTCGCCGGTCTCTTGAGTTTTGCGGCTCCGAAGGCGCGAGCAGACGAAGAAAAAGACCCGCCCACGCGCGTCGCCCGCATCAGCTATGTCGATGGTTCCGTTTCTCTGCAGCCCGGTGGGCAAGGTGATTGGGGCAGCGCCGCGAAAAACCGTCCCATGACCATCGGCGACAAGATTTGGGTCGACAAGGATTCCCGCGCCGAATTGCAAGCTGGTGTGGCCTCCATCCACTTGGGCAGCATGACCGCTCTTTCCTTCCTCAATCTCGACCAGGGCGTCACGCAAATGCGCCTCGCGGAAGGCAGCGTCAATTTCCGCGTTAGCGAACTTCGCCAGGGCGACCTCTACGAAGTGGACGCTCCGAATCTTGCATTCACCGTCAAGGAAGCAGGCGCTTTTCGCGTTGACGTGAATGAAAACGGCGACTCCGCCCGCGTGACCGTGATTCGCGGCGAAGGCGAAGTCACCGCCGGCGGCAAGACTTACGAAGTTCATCCCGGCGAGCGCGCTGAATTTAACGGCACGGAAAACACTCAATACAGTATTGAGAAGGCGCCCGGTCCGGACGGACTCGATCGCTGGGCAGCCGAGCGCGACTTGAAGGAAGACCATTCTGTCTCCGCGAAATACGTTTCGCGCGATATGGTCGGCTACGACGACCTCGACGACTATGGCGATTGGCGCGATGAGCCGGAATACGGCCATGTTTGGTATCCGCGCGAAGTTGCGGTTGGCTGGGCTCCGTACAGTTATGGCTATTGGAACTGGGTCGGCCCGTGGGGCTGGACCTGGGTTGACTATTCACCGTGGGGCTTTGCGCCGTACCACTATGGCCGCTGGAACTATTTCGGTGGCCGCTGGGGCTGGTGCCCGGGCCCGGTTTTTGGGTATCCGGTGTATGGCCCCGCGTTTGTCGGCTTTTTCGCCGGCGGATTTGGTTTCGGAGTTGGCTGGTTCCCGCTCGGCTTCGGCGAACCGTTCTTTCCCTGGTTCCGTTGCCGTCATGACTTCGTTGAACGAATCAATGTGCGCAACACGTTCATCCGCAACAGGAACGTGTTCAACACCAACATTCGTAACGTCAATTTTGTGAACGCTCGCAACGTGAATGCCGTAACCGTCGCGAATCGCAACGCCTTCATGAACGGCCAAGCCATCAACCGCGGCGCCACTCACCTCACGCCGGCTGCATTGCGCGGCGCCCAGGTGACCAACTCGGTCGGTATCCATGCCACGCCGCACAGCGCGCTCGGCTCGGTAAATATGCGATCGAACGTTGCCCGGCCTCCGGCCTCGGTTCAGAACCGCGCCGTAATCGCGCGCACTGCGCCGGCGGCAGGGGCATCCCAGATGCGCGTTCATACCTTCAACAGCGCTGGTCTGACTCCCGGCCGCTCTGGCAATGCGCCTGTGAACAGCGGCATGAGTCAGCGCTTGGCCACGCAGCAGAACATGCCCGCGCGCAACAACGCGCCTGCGTCAAACAATCGTCCAGGAAACGCGCCCGCGATGAATGGCCGTTTGAATAACACGCTTGCTACTTCGCAGATGACTCGTCAGCGGGAACTTTCGCAGAATCGTCCGCCTTCGGCGATGAACAACTCGAACCGGGCGTCTGCCAGTGTCATGGGCAATGCGGGTTCGCAGCGCGCCGGCAATAGCCCGCGCACTTGGGAAGCGCAAGGAAATGCAACGGATCGCGGCCGCGCACCCGCAGGTTTCGGAAACTCCAATCGGCCAACCACGACTGTGCCGGCGCAAACCGCACGCATGAGCGATGCGAACCGTCCGCCATGGGCACACGGTGGCGGGCAACCCGCACCTTCCAACGGACAGTCGTCACGGCCTTCCGCGCCCAGCTTCAACAGCAACCGGCCGAGCAATTCCAACAACGGCCGCGCGTACGAGCCGCCGCAGCGTTCGCAACCTTCCAACAACAATCGCGGTTATTCGCAGCAGCCGCGCTCTTACAATCCGCCGCCCTCTCGCTCTTACTCGGAGCCGCGAACGTATTCCGCCCCTAGCCGCGGCTATCCGGCTCCGTCTCGCTCCTACCCCACACCGTCCTATTCCGCTCCTAGCCGCAGCTATAGCGGTGGAGGTGGCAGCCGCAGTTACAGCGGTGGTGGTGGCGGAGGCAGTTCCCATAGTAGTGGAGGTGGCGGCACCTCACACAGTAGTGGTGGTGGCGGAAGTTCACACGGCGGTGGAGGGTCCAGCTCTCACGGCCGACACTAATCTTGTTCTCAAATTCAAAGGCCCGGCCGAATGCTTCGGACGGGCCTTTTGCTTTTCATGATCTGCTCATGCTGAAATTGTCTCCGCCTCCAAATTTCATGGGTTCGGCTATTCGCGCGTGATGCCCACACAACTCTTCCCGCCCGCTGGTGTTAGATGAAGTGAAGGATTTCGTGACCGGCATTTGCTGTTTCGACATGGGGAAAGTGCACAGCCGATGCTCTCTAACGATGAGGTGCTACTGTTTGGAGTAAGTCCAGGCAACTTACCCAGGAACGTGAATGACGCGGCGTAATGGAATCACGGCCGCTCAAGTTTCAGGAGAGATTCCGACATGAGAAAACATCTGCTGAAGTTGGCGAGCCTGCTCAGCGTCCTGCTGGCAGTGGCTCTCTTTGCGCCGCAACGCGCCGCCGCCGATGATGACGACGATCCGCCAAGCCGCGTCGCTCGGCTCAGCTACACCCATGGCAACGTTTCCTTCAATCCCGCGGGCACCGACGATTGGGTCACCGCCATCGTCAACCGCCCTATCACTACCGGCGACAAGCTTTGGACCGATAACGGTTCGCGCGCCGAGCTGAACATCGGCTCCGCGGCGATCCGCCTTTCCAGCAATACCGGCTTTTCGTTCTTGAATCTCGACGACCGCACGGCCCAAATCCGCATCACCGAAGGTACCTTGAACGTGCGCGTGCGCCGCCTCGAGAACGACGAAACTTTTGAGATTGACACGCCCAACCTCGCCTTCTCCGTCCTTCGCCCCGGCAACTATAAAGTCGACGTCAACGAAGCCGGCGACACTACCGTGGTCGCTGTTCGCGACGGCCAGGGTGAAGTCACCGGCGGCGGCTCGGCATATACCATTCATTCGCGGGAAACTGGCACTTTCGCCGGAATTGACCAGCTCGACGCTGACATTCAGCGTTTCGGCAACGATGACGACGACTTCGACCACTGGTGCCGTGAACGCGACCGCCGCGAAGATCACGCGCAATCCTCCCGCTATGTTTCTTCCGATGTGATTGGTTACGAAGACCTCGACGAATACGGCGGCTGGCGCCCCGTTCCCGAATATGGCACCGTTTGGTTTCCGCACACCACTGTCGTGGGCTGGGCTCCCTATCGCTACGGCCATTGGGTTTGGATTTCGCCTTGGGGCTGGACGTGGGTCGACAATGAGCCTTGGGGCTTTGCTCCCTTCCATTATGGCCGCTGGGTTGCCGTTGGCGGCGTTTGGGGCTGGGTACCGTGCGCGCCCCGCGCAGTTGTAGGCGTAGCCTACGTGCGTCCGGTTTACGCTCCTGCTCTCGTGGCCTGGGTCGGCGGACCGCACTTCAGCGTCGGCATCGGAGTCGGTGGTGGCGGTGGAGTCGGCGTCGCCTGGTTTCCGCTTGCGCCGCGCGAAGTCTACGTGCCTTCTTATCGCGTCAGCCGCACTTACGTCACAAACGTCAACGTCTCCAACACGACCGTGAACAACGTCGTCGTCAACAATTACTACAACAATGTCGTCGTCAACAAAAATGTCACCAACATCCGGTACGTGAACCAGACCGCGCCGAACGCCGTAACGGTCACTTCACACGAAGCATTTACATCGGCGCAGCCTGTCGACCGACACATGATGAAGATTGATCGCCGGGAAATTGAGTCGGCGCAGGTTAATCCGACCATGCCTACCGTTGCGCCCCAGCAGCGCAGCGTGCTCGGTGCCGGTGCGGAAGCGCGCGTGCGCCCGCCTGCCGCTGCAATAAGCCGCCCGGTTGTAGCGAGGACTGCTCCTCCGCCAACGCCGGTTTCCTTTACGAAGCAGCAGCAAGTGATTCAAGCCAATGGTGGCATGCCACCGGCTGTTTCTCAGATGCGTCGAGCAGGGGTCGAGAACGATCAACAGTCGCGTCCCAACATAAGGATCGCTCCGCCGGTCCAACCGGGCCCGCCGCGAAACGTTCAGGCCAATCGCCCCGCGGACAACGCGCCGAATAACCCGGCCAACGCGCAGAATACTCCGGGCAACATGCGCAGCAACCCGCGCAATGATAGAAACGATAGAAACGACAACAATCGTCCATCGTCGATGAACAATTCCGCTCCAGGGAATCCGCCGAACCAGCCCGTGAATCCTCCAGCCAATTCTGGAAACGCCCCTGGCAACAGTGGCAACGCTCCAGGTAACTCTGGCAGGCCTGGTAATCCGAGAGTCTACAACGATCGTCCGCCTTCATCCCGGCCGAATGACTCCGGCAGGCCGAACGACGTCAATCCGCAGCTCGACCAGAAGCACCAGCAGCAACTCGACCAGCTCCGCCAGAAACAGGATCAGGAGCGTCAAAAGGTCGAGCAGAAACAGGTCAAGGAGCAGCAGAAGATTCAGCAGAACAATGTTGAGGACACAAGAAGACCGAGAGGCGAACAAAACCAGCCACAGCAGCGCCAGCAAGTCGAGCAGCAGGTTCAGGAGCAGCGGAGAGCGCCTCAGCAAAACGCTGACCAGCAACGCCAACAACAGCTCCAGCAGGCCGAGCAGCAACAGATTCAGGAACGGCAGAAAGCGGCTCAGCAAAACGCTGAACAACAACGCCAGCAACAACGCCAGCAACAGATCGACCAGAGACAACAGCAACAGCTCCAGCAACTCGAGCAGAGACACGACCAGCAGCAGCAGAAACTGGAACAAAAACAGCAACAGGAACGCCAGAAGCAGGAACGTCCGAAAGACAAGCCGGATAACAAGGCGTCCAAGGACAAGCCAAAAGACGACAAGCCGCACCGCGGCTAGTCTCCGCTCAGGGTCGAGTATTTTTCAGGGCGGGCATTTGCTGCCAGCGAATGCCCGTTTTTCTTTTTCCCTCGTTCTGTTTTTCGCAGATGAAACGTCTTTGCCGCTCGCGTAAGATTCCTCTTCCCCGCTTATGACCAAGCTTTCCCACTCTCGCTCTTCTGCAAAGAAATCTTTTGCCACCAATCCTGAGGTGCGGCTGTTTCGCCTGCCCGGCATGCCGGAGATTCATGGCGGCGACGATTTCTCCGAACAAATAACAATTGCAGCCCGCAAAGCGCGGATGCGTTTTGAAAACGGAGACGTCCTCGTCGTTGCGCAAAAAATCGTTTCCAAGGCCGAAGGTGCGGTCGTCCACCTTAAATCGATCGTGCCTTCCCCAGAAGCACAAGCCATCGCAGAGCGCCAAAAGAAAGACCCTCGCCTTGTGGAAGTAATCCTGAACGAATCGAAGCGTCTCGTTCGCACCAATCCTGTGTTGATTGCCGAAACGCGTCACGGCTACGTCTGCGCCAATGCCGGCGTCGACCATTCGAATGTTCCCGGCGACGACATCGTAACCCTGCTCCCCCGGGATCCCGACCAGTCCGCGAGAAATCTCGCCGCTGCCCTGCGCAAACGCACGGGCAAGCGCGTCGCCGTCATCATCAGCGACACGTTTGGCCGCCCCTGGCGTCTCGGCTTGACAAACGTTGCGATCGGCGCGTCCGGCGTCCCAGTGCTTCAAGATTTGCGAGGCACGCGCGATCGGGACGGCAAGCCGCTCGCCGCCACTATTCTCGCCGTCGCCGATGAACTCGCCGCGGCTGCCGGGCTGCTCATGGGCAAGTCCGAAGGCTTTCCCGTCATCCTCATTCGCGGCTATCGCCACAAGCCCTCCGCCGAACCCGCCTCCCGCATCATCCGCCCCGCCGCCGAGGATTTGTTCCGCTGATCCTGATTCTTGAGCTTACGCTTGCGCTTGTTGGGAAAGTGGCCCCTCTTGTAGTGGCCGGTCTTTTAGACCGGTGATTTTCGCTTTCTTCTCTGAGGTGTGCTCTGTGTCCTCCGCGTCCTCTGTGTTAAATTCCCCTTGTAGCCCCAGCTCCCCCAAATGATCACCACCATCCATCCCGTCACGCGCGAAGACGCCATTCAACTGGCCGTGAAATCTCCGCTGCACGAACTTCTTGCCGCTGCCACGGAACTCCGCGCGCAAGGCAAGGGAACGGTCATCACTTTCTCGAAAAAAGTTTTCATCCCGCTCACCACTCTTTGCCGCGACTATTGCAGCTACTGCACCTTCCGCAAGGACCCCGGTCAGCCCGGCGCGCATTTCATGACCCCGGAGGAAGTGCTTGCCCTCGCCGAACGCGGCCGCGCCGCAGGCTGCAAGGAAGCTCTCTTCAGCCTCGGCGATCAGCCCGAAAAGATTTTTCCCGAGGCCCGCGAATTCCTCCGCGCACAGGGCTACTCCCGTACGCTCGACTATCTCGCCGCCATATGTGAACTCGTCCTCGAAAGAACCGGCCTGCTTCCTCACGCCAATCCCGGCGTGATGGACCACGCCGCTCTCGAGAATCTGAAAAACTCAAATGCCAGCGTCGGCCTGATGCTGGAAAACGTCAGCCCACGCCTAATGCGCGACGGCTTGCCGCATGCGAAGGCTCCGGACAAATTCCCATCGCTTCGTCTTCGCACCATCGAAGAAGCAGGTAAGCTCTCCATGGCGTTTACCACGGGTATTCTCATTGGCATCAGAGAAACCATGGAAGAACGCATCGACTCGCTCTTCGCCATTCGAGCGCTCCACGAAAAATATGGCCACATCCAGGAAGTCATCATCCAGAATTTTCGCGCCAAGCCGGAGATTCCCATGGCCGCTCATCCCGAGCCGTCACTGGAAGATATGCTGCGCACCATAGCCGTCGCCCGTCTGATTCTCGGGATGCACATGAACATCCAAGCCCCGCCGAACCTGAGCTACGACGATTTCCCGCGTTTGCTTGAAGCAGGCATCAACGACTGGGGCGGGATTTCTCCCGTTACCAGGGATTTCATCAATCCCGAAGCTGCCTGGCCGCAGATCGCCCACTTGCGAGCCGAAACCGAGTCCCGCGGTTTCAGTTTGCGCGAACGCCTCGCCCTCTATCCCGAATTCGTTCATCGCGACGAATTTCTCTCTCCCCGCGTACACGGTCGCGTTGTGGAAGTTGCCGGTCCCGATGGCTTCGCGCGTGACGCTGCCAACGCCGCCCGCATCTGAACTCTTCATGCCTTCAAAACCAAAGCTGAAAATCACCGCGCTTGCCGGTGGCGTCGGCGCTTCAAAACTTCTCCTTGGCCTTTACGCAGAGATGGACCCGAGTTTGCTGACCATCATCGTCAACACCGGCGACGACATCGTTCTCCACGGCCTGAAAATCTCGCCCGACCTCGACATCGTTACTTACACGCTTGCGGGGATTGTGGATGCGTCAAAGGGCTGGGGATTTCGCGGCGAAACGTTTCACGCGCTGAAGCGGCTCGCCGTGTATGGCCGTCCCAACTGGTTCAATCTCGGAGATCGCGACCTCGCCACGCACATCCATCGCAACGCTCTGCTCTCCGAAGGAAAGACGCTCTCGCAAGCCGCGGACTCCATTCGAACCGCTCTCGGCGTTAAATCGCGCGTCCTGCCCATGTCCGACAATTCCGTCCCCACCATCATCGATTCGAACGAGGGTCCGCTGCATTTCCAGGAATATCTCGTCAAGCGCCGCGCCGAGCCCGTCGTGAAGAAAATTCGTTTTGCAGGTGTCGAGTCGGCGCGTCCTGCTCCGGGCGTCCTCGAAGCCATTCGCGATGCCGACCGCATCCTGATCTGCCCCAGCAATCCGCTGATCAGTATCGGCCCGATTCTCGCCGTGCCTGGAATCCGCGAGGAACTTCGCGCCAACAGGGAAAAAGTTTTCGCCGTCTGCCCCATCGTCGGTGGCAAATCCCTAAAAGGCCCCTCCGACAAAATGCTCGCCCAGCTCGGCCACGATTCTTCCGCCCTCGGCGTCGCCAAACTTTATGCTGACTTCACCGGGACGTTCGTCATCGACCCTGCCGACAAATCCCAATCCGCCGCCATCTCGGCTCTCGGCATGAAAGTCGCTGTCCTTCCCACCGTCATGAAAACCCTTGCCCAGAAACGCAACCTCCCATGTGCCCTCTTGTCTCTATCTCTCCCTTTATTCATGTAAGGGAACAGCCTCAGGCTATTTCATAGGCAATCCCGTAAACCGAATCCCGGCGGCGTGAACTTTGTAGCGCATGTTCAGTCCGATCAGCAACGCCGTCAGCGACTCGACAATCCGCGCATTCTCCAGCTTCCCGCCATTCAAGGCTCGCGCCCCCGGAATCTTGGCGACTAATTCGGATGCAACTTGTTTTGCCTTCTCGTCATCGCTGCACACCAGCACGTCGCAGTCGACAGGGCTATCGCTCGCAAGCACTTCCGCGCCAAGATTTTGGAATGCCGCTGCCAAGCTCACGCCTGCGGGCAGGAGTTCTCGTGTTTGCTCCGCCGCCGATCCTTGCCACACACCCAGCATGCGCGTTGCTGCTCCGCCAACGGTCGCCGCCAGCGGGACCGTCGTATCAATCACAATCGTTCCCGGCTTCCATACACTCTTTAGTTGCTTCAGCAGCGTCGCCGCTCCGGAGAAGGGAACTGTCAGGATCGCGATCTCGCATGCCGCCGCCGCGGAAGCGTTGTCCATTCCTTCGATCTGAGCGGCGCTGCCAATACGCTGGCGCAAAAGCTTCGCGGCCTCTTGCGCGCGCGCTGCGTCGCGCGAGCCGATCAAAATGTGCTCACCGGCTTTCGCCAGGCGATACGCCAGCCCAGAGCCTTCCGCGCCCGTTCCGCCCACAATCGCGATTTTACGCGCCATGAATGTTCACTCCGTTTCAAATCCGCCACTCAACCAAATTTGGACAAAACATTTTGGCTTGAAACCGCTGCTTCGCTTTTCGCGCACCCAGTATGGTATCTTCAAAAACTTCCAAGATGCCAACCTCCTCACTCTCGTCATCCGAATTCCGCAAAGCTCTGGGCTATTTCACCACCGGCGTGACCGTCGTTACTGTCGAGCGCGAGCCGGGCAAAATTCACGGCATGACCGCCAACTCTTTTACGTCCGTTTCGCTCGATCCCATGCTGATTCTTGTTTGCGTCGACCACCGCGCCAACATGTATTCGCTGTTGCAAAAGAAAAAACAGTTTGGCGTCAGCGTCCTGAAACACAATCAGCAGGCCATTTCCGAATACTTCGCAAAAAAAGAACACAACGCCGAAACCGAACAGCGGCTGGGGATCCATTTTCGCCAGACTCCCAGCGGGGCCCACGTCGTCGACGGCACGCTTCTCCAGATGAGCTGCAAAGTGATTTCGTCGCACGTTGCCGGCGACCACAGTATTTTTATTGGGGAAGTGGAGGACGCGGAGATGGAAGAAGGCGAACCGTTACTTTATTTCCGCGGGGAATACCGGAAAATCGCCCGACATTCTTGAGTGCGTCAAATCCGGGCGAGCGCCAACAAACTTTCCGATGCGTGCAAGAAATGTTTTCAAGGGAAACTTCTAGCGGTCAGGATTGCCGGAAGGGCGCGTCGACTCCGTCGAGTCGCCCATTTCCTTGCGGTGGCTCTTCACTTCGCGCAGCGCGTAAATGGGCTTGTTCTGCGATTCATAGTAAGTGCGCGCAATAATCTCGCCGAGCAATCCCATCGAAAAAAACTGCACGCCGCTGATAAAAAGCGCCACCGCCAGCATCATCAACGGGCCGTGTTCCGCCATGATGGACTGGCGGAGATAAAACTTTTCGTAAGCCAGGAAGCAGGCGAGCAGGGAACCAAAGCCCATCCCGGCCACGCCGAGCAAGCCGAAAAATTGCAACGGCCGCGTCGAATAGTCCAATAAAAATTTGACGATAATCAAATCCAGGAAAACGCGGATGGTGCGCCCGATTCCGTAGTTGGACTTCCCACTTTTCCGATGGAGATTCTCGATGGGCACTTCCGCGATTCTCGCGCCGGTCGAACTTGCCAGCGCCGGGATGAACCGGTGCAGCTCGCCGTAAAGCTGAATTTCCTGAATGATCTCGCGGCGGTAGGCCTTAAACGTGGTTCCAAAATCGTGAAGGTCGATTCCCGAAAGTTTCGCCATCATCCAGTTGGCGGCGCGGCTCGGAAGCTGCCGCATCAGCCAGTGATCCCGCCGGTTGTGACGCCAGCCGCTCACCAGGTCGAAACCTTCTTCGATTTTTTCCAGAAAGCGCGGAATTTCTTCCGGGTCGTGCTGCAAATCGCCGTCCATCGAAATGATGACTTCACCGCGCGCAAAATCAAAACCCGCTTTCAGCGCTGGGGTCTGCCCGAAATTCCGCCGCAGCCTCACCAGGTTTACGCGCCGGTCGTGCTCGAAGATGTCAGAAAGAACTTTGAACGAATCGTCCTTGCTGCCGTCGTCCACAAACACCAATTCGTACGGTTCGCCGATTCCGTCCATCACTTCGGTAAGCTTCATATAGAGAGGTGGGATGTTTTCCTGTTCGTTGAAGAACGGAACGACAATGGAATATTGGATGGACGAATCGCTAGCCATTCTCTCGCCCGGTACCTCTTTTATGCTTCCTGGGACACGAAGCCATAGTCTAACAGGCGAATCCCCAGCGATGCGATAAGATTTCTGATCCCTGTGTCGGTAAGAATGTTCAACTCGGTCTGGCGCGATTCCTGCAGCCGCGTGGGAGATTTTTGCAGCGCGGCATCCGCGTAACCTGGATGGCACATCAACTCGGTCGTTCCATTTGGCAAACTTTTCACAAATTGCTCAACGCCTTCGCGTGTTAGCTTGCCGGTTTGCGCGATTCCGCAAAAATAATCGGCCGTGGAAATCCCCGCGCGCTGAGCTTGCTTGCGCGCATGCCGCGCCAGCAGTTTTAGTCCGCGCGCCTGGACGCCCTGTTTCAAAATCACAGCGGCATTCCGCTTTGTGCCGGAAGCAAGAGCCGCGCGCAGGCTCGAGGCTTCCAGCGAAACGCGAATCGCGGCAATGCCATGCCGCTTGGCGAGCCGCAGCGCGATCTCAAAAAGCCCCGGCAGCATGTGCACGTGCTTGTGGCCGTCGAGATGCGTCGGAGTAATTCCCGCGTCGCGCACTCTGCGAATCTGTTCGTCCCACTCGTTTTCCACTTCCGCGAGCGCGATCCCGCGGCGCACACGCCGCAGAAGCAGGCTCTCAGGGCCGCCCGCGAATTCGCCGTCTCCATTCAGAAGACTCCTAACGGTTTTCCTATCAGCGACGGGGGGACCGTCGCTCAAATTCAGATGCACTCCTATCCCCAGGCCGGGAGCCGAGCGCGCGGCTTCAGCGCCCCCGGCAAACGCAGGGCCATTGGCGAGCAACGAAGCGCTGGTGACAATCCCGTGGTGGAAGGCCTCGACGATGCCGCGGTTTACGCCGTCCGTCCACCCCAGGTCATCCGCGTTGACGATCAGGTTTTTCACTGCCTGTCCCACTCCATTGTTTTCACCTGTCCATTAGGACAGCTACTTGTTTGCGCGAACGCGGAAATTCGTACCATTGACCCTTTTCGCCCTCAACTCTAGCATGGCAAGGTAGAGGCGAAAATGCAGCTAAAGGTGCGTGAAACCAAGCGTCTTGGCTCCCGGCACCACGAGAAGCGCCGTGGACGCCGGATGAATTCCCGGGTGCCCGTGCGTCTCGAATGGGACGACGAGACCAGCAAGCGCATCAGCGTCGAAGCGCACACGCGGGTCGTCAACCCTTATGGATGCATGGTCGTCATTAAGCACGAGCTCGGCCTGGAGCACCGGCTGGCGCTTACCAATTTGATTTCGCATACCAGCAACGCCGCGATCATCGTGTGGAAGGGCAATCAGCGCCCCGATGGCTGGGAATACGGCGTCGAGCTCGTCGCGCCGGAAATGGATTTTTGGGGACTCGAACTGTGAAGCCTTCGCCGTACGCGAAACCCGGAGCGATAGCCGGCGCGCGCCCCACTGGCGTACGCCCCGGTTTGACACGACAGCCTACCGCCGAAGAACGGCGACGCGCGCAGCGCGTGCTGCTGCGAATGCCAGTCGTGGTCCACATCACCAACAATCCCAAGGGCATCGAGGGATTCACGCACACGGTGAGCGCTACGGGCGGGATGATCATTCTCAAAGAGGGCCTTCCGCAAGGCACCAAGTTCACCTTGGAGAATCCCCGAACGCAGCAGAAGGTCGAAGTGAACGTGGTTCGTCCGCCGCAGATGAATCAGGAAGGATCACTCATTCCTGTCGAGTTTCTTTCTCCCGCGCCGCTGTTCTGGAATATCGTCTTTCCACCCAACCCGAACTGACACCCCCTCCCCCGAGTTTTTGTAAGTGTTGCATTTAAAGGGTTTACACATGGAGTAAGTCCTTTGTTTGCAACACATAGGGGAGGGCCCGCAAGTGTTGCATCTAAAGAACTTACATTGCACCAAGATTGTGCAGAATGCGGGAAGGTTGTCCCCTTCCCGGAGGCGCGGGGTGGAGTGAATCGGGCGAGTTGGCGACTGACTATCAAAGACTATGATAGCACAGACGTAATGCAGTCGTCAAGTATGTATTAGATACCCATTTCGAATAGAGGGGAAAGTGTTGAAAAGGTTGGGGATCGCGGATTGAGGAGGGAAAGAGACGGCCCCGGAATTACGGGGCCGCTGGCGTTTTCAGTCTGTTGAGTCAACTAACCCTAGTTGATGGTGATGTTGACCGTCGCCGAGCCATTGGGATTGGACGGAGGCGGCGTTGATGTAATGACAAAAGTGGTTTGTCCCGTCACGGTAACCGCTAGCGCGCCACTCTGTGAAGCCTTCGTATAGGCGTCCCCGAGGTACGCCGCGATGATAGAATGCGTGCCCACCAGCAAACCAGAACTATTAAACTTCGCTGAGCCGTTGGAGACTGAAACCGGGCTACCCAGCACGTTATTGGCATTGACTACGCCGTCGTAGAGTTGCACTTGCCCGTTCGGGGTTCCTCCAGTGACGCTTACGGTAAACGCAAAGGTGTTCTGCGGCGTGTTGAAGGCTACCTTTGCGGGAGCCGCCACGGTTATCGTGGTGGTCGTGGCAACAGGCCCGCCTCCGCCCCCACCTCCGCCGTAGCCACCGCAACCCAAGGCGAAGCTGAGGACGCAAACAAGGCCCAGGCTGAGGGCTACCCGATAACGCTTCCGCCCCGGCAGGAAGAGCAGAACCAGCGCGGCAAGGCCGGTACCGGCGCTAAGAGTCCACCAGCCCCCCTTACCTCCGCCTGGAGGGATCGCCCCGGCCGCGTAGAGGATGCGATCGGACGGCACTGCGGAGGCTGTCAGAGTTGACGATGGTGCGGTCACGTTTAGCGTCAGGGTGCCAGTCACCGCAGCAGTGCCCGTGACATTGATAGCTAGCGGATTCGGCGAGCAAGTGACGCCGGGGGGTAATCCAGCAGCAGGGCAAGTGACGTTGACGTTGCTCATGAACCCGCCGGTTGGGGTCAGAGTGATGGTAGAGGTTCCACTGGCTCCTGCCGTAGCCGTCACGGCGCTGCCACCGATGGTGAAAGAACCAGAGGGCGTCACGGTGACGGTGATCGCCGCCGCATTAGAGGCCGCGTAATTTGTATCACCGCTGTAGACAGCGGTGACGCTATGCGAACCCGTTGAACTGAACGTCCACGTCAGCGTTGCTGTTCCATTGGCAAAGGCAAGAGCCGAAGCCCCTGCCGGCACAACATTGACGGGACTCCCGATCTGCGTACCGCCATCAGAGAACGTCACCGTTCCGCCCGGACCCACTACACTATTGCTTTGGGAAGTGATCGTAGCCGTCAACGTCATGGGCGTGCCTGAAGTGACGGTGGAGGCGCTGGGAACAGTGGCTGTGCCGGTGGTTGCCTTCGTGACCGTAACGTTGTCCGTGGTGGCCGCGGCAGGCGGGTTGTAGCTGATGTCGCCAGAGTAGGTCGCCGATAGCGCGTGAGTTCCCGCTGGAAGCTGAATGGGCTGATCTTCCGCATGGCCCTCGCTGTTGATTGGAAAGGTTCCCGCGTCCAGCGGAGCGGGCGCCGCTCCGTTGAAGGAGTCGGTGATGGTTACCGTGCCAGTTGCGTCGAAGGCGCAGCCTGCTGTTGTAGGTGTCTGGCCTGTCACCACGACGGGATGGCAATTCGTGTTAGTTCCCAATCTATTCAAAATGTCAAAACGCAAGATGTAGGGTGACCCATACATGAAGGAAGTCCCGTTCGTGCTGGTGATATTGCCTGTAGCGATATCGAAAGTGACGATGCCCATTTGCAGCAGGCTGTTTTCTTTGTTGACGGTGATCGGTACACCGGCAGAGTCACTGGCAGCAAAGGTCCCGTCGCCCGCGTAATGCGCGGTCGCATTATAAGTTCCGCCCGGCAAGATCACCCCATTGATGGTCACTGTTCCGCCGGAAAGTGTCCCGCCGTTATTCCCACCGCCTATCGTCGTCGGCGCCAATACCGACACGTCGCCCCTCGGCGTCCCAGTTGCCGGAGCCACGACGGCAACGGTTACTTTTGCCGTCACTGCAGTTCCGTGCGTGATTGCAGCTGGCGTCGCGCTGTTATTGATCAATAGAGTTGACGTCGTGCCCTTAAAGTTCCCAACTGCCGTTCCCCACGCGGTCGCGAGGTTTGCGACGTTCACAGTCCCGAGCCCCGTAGCCAGGTCGTAACTTGGAATGGCCCCCGTTCCTGCGGTGGTCGAAAACGCGGGCGTCTTTGTCGTAGTTCCGGTGACAAGCACGCCGTTGGTGCCGGTAGTTGTGCTACTGCAATTTGGCGACGCGCCCGAGCAAGGAACGGAATTATTGCCCTTTGTCACATCGTAGAAAGCGCAGGTTGTTGAGCCCGTCAGCGGCGTTGTTGAGGAATTGCAGCTATTTGCTGCTGTCGCTGCGATCTTATAGAGCACCAGGTTTGCGTTACCCTGACGCCGGCTTCTGCCTGCATTGAACTCAGATTGCCCAATGAGCGCAATGATTCCTGCAAAGCTCGGCGCGGAAGCGGAAGTTCCTCCGACGCCCAAAAAGCTGAATGGTCCGCTAGAAGCACATGACGTACTCGGGTTACTCACTGCATCGGCTTGACAGACTATGTAGAAGCTCTGGCTGTTCGGTCCATTGCTGGCAAACAAAGAAACATCTGGCAGGTAGCGGTGATTGTCGCCTGCCGCGATCCCGTTTGGCGTGATACCGCTTTGCCATGCCGGCTTGGCGTAGAGAGCACTCGGGCCTCCACTGCCAGCGACGATACACAAGGGGCAGGGCTCAGTGTTTGAAGTCGGGGTCGCCCCTGCGCAAACGGTCAAAGTCGAGCTTGTCGCTGTCGCAGCGCACGAATCATTCCAGGGGACCTCAGGAATGTATCCCTTAGCGGACAATCGCGTGACCGGATCGTTAGCTCCTGGGTTTTGATTCCAGAACGCTGCCTGATTGCCCACGTCGTCAAAATCCGTTCCGCCCACGGCAATGTTGAACGGCGTTGACGCGATTCCGTTGACCGCGAGTCCCGATGTAGCGGCGAACGCCGTATTAAAATTGTCGCAACCCGCCGTTCCGTTGTCTCCGGCGGAAACGGTTACCGTGATTCCTTGTGCCGCGGCTTGCTCCCAAAGGGAATTGAGGAACGCATTCGTAGTAGCGCCCAGGCCGGCTTCGCACGATCCAAAACTCAGGCTCATCACGTCATCCGAATTGTTATCGACCACATACTCGGCGCCCAGGAACAGCGGGTCCGACGTTAGCGTCCCTTCCGAATTGACATAGTGGATTGTCGCTTTCGGCGCCACCGCACCCGACCATTGCACATCCAGATCGGCTTCACCTTCTTCGCGGTTGATTCCGGGGTCAGGGCCATTGTTCACGATAATTGGATCGTTCGCCGCCAGGCCAAACAAAGTGCGGAAGGCACGCGCGTCGTTAACATCTATACTCGAAAATCCGATGATCGCTATGTTTCCGCCGGTCCCGTCCAGCGTCGACGGAATGTTGTAAATCTTCGCAAAGTCAGCGGGCCCGACTGCAAAGAACTGGTTGGTGCTGCCGGTGAATTGCGGGATCACCGTTCCATCGACGTTTCGCGTGAAAGCGCCAACGGTATGCCGCATCGACTTCGCCGGGAAGTTGTGCAGCGATACGATGCCGGCCACGACCGGCGTCAAGGCGGCGGGAATCTGGGGATCGCTCACATTGGCCTGGCGGGACTCCCCGTTAACGTTGAAGCGATGGATTTCCGTGTGGAACGCGTTCCGAACTTGGGCCACGTTTCCGGAAAACTCAATCACTGTTCGGCCAGCGCCTACTCTCACGTTGTGAAAGCCCTGGCGCGTCAGCCAGTCGGTGACCGTCTGGATATCGGCGTCGCCAGGGCCGTAAAGCTTGGCAAATTCCTGGGGCGTGAGCCATTTTTGAAAATTAGGCGAGTCCTTCATTTGCTGCTCGTCCATAAACTGGCGAAGCGCGGCTTCCTGGTCAGGGCTGCGCTGCAAAACCAGCAGCATGCGGTCCATAGGCGTGGCATCGGCGACGGGTCCCCGATCGAATTCGGGACGGGCGAGAGGGTGCACGTTGCCACGGAGGCGCACGAGCTGCGTTTCGTCAATCGCCTGAGTAATGCGCGCGGGAATGGCCGCAGCTTGTGCGGCTGGCGCGCCAGCCGTCTTGGGTTGCGCGGCGGCGCGAAATGCCGGAAGCGCCAGAATCAGAGTGAGAATGAAAAGGGAATTGCGAAAGATCGAAGATTGGTGTTTCATATCCGCCCGCACCCCAGATTTGAATTCGGTTCCAACCTAAAGCATCCGAACAGAAAGAGTCGACATTCACACCGAGGAGAATTCTTACAAAGGGCTTCTCGCGGACGGGGCCTGGGACCGAAAGCGATTCACCAGTAAACGGGTAAAGAATATCACAAGCTTTTTAAAGACTCTCTAGTACGTTTTTCTTTGCGACTGCCATTGCTGGCGACTGTAAGCACAGTCGACGCGGCCAATCATAAGACGGTTGACGACGCCCGGGCCCGTGCTTAGGTTTGAGTCATCAGCTTGTTCATGAACTGGGACAACACCCACTCGCCGAGTTCATGGCAATTCTGATGCGCGCGCGATTCCACAGGATGCTTTCGCGCTTCGCTGTAAAGCCGCGCCGCGGCTGGAATGTTCGCGGCGCCCCGCCTTTGCAGAAACTCGTCTCTTCCTCAATTTCTACCGATCGAATGATTCTTTTATTCCAGTTATCTCAGACAGAATCGCGACGGCTTTCCGCAAGACGTTGAGAGCGCTTGCAGTGTTTCGTTCTTGGTTCTAGCGAAGTCAGCGGATTTAGTGACGGAAACCGCGCCGGCCGTAGAAGCCCGGGCCCCAACCCCAACCACTATAGAATCCCACGAAGCCGGGATAGGCGTAACACGGACCGTAATAACCGCAGGGATAACCGTACGGACCGGGATAGGGATATCCACTGGCCATGCGGCGCGGGCCGCGGCGCTCCAATTTGCCGCCGTCAAAATCCTGCTGCGTGACGGGCAGAAACGCCTGCTGGCTTTGCGTGGTGTCAACGCGGACGGGATCGACCAGGCGAAAACTCAATTGCTGTTCCGGCTCAAGAATCGTGGGGCGGCCACGTGTGAGGAGCACCGCGCCGATGCCTGCGGCTGCGCCGGCTCCAGCGCCGATGGCTGCGCCAGTGCCCCAGTCAGCAGCGGCGCCGATGATCGCGCCGAGTCCAGTAGTGGTGCCAATGGTCGCGGCATCCTGGCCGTGCGAAGTTCCGCCGGAGCCTTTCCATAACTCAGTGAGAATGGGAACTTGGCGGCCGTCGACGACGGTGAGATCAGTCAGCTCGACTCCCAACTCGGATGTGCCTTTGATGCGGCCCGCTTTGCGCACTTCCTTGACTTGGCCAACGAGCACCTGGCCGCGGCGGGCTATGACCCAGCCATTGACGACCAGCGGATTTTCCAGCACAGCGGTGAAATGGTCGCCGATCTGGTTATGGTCGCTGGAAAGGTAGTCATTCATGCGAATGAGAAGGATCGTTCCGGCGGGGACGGTCAGAGTGCCAGGAACGGATTGAGTTTGCGGAGTGGCGGCAGGCGGCGCATCGGGTGCGTTCTGCGCTGGCCTGTCGTGTGAATACGGCGGTTTGTCTGCGTCTTGCGAGGTGTAGGTTGGCTTGGGCGGAGCCGGCGGCGCATCTTGCGATTGCTGCCGCGATTCGCTTTGCTGCTGGCTTTGCTGGTTCCGGTCCTGGTCCTGCTCCTGCGCGTAGGCGCCTGCGCTGAGGCATGCGGCCAGGGCCATGACGCCTGCGATGCGCAAAATTGCACCGATGCTCTTCAACTTTGATGGGTCGTGCACCATGAGTCTGTCTCCCTCGACCTGGGAAACCTTGGAAATCCCTGGACCTATCCACTCCACACTTAGGGAATTTGGATGGCGTTTCTTGCGGCCGGGATGCCCATGATCACGGTCAGATTGTCGAATTTGGCACCAGGGCATGCTGCGGTGAGAGCATACTCCGAAGGCCATCAAAGCGAAACGCATTGTATAATTCTGTTCCGACTCGATCCACGACAGGAGACGCCATGGCTGAGCCAACATACGAAGAACTCAAAGCAAAACTCGCGGAAATGGAAAAGCAGGGAGGCGCGCGGCGCAGCGGCTCGCTGGAGTTCCGCGTCGGCGAAAAAGGGGGCGTGAGTGTGTACGGGCTCGGGCGATTTCCCGTCACGCTGTACTACGAACAATGGATCCGGCTGCTGGAGGCAGTGCCGCAACTTCGCACGTTCCTCGAGGAAAACAAGGCCGAAGGAAAGCTGAAGCTCAAGGGCTTCCTCGCGTTTCATCCAAACACATGAAACAACAACCGATACCACGTTGTCAAGACCCCGCGCATAAAAAACAGCCCTGAAACTGGGGGAGGGCAAGACGCTGATTTTATTGACCATTACAGCTTCGAGGAGTACAGTCCGGCTCAACTGTGGGGAAAGCCCAATTGCGATGGATCCTGTTGAACTCCCAGAGGTGCGCGTCGCTGAGATGATTTCCGGAGTGACGGCATACCTGCGCCGGGAGAGAGAACTTTATTTTCGCGCGAGCGAGCCACTGGCCCCTGGATGGAAAACGAGCGTACAGGCTTATTTCTCGGGGACTTTGCTTGACAGCGTCAGGACGATTATTCTCAAAGGCGCACGCATCCCGCCGCCGCCTTTTTATGCCGAAGCCATGGCTCTCAGCTCCGGCAACTTTCCAGACTTCGTGCACCTGGCTTCCGTTACTTACCTGGACGTGATCGTTTTTCACGATGAGATTACTCTGCGAACGCTTTTCCACGGGCTGGTCCACGTGGCGCAAATGGCCTTCCTCGGACTTGATCGCTACACGGAACATTATGTTCGAGGATTCGTGAAGTTCCGTTCCTGGATTGCGATACCTCTTGAGGCGCAGGCCTATCAGTTGGACACGCGATTTGCGATGTCACCGGCAGACAGCTTTTCGGTGGAGGATGAGGTGAGAGCCTGGGCCGAACAGAGCCTGTATTAGGCTGCAAGGTTATCGGACTAAAGGAAGGCCCCGAGTGCTTGTGGGGAAGCACCCGGGGCCGGGGGGAGTGAGGAGGAGGCTGGGCGAATTTTGAGAGTCTTGGCTGGTATTTCGAAGGTCTAGATAGCTGCTTGTAAGGTCGCCCTCCCGCTGATGGATAGAGCAAGTAGCTATCCAAATTCACGGGCGCATAAGTACCGTGTTTTCTGTGATAAAGAGATGTTCGCACTCTCGCAGTATGCACACACTTGTCCAGTTCCTTGCACAAATAGTGCATGAATCTGGAACACCTGTAGCGGAGTTTGTTAATTTGCGGCCCGCGTCTCCAAAATAATTTGCAAAGAGACGTCTGCGATGGCAATAATCACCTAGCAACCAAATAGAGTGAATACCCGATAGCTATTCCAGTGTTTCTACGAGATTGTGCGCATCGCTGAACCGGACGGCAGAATCCGGCCCCCTAATGAGGCTTCGAGTTTGCCGTCACGTTTCAAGAGCGGACAAAGTTGCCGGCTCCGATACGGACGAGCCGCCAACCGCGCACAAGTAGCCCGGGCAAAAAGATCGGAGTGAATCCAAGAGGTTGATCATGTCCTGCGAAACATCTCGCTATGCCGATAAAGAAATAGTCAGAGATCACTACGACCGTACAAGCCCCTACTATCGGGAGCTGTGGGGCGAACACCTGCATCACGGCTATTGGGTAAGCGGGGAAGAAACCAAAGAACAGGCTCAGGTTCAGCTTGTTGAACATCTCGCGCACCTAGCCGCCCTCGTGCCGGGGCGCAAGATCCTCGACGTCGGATGCGGGTTTGGCGCAAGCAGTATCTACCTAGCCAGGAAGTATGGCGCGGAGGCGACCGGGATCACGATTTCTCCCGTTCAGCTGGAAATGGCACGGAAGGCTGCGGCCCTCGATGGCGTGAACGCAAAGTTCGCGCTGATGGATGCCGAGGAGATGAGATTTGACGAGACTTTCGATGTTGTTTGGTCGATTGAATCCATTTCGCACTATCCGCAAAAACAAAAATTCTTTGCATCAGCCGCGAAGTGCCTGGAATCGGGCGGGACGCTAGCCGTCACCGATTGGTTCAAGAAGGAGCAGCTCGGCGAACACGAGTACAAGAAATTCATTCAGCCGATTGAAAAGGGCATGCTGGTTGAACTGGAAACCATGCAAGATTACGACGAGTTCGTGAAGTCAAATTGCATGCGAGTCATTTACAGCGAGATTCTGAACAAGAACTGCGCCAAGACGTGGGACTTGTGTCTGGACATTTTGAAGAACAAAACACTCTGGCAGGTGGCGGCGGAAAATGGTTCGGAGTTTGTCGATTTTCTGCAGGCTTTCACCGCAATGCGAGCCGGTTTCGCGTCGGGGAGTTTCGTTTACGGACTAATTATCGCCAAGAAACTCTGAGCCGGACGCGAGTCGCGCAATCCCCCCAAAACCGCTGAATTTTCAGCTTTGGACCGCGGTTACTTCCAAGGAAGGGAAGAGAGGTCCACGTTTCCACCGGAAAAGATGACGCCGAGCTTTGGGACGGCGGCGTCGGCGCGTTTCGGGAGATTCAAAGACGTCACCACTCCTGGCCTCAGTAGCGGCGCGATGGCCACCGCGCTTGATGGTTCAATGATAATTTTCATGCGCTCCCAGACCAGCCGCGCGGCGGAAATGATTTCCTCTTCACTGACCAGCAGGATGCGTTCCACATGACGGCGGAGGATCGCAAAAGTGCGCGGCGCCAACGAGGCGCGCAAGCCGTCCGCGATCGTGTCGCTGGAGTCTTGCGATTGTAAAGTGCCGGTGGTCAGAGAGCGGTAAGCGTCATCCGCGCGCTCGGGTTCACAGCCAAATATGCGTGTCTCGGCGCGAATCCCCTTCGCGCCGAGACACGTGCCGCTGAGCAATCCGCCGCCGCTGACCGGAGCGAATACCGCGTCCAGGTCGACAACTTCCTCCAGCAGCTCCTTGGCAGCGGTGGCCTGCCCGGTGATGATGCGATCGTCGTCGTAGGGATGTACCAGGTGCGCGCCCGTTTCCGCTTCGACGCGGTCGCAAGTGGCCTTCCGCGCCGTCACGGTCGGCTCGCAGAAAACAACTTTTCCGCCGTAGCCCTCGACGGCCTTGGCTTTCACGGCGGGCGCGTTCCTGGGCATGACGATCCAGGCGGGGATTCCACGCCAGGCGGCCGCACAAGCCACAGCAGCACCGTGATTGCCGCTCGATTGCGTGACAATCCCTCGCGCCGCCTCTTGTTCGGTTAGTGAAAGAATCGCGTTCGACGCACCGCGAATTTTGAATGAGCCAGTTTTCTGCAGGTTTTCGCATTTGAAGAAGAGCTGCGCTCCAGTCATGGCGTTTAAAGAGGTGGACCTCAGAACGGGTGTGCGGTGGATCCTTGGCGCGATGCGAGCATGCGCCGCAAGGATGGCCTCCCAACTGGGCGGGTGGTAGTTGGCGGTTTCGACGGACGGAGCTGTGCTCATAAGGCTCACTTTGGGCATAAGAAGGCTTGCCAGTTCTTACGTTTAGCTCACCAAGCCAGCCGGTTAAAGAGGCATTATGGCATGCTCGCACACGTGGCGTCCGGGTGTGCGGCGCTCTCTCAGCTGGTACTGGTACGTATTGGCCATGGAAAGTTTGATACTTGACCGCGGGGCTGGCTCTGTTAGGCTGGAAGCACCCTCCACCAAGGTCGCGAGTGTCCGCGCTTCACCTTCCTCGCGCGGGGGAGGACGAGATGAAAGTAACCGAACGTCGGCAACTGGCCCGCCTCAACCTTCGGACGCCCCTGCGTTTCCGATCCCTCGGCGTAGCTTCGGACAAGACCGAACATTTTACAGAGGCGCTGAACGTCTCGCGTGGGGGCTTCTTCTTTGCTTCGTCGGCTCCGCTGCAGGTGGGCATGCCCATCGAGGCGACTCTCCGCATGCCTGCGGAAGTGACCGGCAATTCTGCCCAGGAAATGCGCTGTACTGCCCGAGTGGTCCACGTGCGCAACGAGCCTTACGGCGATGGCCGCATCGGCTTCGGCGCGGAAATAGAGAAGTTCCAAGCGGTTCCGCCCAAGGACCGCTGGGCAAGCTGAAGCAGAGTTGTAAGTCTTAGTTTTCAGTTAGCATCAGTTCAAACATAAATAGAAAAAATTCATAGCTTGTCTTTGTGTCCGGGGTTTGGACTTTTGCAGAGCAGCCCCAATTCTAGAGGGTGAACCTGTGCCAGTTGATCCTTCGCTTGGCTCAGGATGACAAGGTCGTGATTCCGGCTTGAGGCTATGGTTTGGCGGCCGGAACCGTGAACGTGGTTTTAGCGCTGCCGACATTCTCGAAGCGGTCGTAGGCGCGCACCGCAATTGTATGTTCGCCGGGCGTCAAGGCCGGCAAGCCAAAGTTGTATTGCTCGCCGGGCGCGTCGCTGATTCCAGAGCTCGGAGTCACAAGAACCCAATCGCCGCCGTCCAGGCTGTACTGCGCGCGCTCGATTGAAGAAAAAGTATCGCGGGCCGTGAACTGAATCAGATGGACGCTTGCGACACTTTTGCTGCTTTGGATCCCGCCAAGTGTTTCCTTCAATCCCTCAATCGCTGGGGGCGTGTTGTCCACTTCAAAGCGCTCGCTTTCGCGTTCAGCCTTTAGGGCCAGGGCTGGCGGATTCGACGGCGCGTCGCTCGCCACAATCTTTAAGTAGTACGCGCCGTCAGGCAGCGTCGTTGTGTCCCACGAGTAGAACTTTTGTTCGAGGTTGTCCTTCAATAATTTCCACTCGTGTTCGTTTTCCCCGCGAAAGTAAACCGCGTAGCGCAATTCGTCATCGTTATCGTCGTGCGCGGTCCAGACAACGGACTGGTAACCCTTCTGCAGCGTGCCCTGCGGCGGCTGTTCGAAACGCGGCGGAGTGCTGCTCTGCGATATCACCACTCCGGAAACATTTGGCGACGGCGGCATCTTCAGTGTCACAGGCGCGGGCTGGTTTGACGAAATGCCGGCCTGACTTTGCGCGCGCACTCCGGGATCTTGGAGCGCGATCCCATCAATGACTGGGGCTACATTGCGTGGCAAATACGCGAGGCTTACCCAATCAATGCCGTCGCCAGGGCGGCCGTCGTGAATGATTGCCTTCCATTGCACGAAACGCGCAGGTGGTGCTTCGGTTGCGCTGCCCGATTTTGTGTACGGGCCGAACCAGCGCGACCACTCGCGGCCAGGGTCTTCCGTGTTCCCCGAGCGCACAAAAAATTCCAGCCGTGGATCAGCCGACGCGTTTGAAGATTTAGCCGCGCCAGCCGGCGGCGGACTCCACCATTCGATGCGTCCCCAGTGCGAGAAAAGCTGCGCGTCGAAGGAGCGGGATTCGAACGTGCCTTCGGCTTCGTACTCCGGGCCAACCGAATAAACTTTTCCAGGGTTCGCGGTACACAGGGAGACTTTGCCCGTGGAATTGCGTACGATGCCCGTGATTTGCGCTGAGCTGGACTTTGCGAGATGCGCGAAAACGCCGTGCCCATCGATGGCGAGGAGAGCGCCGCTATTGCCCGTGCCTGCGAGCAAGCGGCCATCAGATGCAAGGCCGAGGGAGTAAACGACGTCTTCGCGAGACGACCAAAGCTCTTCGGGCGCGCCATCGGCGCTGATGCGGTAGATGCTGCTCGAGACAAGACCTGGAAATGGAGCGAACGGTTGCTGGGGTTGGGCTTGCCCGGGGTTCACGACGGGGCCAGTGAAGGTAGTCGTGCCTTGCGGTGTCGAGATAACCGTGGTGGGAGCCTGCCCGGGGCGCTGCTTTTCGCCAATCGCTGAAACATAGATGGAGCCATCGGTGGCGACAGCCAGTGAAGTGATTTCTCGCTTGGAGGTTTCGTAGAGAACGAAGCCTTCGGCTTTCGGCCCGGCAGAATCTTTGGCGGAAGACTTTGAGGAACTCCGGGAGATGCGCAGGATGCGGCCGCTCGGTTCCGTACCGGCGATGAGGTTCCCGTTAGAGTCGAATGCCAGAACGCGAATGTGGGCTTCGTCGCTGGAGTAGAAAAGCTCCCCTTTGCCGTCAGGGGCAACGGCGAAGACCTGACCCTTGTCCCCGCTCGCGACGTAGAGAGTCCCGTCGGGCGAGAAAGTAAGGTCCCAGATGTATTTTGTTTTCGGATCGAAGAAAACGGACTTTTCGCCGGAAGCCGAGACTTTGTAAACCTTGCCGTCGGGAGAAGTACCGACGTAGAGAATCCCTTTGGAGTCGAAGGCGATGGCTTGCGCGGAAAGATCCGTGGAATCGAAGACGACGGCGGCTTTGCCGGAGGAATCGAAACGAAATACTTTCGCAGGCGAGCCGCCCGCCGCATAGAGTGTGCCTTTGGGATCGAGCCTGACGGACCAGAGATAGGAAGCATCCGCATCGGCAAGCAGACTGAATTTGGGCGCGAGTTCCAGGCGGCCGTCGCTACGCACCGCTACGCCATGCGCGGTCCCTTTGAGGAATTCATCGTAAGCGGACTGGCGCCAGCGACGGGTATGCTCGGCAAAGGAAGACGGGAGGCATAGGAGGCAAAGGAGGCTGATGAGGTAAAGGATTCGGAAAAAGACTGCACGAAATGGCGACTTGAGCATTGTGGTGATCACCGGACTTGCAAGTTCAGAGAGATGACGCCGGAGACGGGACCTCCGAGAGGGATGGATGCTTCGCTGGCCAACGATTCGCGCAGCACTTGGACGCTGCCGGGAGTGGGACGGCCGTCGACGATGTTGATTTGCGAGAGAGGAACATTCGGCAACTCCTTGTCGTCCCAGAGAAGCGTGGGAGCTGGAACGAACAGACCAACGTAGAGGCGGTCATTCCGGCGCTCACGATTCAAGAGAGCAATGAGTTGATCGAGGCCCGTAGGGCCGCTGCCGGCGCCGGCAAAGGCGAAGCCACGCGAGGCGCGATTCAACAAATCGGCATCACTGACCAGGATGCGCAACGTGGTACCACGCGAAACCTGTTCCGGAATGCGAACGGTGGTTTCCTCCACGCGCGCAGGGCCGCGATAAGGCCGCAGCAAAACGCGCACGCGAAGAATCTCGCCGGGAGCGGCTTCGCCTTTTTCGAGCCACGCGCTTTCAATGGCAAATGATTTTCTGCCTGGTACGCTTTCCACACGGAGCGCGATGCGGTCCACCTTGGCCGGTTCAAAAGTATTGGCGAACAGGCGCGTGAAAACATTTTGCATCGTCAAGGCGATAGGCAATCCATCGGGAGAGAGCGAATCGCCCGGGGCAAAGGTGTTTTCAATTTGTACCGCCGCATGGCCTTGCAAGCGAATCTCGCCGGAAAGATGCAGTGTGGTGCCTTCGCCATACAAGGAATTTTGC
Source organism: Acidobacteria bacterium 13_2_20CM_57_17 (assembly GCA_001914785.1). Taxonomy (GTDB): domain Bacteria; phylum Acidobacteriota; class Terriglobia; order Acidiferrales; family UBA7541; genus Acidiferrum. Next base: position 12,638 of record MNDE01000151.1, on the reverse strand, counting down.
GTGAGCCCGCTGAACGTGGTGATGGCCACGAGAAGCGGCGTCAGTTTCGGATGATTGACGAGTTCGAAATGGAGCGACTTTTGCTTTGCAGGTTCCGCGCCGGAGACCTGCAGCGTCAGATCCAGAGGAATCATTGCGGGAGGCGCACCGAGTTTGCCGGTGACGGCCGTGAGGTGATCGCCGGTGATTGTACCGATGGAGCCGCCGACGTTGACGATTTTCGTGGAAGCAAGATCGGAAGAGAGCGTGGTGACGACGCGGCTGCGCGCCATGGGAATCTGAATGTCACCAAGACTCAGGAACGGATGGCCGCAGAGATAAACGCGATCGGCTTGAACCGCGGTAACCGTGCACGCGGAATTGATAGAGGCATCGCCTTGAACCAGGACCATGCCCGCCATGTCTCCGGCCACGAGACGACCGTCATCGGGGCGGGGCGACGCCGTGCCGCCTTGCGTAGCCATGATCCCATAGCCTTGCAGTTGATTCGCGAATTGTTGCAGCGTTGCCGGCTGGAAACCGGAGAAAACGAGCGGTGTTTCAATGGGCTCGAGGGCGGAGCCGGAAGGCAGCCCGGTCCGCGTGGAAGCTTCGCTGGGAAGCCCGAATTGCTGCGTGGCGGCCTGGGCTGCAGCAGTTTGGGAAGGCGGGTTCAGCACGTCCTGAATGGGCGTAACGCCGGCGATCGGCTCTTTCGTGAAAACGCCCAGCTTCAGCGACAATGCGCCCGCGAGTTTTCCGTCGAGATAGACCGGGCTGCCGCTCATTCCTGCGACAACACCAGTGTGCTCAACTTTTGGTCCCTTCAACTGCACAAGGATGATGGACTGCTTGGGGCCGAGAAAATTCTCCAAAACGCCGATCACTTCGAGGTCGAACTTTTCCACCTGATCGCCGGCGAAAATCGTGTAAGCGTATCCCTGCATGCCTGCGCGCACGTGGCTGAGAGGAAGGATTTCGTTCGATTCCTGGGCGGTGGCGGCGTTAGGTCCCAGGCATAGTGACCCCGAGAACGCCAGGAGTGCGAGGAACAGCAGGCAACGGGACTTGGACAGATGCGATTGGGCCGTATACATGAATCGGTAATGATACGCGGCAGAGTACCGGGAAGCAATCGAACCCGAGACACACGGAAAATAGGAAGATTCGGCTAGACGTACTGGGGCCATTGTGCGCTAAATCGGTCCGGTGTATGTTACAACTTGGCTGAAGTTTTCGGGACAGTATGCCTTGCACGCGCAACCCGGCTCACCTGCAGGCGTACCCCACATCGGGTGTCGTGCTGTCCGATTGGGGAAACCACTACAGGAGAGACGACCCCATGAAAGCCCTCGCTGCCTTCTGGCTGCGCTTTCTGACTCTTGCTGCGTTCATGATGATTGCCGGATTTGCGTTCGTCCATGGGCAGTCTTCGGGAATTAAGGTTGTGAACTTAATTCCTGCGAGCCTCAGCGGGGAGACGAATCAAGACAGTGAGCCATTCCTCGCGGTGCAGACTGTCAATCCCCAGATCATGGTGGCGTCGGCGTTCACTCCCAATCCGTTTTCGACAAGCGGAAATGCCCCCGTTTATGTTTCCGAGGACGCTGGCGCTACGTGGGTGCTAAGCGCCATCACTCCCGTGCAGCGCATGACTTGCGACATCACGCACGCCATGCCCACGGGTGAGAACCATCCCCGCGGCGACCTGCACGCCGGCACGCTGGCTTGCGCCGCGTCCATAACGCTTGATGAGTCGGAATCGAACGATGTTTCATCGAGTGCAGTTATGAATGTGCAGTCCACACGCGGCAACGTGGACCAGCCCTTTGTGCGAGCTTTGGGCATTTCCAATACCGACCGTATCTACGTGGGCGTTAACGATTTCAATCAACCCAACGGCCACACAGCAACTGTGGACGTATCCGTGGATGGCGGCGCGACTTATAAATCCTTTTCGATCGAAACGCGAAAGACCGCGGCACAGGATGGTCCATCCGTTCGCCCGGCGATCGCGGCCGACAACACGGTCTACGTGGCCTTCTTTGGGTGGCGAAAATTTAACGGCACCGTCGCGACGAGCGACGTTGTTGTGGTACGAGATGATAGGGGAGGAACTGGCCCCAATCCATTCCAAGCCTTGAAGGATCCGTCAGACAAATTGCCAGGGCGAATAGTGGTCAAGCGCGCGTCTATCCCCTGGTCGAACGCGCCGACCTTGGGGCAGGAGCGCGTCGGGTCTACGCTTTCCATAGCCGTGGATCCAAATAACAGTTCCACGGTGTACGTCGGATGGGCGGACCACGGGAGCAAAGGAGACATTTACACGCTGCATGTAAGGCGTTCCACGGATCGGGGCGTGACGTGGTCCAAGACCGACCTGCCTCACACGACGATCCGGAACGCCACAAATATCGCACTCGCAGTGGCAAACAACGGCACGGTTGGTATGCTCTATCAGCAACTTTCTGCCAGCCGATGGGTTACACATGTGGTGCAATCGCGCGATGCTTTCGCGACGGTACAGGACCTCATTTTGGCGAATGTCCCGGCGAACACGCCCGTGCAGCAATTCTTGCCCTATCTGGGGGACTACGATTACCTACTCGCGGTTGGAAATGAATTCCGCGGCGTTTTTTGCGCCAACAATATGCCGGACCTTGCCAATTTTCCCCAAGGAGTAACGTACCAGCGGGCCGCGGACTTCAGCACGAAGACACTTACGGACGGCTCCGGCAATCCCGTCCCGATTTCCATCGATCCGTTTTACTTCAGCGTTCCGGTGAAACCGTGAAGCCCATTCGCAACATGGCGCGAAAGAAGGAGATGCGCATGAATACTTCGAGATTTTTTCTTGCAGGAATTCTGGGCGTTAGCCTGTTAGGTGTTGCGGCGATGCCGCAGGCGACGGGCAATCAAGTGGCCCTCACCAAACAATCGAGCATCGTCTTTGCCGGTACGGTCAGCCAGTTGGGTGCCACTTCCTTTACCGGCGTTCCGAAATCAGCGCAGACGGCTGTAGTTCGCGTTGACAGTGTGCTGAAAAAGCCTTCGGCAGTCTCGCTGAAGAAGGGCGACAACGTCACCGTCGAGTTGAAAGACCCGTCTGCTTTCCAGCAAGGCGCGCAAGCAACGTTCTATACAGAAGGATGGATCTTTGGTTCCGGCGTGGCCGTCAAGGAATTGGGCCATGAATTCAAGCCCAGCAGCGGCGAGACTCCTAAGCCGGTCGGCGTTGATGAAAAGGCACACCAACAAGCGCAGGAGCAAATCGGCGATCAAGAGCTCCAAGACCGGCTGAATTCAGCGGACTTCGTGGTCATCGGGCGCGTCACGGACGTTCATCGCTGGAATGCGCCCAAGTCGGCCACTACGCGCGTCTCCGAACACGATCCGGACTGGCACGAAGCCGTCGTCGAGGTCCAGTCGGTCCTCAAGGGCGCGCAAGTCAAAGGGAACAAGGTGGTAGTGCGGTTTCCAGGACGTAACGATGTGGCCTGGGTTCACTCACCGAAATTCGCGAAGAATCAGCAGGGCATCTTCTGCCTGAATAAGGATCAAGCTTCCGGCGTGCCCACTGCGATGGTCGGAGGACGCCAGGTGACCGTTTACACTTGCCTGGGACATGGCGATTCGCTGCCCATGTCGGACGTCCAACGCGTCCGCGCCCTGATAAAGAACTAAAATTCATCTACAGATTAGTTTCTGCCGAGTATCACAGTAATTTCAGAGGCGATGCTGTCCGGTGAAGGCAGCACTGTGCGCGGAGCTGCAATCACTCGGAAGGAGGCCGGGTTCAGAAACTCCGCGAACACCACCTGCAGCTGGAGAATGCCAGCAGTCTTTCGCCGCACGAGGAATTCGCCGGCCGTATTGGTGATGACCAGTTCTTCGCCGACAAGTAAGGCAGCGCCTTCCACGGGGTTCCCCATTTCATCCTGCACGCGTCCGCGGACAACGTAGCGAAGGTGTTTGAAAGCGTTTTGTGCATCACCACTCGCCGGCCGGAAATTCCCGTTCAGTACCGTATCGCCGGACGCCGTATAACGGAGCCGGCCATCCGCCGAGCGAAATGTTTGTGCATTTACCTGAAGACTGCCAAATAGCCTGATGCGGAGCGTGACGCTGATGCCCTGCGAAAAAGGATTAGCTCGAAACGGCAGGTAAAGAGTCTGGTAGTCGACACTGACCGTGAAACGGTTCGAGAGATAACTGCCGCCGTACAAAACATTCGTGCGTCCCTGAGAATAATTGATCACCTGCAACAGACTGATCCTGGGCGAAATCGTTTCGCGAAGCGAACCCGAGAGGTTGCTCATGTGCGAGCCCGCTCCCGAGAAAGCGCGGAAATAATTCACGCTGCCATCCAGATGGCTTGTAATCCTTCGTGCTGCTGAAAAGTTGTTGGCCAGGTTGCTTCGGTTCTGATAAGTCGATTGAAAAATGCCGGCGCCGAGCCGGAAATCTCGGACATCAAAGCTGGATTGTGCTTCGTTTACCGTCGCGTGGAGAAATGCCGCCGCGGGATCTATGCTTTGCGGTTGGAGGAAATTTTGGTGTCCCAAAGTTAGGAGCACGCTGGAAGACGGCTTAATGACAGCCACAACGTTCTCTCGATCCGCTTCCGAGGCGTAAATGGAAGATGCCGTAATGCGGCGGAAGCGATTGCCCGCAGAGATGTAGGCTGCTTTCAACGACAGCCGGCTGGTTTCAACGTCAGTCGTCGCGGCGAGATACGGCTGGTTCGAACCGATCCCCATGGCGAGTCCGCTCCGTAGCCATTTGCCAGGATGCCAGTCGAGCGACTGAATCGACGTTCTCTGGCGGGAAATTACGTTTCTTGAGGAAAAGCGCAACGTCGGCGAAAGAGGAACGTCCGTGAACAGCATTCCTACGGGCATATCCGTGCTTGCCGCCTGAAAGAACGGAGTGCCACTGGTCAACGCCGTGCCGCCCGCGAATAAAAATACGTTTGCCCTCCCCTCTGTTGCACTGATGCCGATTCCACGGGTAGGAAAGAAATGATTGGTGTTAAAGATGTCCGTCGGCAAATCAAATGCAACGGCTTGGTCGCCGAGCGTGAGGACGTCAGAATGAATGATGGTCTTGACGGAGGTTCCCAACCGAAATACTCCGTCAATCTCTCCCACCCCCAAGTAACCCGTATAGTTTGGGCCTTGAAAGTTGACCGAGCCGCCCGCGGAAGGCAGCAGATCCGAAGCCCCGGCTTCGACTCTTATGAATTGAGCGTTCGCAGGGAGGGAAATTCCCAGCAAGCAAGTCAGGGTCAAGACTACAGGAAGGGCCCACGAATTGGAGGGGCGAGGCACAGTAGTGAGCGCAGTGGCATCAGGGCGTGGTGCTCGCCACGCTTTGCTCCAACTTAAAGTGAGCAAGGCGCAGTTGTAACTTGGATGGGTTCCCGGATGCTTCCCAGGGAATTTCCACTTGGCGCTGGCTGAAGGGGAAGATTGGGAAGCCACCTTGCGTCGCTCTGTCTTTGATCGATGTCACATCGGTTTCCAGAACTCGCCCGAACGATGGACCGGTGTTCTCCACGCGAAGAATCACTTTTTTTTCGTCGGCTCGGTATTCCGCGACCTTCACAACGAGCTCGTCCTTCTGCAGTTCCTGTTTCGGGAGCACATAAATTGTGTGCGGCAACTGGATTTGAATGCGGAAGCCCTCGGGCGTTCTCTCCTTAAAGCCGCCGAACGTGGCGTACACGACGAACCAGGAAGGCAGTTTGTCCGCGGACGCTTCATAAAACACAAAGAAATTCTGCTTCGGAGGGATGCGAAAACTCATCGTGGAAAATTTTGCATGAATGCCCTCATCGAGAGGCCGGTAGGACAGTTCTCCCGTGTCGGATACCGTGAAGCTCCTTGCCTCCAAGACGACGCTCAGCGTTTGCGTGCTGTCGTTGATGTATTCGATTTTCCCGCTGGCCGTCTTCCCAGGGCCTTTGACGACGTTTTCGTCAATCAACGGCTGGACCGTCTGCGCGAAAATGGGCGTGGCAGAGAGCAAAAAAAGAAGACATACGGCCCGGAAAGTACGTCTCCCGGGCCGATGTCCGAACGTCAACGAAAAACTGACTCTCGCGTCCATCCAGCTTACGGTGTGGCTTGCGCCTGGATGTTCAGCGTACCGATGTAGGTATCCGCGGGCAACTGCGGAACCACTGTGGTGTCAATCTGGTAGGCCAGCGTATCCGCCCGGCTGCCAGTCTTGTTCAGACCAGTGATGGAAATGGACGAACCAATCTGCAGTCCTGAAGCCGCGGCGTTGAACGGGCTGACGGCCGTCAAAGCGTTGAACGGGCCAGCTCCGCCAACTTGGATTTTCACTGCCGATGAAGGAATGTCCACGGTATTTCCCGCTGTTTGGTGAACGAGCGCAGCGGTCGCACTGCCGAAATAAGCCCACAGTGCAACTGCGGTACGGCCAGGCTTCAGAGTCCAAGCCGTGGTCACGCCAGTCGTCGTGCTTCCCGCGTTTACAGCTGTGTTTGGAGCAAGCGCGAAATTTACCGTGCTGCCGCTATTGACTGTTACCGTGAGAGATTCGGACAGTGTAGCGTTCAGGGTTACGGTGCCGGTGTTCGAGTTGATCTGTGCCGAGGCAGGCGGCACGTTCGCTGTAACAAAAAGCAGAGCCCCTGTGGCAATCAACAGCTTGTGCGATAGGCGCATTTATAGCGTCTCCTTTAGTAACCTTAGCTCACGTTGGCAGGCCGTCTTGATGCACTAGCTTGAGGGTCCTGGATGAGGAACCGATCGCGCTCTAGGTTGACCCATTTTGTGTTTCGGAGTGGAACAGGCTAATGGTACGCATGTACCGTATTGGACAGGAATGTGTCCAAAATGAAACGTTGGCGCAGTTCGAACGTATCACCCTATAAATACTGACCTATTTGGCGTTTGCACCCTTTGGTTTACTTCGGCTTAACTTCGCTCTGAATGTGTTTTGAACTCGAGGTTCTCGCGTATCCTGGACTTACCCGCGCCAGAAAAAGTTCCTTTTGACAATCGAGTCGCGCAGCATAAAATACGCTTCACTCTCCAGCACACTCCGAGGTGAAGAAGGGCTCCCGAATCGGAAGCCACGATTTGCCTTAGCAGGCTGGGGAGTCTTACTGCATATTTTCAAATAAGAAGACTGCTTCGCTCGAAGAATAAACCGAGAAAATGGTAGAGGAGGGAGCCGTGCGCCGACGATTGCCGGTCCTTGTAGGATTAATGATTTTTGCTGCAGGCGCTGCCAGGGCACAGACCGCGCCCGATCAGACTGAGCAGATCAGGATTTTGCTCGAGCGAGTTCAACAGTTGGAGAAACGCGTTGGGGAGCTTGAGACTAAGACTATTGCAGCGGCCGTTCCAACTGCGGAAGCCGCTGCGCCAGTTCCTGCTGCTCCAAAGCCGGAAATGGCCGAGGCGGCGCCTGCCCCCGCGCCCATGCATCAGCACGAGCAGACCGAGTCGCAAGCCACCACGCGGCAGTTGGAGGCTCGCTACCCGTCGCTGCAGATTCGCGGGTTTGGTGACGTGAATTTTTCCACGACGGACCAGAGAGGCGTCAATAGCGGCTTCAACCTCGGCCAGCTCGATCTTCACTTGGCTTCCGCGCTTTCCCACAAAGTCACGTATTTCGGTGAATTGACCTTCAATGCCCAGCCGACTGGCTATACCGTGGAAGTGGAACGCTCCATCATTCGATATGACTACAACGACTTTTTCAAACTATCCTTCGGGCGGTACCACACGCCCATCGGCTATTGGAACACAGCGTTCCATCATGGCGCCTGGCTGCAGACCACGATCAGCCGGCCTGAGATGATCAAGTTTGGCGGGACGTTTATCCCCGTGCACTTTTTGGGTGTTTTGGCTGAGGGAAATATTCCGTCAGGGGGAGCAGGGCTCAGCTATAACGCAGGCGTCGGCAATGGACGCGGGTTCCCCATTAGCCGTCCCGGGGACGCGGGCGACAACAATAACAATCGTGCGTGGGTCGCCAACCTTTATTCGCGGCCCGCAAAGCTCTATGGGCTGCAGATGGGAGTCTCCGTCTATCGCGACAAAATCACTCTGCCGGTCAACCCGGCCGGAAATGAATTTCGCGAATGGATTTCCGCCGCGCACATTGTTTGGACCAAGGAGACTCCGGAATTCCTGGCGGAATTCGCCAATGTCAATCACAAGAATATTTTGACCAACGCCATCACCAATAACCAGGCATACTACGTGCAGATGGGCTACCGGCTGCCGTGGTTTGAAAAGACGCTGAAACCCTACTATCGCTTCGAACATACGCACACGCCGCTCAGCGAACAGCTCTTCACGAATCAGGATCTGGTCCAGTCCATCGTTGGCATGCGGTACGACATCACGAACTATGCGAGTTTTAAGGGCGAATACCGCAATTTCAAGCGGCTGCCGACGGCTCCTCGCGTGAACGGCGCATTCTTCCAGACGGACTTCACCTTTTGATGAGCCCGAATATGAATGCCACCTACAAACGTGTCGTGACATTTCTCTGGACGATCCTTTGGGCCTCCATGGCTCTCCACTCTCCATCTCTTGCACAGACTTCCCACGGAACCGACGTGGCTGTCGTGGTGAATTCCGATACTCCCGTCGCCGATCTCAGTCTCTCCGAAGTCCGCAAGGTCATGCTCGGCGAGCGGCAATATTGGAGCTCCAAGCTTCCCGTCGTTTTGTTGATTCGCGCGCCCGCGGCTCGCGAACGAGATGTTGTTCTGCGGGTTATTTATCAAATGTCGGAGGCGCAGTTTAAACAGTATTGGGTAGCTAAGATTTTTCGAGCGGAAGCTGCGTCACCACCGAGGATCGTCTATTCGAACGACATGCAATACGAGCTTTTGACCGCGCTCCCTGGCGCTATTGCGTTTGTGGACTCACGGAACATACGTCCGGGCGTCAAGGTACTCCGCGTGGACGGCCGCTTGCCTGGTGAGAAGGACTATCCTCTGCGATAAGTAGGCGAAGCGCTCGGCAGACGGTTGCGCTTCGCTTGCTGATTCTAATGTGACAGTTTCATGCGCCGGACGATTTCCTTGAATCGCGGATCGCTCCGGAGGCTTTCAAACATCGGTTCGACCGCCAGGGAAACCAGGCCGCTGTCGTGCTCCTCGTACGCTTTTTCCAGCCATTCGAAGGCTTTTTGTTTTTCGCCCATCCGCATGTAAGACTCCGCGATGCTGTAGGACGAGACATAGCTGTGCTTCGACAGTTCCGTCAACCCTTCGAGCCAGCTTTGCAGAACGCCTTTGTAGCCGGACTTCTTGAAGTCTTCCTCGATGGATGCCGCCAATTCGGCGCCTCCGGAGAGCGATAGAGCTTTTTCTCTTTCCGCCACTGCTTCTTTTTGCTTGCCCATGTGGGCGTAGACTTCCTCGAGTGTCCGACGGGCAGGCGAAAACTTTGCGTCAATATCCAGAACTTTCCGCAGCTGCTCGACGGCATTCTCATTCTGCCCCGCTACGTAGAACTGCCATCCCAGCGTCGTATTGATGATGAGCGAAAGCGGATCCAATTCCTGGGCCTTCTTCGTTTGCGCCATTCCTTCTTCGAAGCGGCCCATGTTGGTCAAATAGTCGCCGTACCAGTGATGCGCCGTCGCCAGATTCGGATTCAGTTCGATGGCCCGCTTGAACTCCTGCTCGGCTCCCGTCCAATCCCATTCAAAATGTTCTTTCACCAGGCCCAGGGAGGTGTGCGCTTCCGCGAGGCTATCGTCTATATCCAGTGCCTGCATGGCGGCAGCTTTTGCCTTAGGCCAGGCCTCCGATGGCGGCAGATATCCAGCGTCCCCCAGAAGGCTGTAAGTGTCGGCAAGGCCCGCGTAAGAGAGCGCGTAATGCTGGTCCCTCTGCACTGCCTGGGTGAAAAAATCCGCGGCTTTCTTGAAATCCGCTTGCGTCCATTTATTCCAATAGAAGAGACCCTGCAGGTAGAGTTGGTAGGCCTCGGCATCCTCGGTCGGACGCTTGGCCAACAGTTTCCTCTCTTCGCCTGCCAATCGCGGGCGCAAGCGCCCGTAAATGTCTCCGGCAATCTCCTGTTGCACGGCCACGAGATTAGAAAGCTTGCGATTGTATTGCTCACCCCAGATTTGCCGGTTATTCGTCACGTCTTCCAGATTCACGCTGATGGTCAAGTCGTCGCCGGTTTGGATGAGCCGGCCGGTGAGAATGGTCCTCACGTGCAGGTCGCGCCCTACCTTTTGCGGGTCTGACGCCTGTCCCTTGTAGCGAAAAACTGTGTTGCGCGACATGACCGCCAGATTGGGAAGTTGGGACAGGCTGTTGATCAGGCTCTCGGTCAGACCGTCGCTCAGGTATTCGGTTTTCGGGTCGTTGCTCAAATTAGCGAACGGCAAGACGGCGATCGATTCGATGCGCGCCTGGCTTGCTCCGCCAAACAAGCTGTCGCGCACATTCCCCGCGTTCAATCCGAACAGAAGTAGCAGAATGGCGAGGACTCCACTCCACACAAAATGAGGCCAAAGCCGCCGCAGTTTTTGGCGCGAGGCTTGGCCGGAGGTATACGGCATCACGCGTGCCGAATCCGTGTCTCGTTTCAGCCGCTGCAAGTCTGCCCGCACATCCGAAGCCGACCGGTAGCGCAGTTCGCGGTCTTTCTCCAAAGACTTGGCGATAATCTGTTCCAATTGGATGGGAATCGCGGGGTTCAGCCGCACCGGCGGTGTTGGGGCGCGGTTCAGGATCGCGTCAAAGATTACGCCGGAAGTGTTCCCAGTGAACGCCCGCTCACCCGTTGACATTTCATATAGGACCAGCCCGAGCGAGAACAAGTCGGTGCGTTCGTCAAGCTCCTGTCCGCGAACCTGCTCAGGAGACATGTAGGCAACCGTGCCCAGCGCCACGCCATCACTGGTCAGATGGGCGTCCTGTGTGGTGGCTCCAAAAGTGGGCTGTTCCTGTTTGCCTCGGCCAGAGCCTTTGCGTTCCGGAAGCAGCTTGGCCAGGCCAAAGTCAAGGAGTTTCACCTGTCCTCGATCGGTGACAAAAATATTCGCGGGCTTGATATCACGGTGAATGATGGCCTTAGAGTGCGCTGCCTCCAGTGCATCCGCCATCTGGTAGCCATACTCCGGCACGCGTTCCAGGTCTATCGGCTTTCCACTGATCCTGTGCTTCAGCGTGTGCCCTTCCAGGAATTCCATGACGATGAAGTGCTGGCCCTCATACTGGTCCACGTCATAAATCGTGCAGATGTGAGGGTGGTTCAGAGAAGAAGCGGCCCGCGCTTCCCTCTGAAATCGTTCAATCGCCAGAGTGTCCCGGGAGAGCTCTTCAGGAAGGAACTTCAGCGACACATGGCGGCCGAGCCTTAGATCCTCGGCTTTATACACCACACCCATCCCACCGCCGCCTAACTTCTCCAGGATGCGGTAATGAGAGACGGTGAGCCCGATCATATCGAAGAAATCGCCATTGGAACGTCATATTAGGGTGCGCCCAGAGACAAGTCAACGTATACGGCCTCAGCGTGTTCCGTGGATTTAGTGGGAAGTAAGCCGTTTACACGCGCGGTCTCAGTCCATGTGATGATGCATGGCGAAGACTTTGTCGAGAGAATCTTCGAGCGGGTAGACGTGGACCATCCAGCCAAAGATGACCGGTTGGAAGCGACCATTCGCAGCGTCGCAGGCATCTTGCGTTGCGATGGACCCTTTCAATCCGAACTTTGTCCAATCCGCGTTCCGCAACTGCCCCTTCTGCGGCATGCACAGGTTGGTGTGCAAATGCCACGTGGCAACGCTGAGGGGGACGCGTGCGTTGAGCTGTTCTTCCGTCGCGCGCTTGGGCATGGTGTACATGGCGCCCACCAGCTCGTATCCGTTTGCAGTTTTCCTGTAGAGCAGGGAGGTCGGCCGCGCCGGATCAAAAGAGAAGCCTTCCAGGAAGCCGTTCCAGTAATTCGTAAAGTGATATTCGGGCTGCGGCAGATTCGGCAGAAAGATTTTGTAACCGTCGTTCAGAGCGACGTGATAGTCCTTGTATTTTTCGATGCCGGAGCGGAGTTGTACGACGATTTCGCTGGCCCTCGCCGCATCTTCCGGCGTTTGCGGGTGCATCGCCGTCATGCGCATGTGGAGGTTGTGCGCGTCCATGTGCCCGCGCGTCATGTCGTGAACGGCGTGAGCTTCGTTGACTTTGGCGTCGTCCATGTCCATGCCGGACATTTTGCTGTGGTCCATCGGCTGCGATTCTTGAGGCTGCGAGCCGGACGATTGCTGGGACTCCTGCCCAGGCGCCGCGGGCGCATGATGGCCGGGAATGGCGGCAAGCAGGACGCTTACCAGAAATAGCGCGCCGAATAAAATGCCGGCTTTAGCGGCGAGATGGATGAACGTGCTGCGTGCTGACATGACGATTTCTCCCCACCTAATAATACGCATTGAGGTGCGAAGGGATTTCAGCGTGCGGTGCAGGACGTGCCTCACCAAAACTGGCCGGGGGTACAGGAGGCAAAGGACGTAAATGAGGTAATGGAAGTAACGGAGAATGCCTCGAACTTGAACCGATGCGGGCATTGCCAGACACAAAGACTCGGCGTGCTAAAATCTTCTGCGTGAAAAAAGAGACCATTCGGCCAGCTAAATATCTAACC
>MNDE01000158.1 GCA_001914785.1 Acidobacteria bacterium 13_2_20CM_57_17 | reverse complement strand
CGCTGCCCGAGGATACTCGCCGGATCCGCCAGGAAGTGTTTCCCAGCAACATGATGTCGCCAGCTATGCTTTCTACGGCGAAGTCTTCATCTACAGTGCCGACGACTGCGCCTTCGGGCTGCGCAACCACAGTGTATAGCGAATTCTCTGGAATGGCCCCGCCACTGGTAATCGCTGCCAAACGGCTGCCACGGCGGGCGCGGACGAGGCCGTTCACGCGGTCGCGATGAAGGTAAGCCGCATAACGCCCGCGCGTACTGGCGATACCTTCGCAAAGCATTCCGAGAATCTCGTCGAAGTCCGCGCGTGCAAGATCGCGATACGGATAGGCACTGCGCACAGCTTGGAACAATTCCGTTTCATTCCAGTCTTCCGCAGCGCACATAGCTACGACCTGCTGCGCCAGAATGTCCAAGGGAGCTTCGGGGATGGCGATGCGGTCGAGATCGCCTTGGCGAATCGCACGCACAAGTGCAGCACATTCGAGCAACTCGTCCCGTGTCGTTGAGAAGAGCCGACCTTTGGGCACTGCTCCGCGCCAGTGACCCGCGCGGCCGATACGCTGCAAACCCGCAGAAATGGAACGCGGCGAGCCAATCTGGCAAACCAGATCGACGGCGCCAATATCAATCCCCAGTTCGAGAGAAGCCGTCGCTACCAGTGCGCGGAGCTCTCCGGATTTGAGTTTTTTCTCCGCCACAAGCCGAAGTTTGCGGGACAAGCTGCCGTGATGCGCGGCCACGGCCTCCTTTCCCAAACGCTCGGCAAGATGACGTGCCACGCGCTCTGCCAGACGTCGGGTATTGACGAACACAAGTGTTGAGCGGTGCTGCGTGGCTAGCGTAGCAAGTCGGTCGTAGATTTCAGCCCACATTTCGTTGGACGCTACGGGACCAAGTTCGCTGCCAGGTACTTCGACGGCCAGGTCGAGCTCACGGCCATGAGCTATTTGCACCACGATCGGGTCGGGCCGATCGCTGCCAGCCAGAAAATGGGCCACGAGCACGATCGGCTTCTGCGTTGCGGAGAGGCCGATGCGCGTGAGGCGCTTGCCGGTCAAATGATCGAGGCGCTCCAGCGAAAGAGCCAGGTGTGCGCCGCGCTTGTCGTCGGCCACCGCGTGAATTTCGTCTACGATCACGGTCTCGATGGTTCGCAGGATCTCGCGGCTCTTCGCGGCGGTTAGTAGGATGTAGAGGGATTCCGGAGTGGTAACCAGAATATGCGGTGGATGCGCCAACATCGCGCGGCGCTCTTGCGCGAGCGTGTCACCTGTACGCACTGCGGTACGAATTTCCGGCATCAAGAATCCGCGCTGCACCGCGAGCTGCAGAATTTCGCCTAGCGGAAGTTCCAAGTTCTTCTGAATGTCGTTACTCAGTGCCTTGAGTGGTGAAACGTAGAGAACCTCGGTGCGGTCGGTCAATTCTCCACTGATCGCTTTACGGACTAAACGATCGATGCAGATCAGAAAGGCTGCCAGCGTTTTGCCGGAACCCGTTGGAGCTGAGATTAGCGTGGTTTTCCCAGCAAGGATGTGCGGCCAGCCCTCTCGCTGGGGTTCGGTGGGTGTATCGAAGCGGCTGACAAACCAGTCGCGGACGAGCGGGTGGGCCCATTCCAGACCGGAAGCGAGCGTTGGTGCGACCTCGGTGTTCATTGTCCTTACGTCTAAATTATAGCGCGGTGGTCCGGAACTCACAGACGAAGCTTACAGTCTCTGTGGCTGTGCTGCGATCATGAGGTCTGGAATTAATCCGCAAGCTGAGCCCCGCTTTGCCGGCTCGGTGAAAAGAGCCGGCCTTTCTCAGTAAGCCTACGGGCAGACCAGAAGAAACTATCGATTACTCAGCAGGTTCCTCCCCCGTCGAAGGTGGGGTTGCCAGGTGCAATTCTCTCAACTCAAATCTCTAGGGCGACAACTCACAAATTCGTATGGTTGCGGAGGGCAGATTTGAACTGACGACCTTCGGGTTATGAGCCGGATGAAATACTAGCCTGTCTTTGCTTCTCAACAACTTACGTATATGTTGATCGACTTATTTCACGGGTGTTCCTCGATAGTTTGTTCCCAATTTGTTCTCGATTTGTTCCCAGTTGGTTCCAAAATGGGTCCATTAAGCCCGAAAACCACGGAAAACCGGGGGACATGAAACGCGCAGAGCCAAGACGAATCAACGAGATAGCAAACTAGAATTTAACTACGAACCAGAAGGTCGGTGGTTCAAACATTCGCGCGTTTGTTTCCACCTGCGCAGCTAAATCAGTCAGCAGAATCAGCAATTGGATTTTGCGGGCGGCTGCAACGCCTTCATTCCACGGGACTTTGTAGTTTGGGGGGTCGTGTTCGATCCCCACCGCCCCTACCAACCAACTGTTTTAGTAATGAATAGTGTAGAAGTTTTGCGAGGCGACAGAAGGCGACAATAAGAGCTTCAGGGGTGGCACCTTTGGCTCGGCGGAACGAAGGCAGAGCAATCATTGGATAAGAGAATAGCGATCTGCGCGCCGTGAAGGGGGCCGGGATTTTAGGAGGGCTGAAAAGTCTGTCCGGGGACAGTGACACCTGAGTCGCTGAAACAAATTCCCGAAGTCCTGATCGGCAACGCGCTAGAACTCATTCCAATCCACACAACAGTTCGATTCGGGGGCCCGGTTTGCACCGTTCGCGCCACGGAATTCTCACTCCCGCTGGCGGCATGACATACGTTTTAGCGTTAAACGGATAGATCCCCGGGCTGGGCCTTTGCTGTGACAGTGAGGGATTTATAAGTACTTGCAACTTATACAATAGCACGGACGGTATCCTGAGTCTTTGCAAGGCAGCCTTAGACGTCGCTGTTGTGTGCCTCGCTGTGTACCACGCCACCGTTCTTGGGCTAGCTGCTAAGCGGTCTGCGTCTTGGTTGCTGATCTTTCGGACATAAGTTATCGACTATGGCGTGTCTCTAGTTTATTTAAATTCAGGAAAATCCCATTTTTCACCCACTCCCTGGCGGGCCGGATCACTCTGAGCTCATAATCGAACTCGCTTGCGACATGCAGCCACGGCTGGTCAAATTTGCCCAATCCGGTGGGCTGGTGCCTTTGGCTCCCATGAGAGGTGGCCCGCGGTAAAATCGACCCGAGCAGGGATAGAAGTATCCGAGGAAACCAATCTCAGAGGACGTCCGACCACTATCGGGTTAAGATTAGCGCCGCAGTATCGGTTACCTTGGCTGTTGGCTCATGTACGAGACCGCGACTCATAATTGCAAACTTCTTACAACGACAGGGTATGAATCGGTGTATATCCTTCTGATCTGGATTCTTTTTATAGTTTGGCTATTCGCCGCCCTCGTGTGGATCAGCCCCGCCGCTCCGGAGCCGGACAAGACTGTGCAGGCCGCCGACTTCAACGACGTGGCCAAGAAAGCCGGACTCACTGCTACTAATGTCTTCGGCGAAAAAGACCGCACCACTTACGTTCTGGAAAGCACAGGCACTGGAGTCGCGATTTTCGACTACGATAACGATGGGTGGCCGGATATTTTCGTCGTGAATGGATCAACGCTGAAAGGTTTTCCCGCCGAGAGCGCCCCTACCAATCACTTGTATCACAACAATCACGACGGGTCTTTTACTGACGTGACTTCAGGGGCAGGCCTTGTGGCAACCGGATGGGGTCAGGGCGTATGCGTAGGGGACTTTGACAATGATGGATGGGAAGATCTTTACGTTACCTATTACGGGAAAAATCGCCTCTACCACAACCTTGGAGGCAAATTCGAGGAGGTGGCGGAGAAATCCGGCGTGGCAGGCGACGGAAAGACCTGGAGCAGCGGCTGCGCCTTCGTGGATTACGATCGGGATGGGCAGCTCGATCTGGTCGTTGCGAATTATGCGAGCTTTGACCTTGCACACGCCTCTCCCCCTGGCAAATACCCTAGCTGCTTGTGGAAGGGCATTGCCGTCTTTTGCGGGCCGCGGGGCCTGCCTGGCGGCAGAAATATCCTCTATCGCAATCTTGGCAAGGGCCGCTTCCAAGACGTCACGCTTTCCGCACACATTGATCGCACGATGGGCCATTACTGTTTCAGCGTTTCACCCTTTGATTTTGACAACGACGGCTGGCCTGATATCTACATGTCCTGCGACAGCACACCGAGCATCCTCTACCGCAACAATCGCGACGGGACCTTCACGGACGTGGGTACTCTTTCGGGCGTGGCCTACAACGTCGACGGCCGCGAGCAGGCAGGCATGGGCTCCACGGTTGCAGATTACGATGGCGATGGGAATCTCGATCTTTTTCGCACGAACTTCTCCGACGACACCCCCACGCTTTATCACAATAATGGCGACGGCACCTTTACCGACGTGACCTATCCCGCGGGGCTTGGCTCCAGTACCCGGTACCTAGGGTGGGGCACCATGTTTTTTGATTTTGACAATGATGGCTGGCCCGACCTTCTGCTGGTGAACGGCCATGTCTATCCGGAGGTAGAGGCCCTAAAGCTTGGCATCGATTATGGCGAACCAAAGTTGCTGTTTCACAACAAGGGCGATGGCAAGTTTATCGACATCTCGAAGACGGCAGGGCAGGGCATCAACACACCAGCCCCTGCACGGGGACTGGCGATTGGCGATCTCTGGAATGATGGCCGGCTGTCGGCCGTGATCGTGAACCGGAACGGGGCGCCCAGTCTGCTAGTCAACCGCACTACCTATCCGAACCACTGGATTGAAATCAAAACTGTGGGTAGCGACTCCAACCGGAGCGGCATTGGAGCACGTCTCGAGCTCAAGACCGCTACTCGCACCCAGATTGACGAAGTTCGTAGCGGTTCGAGCTATATTTCCAACAACGACATGCGTGTTCACTTTGGCTTAGGAACGATAAAAAAGATTGAATATCTGGAAGTCCGCTGGCCCAGTGGGCCGGTGGAACGCTATTTGAATCCGCGTGTAGACAGCATCGCGGTGGTGATCGAGGGCTCCGGGCAGCCAGTCGGACGGACAATGCAGAAACCGGCAAGAAAGATGGGGGATTAGCCGTGATCGCTCCTTTATCAAAAAGTGCGTGTTTGCCGCCTGCCGCTAAGCTTGCGGCTCCTTTCTGTCTGTTCGTGCTTTCACTCGTGGCGAACCTGGTCGCCCAGCAGGAGGACCTGGCACTGGCCACGGCCCGCTCCCTTATCAAAGAAAACAAATACCAGGAAGCCGTTGTCCAACTTAAGGCACTGGCAGCAAGCCACCCCGGAACCAAAGGCATCAGCCACGAACTTGGCATCGCTTATTATTACCAGGCGGACTACTTTGAGGCGGCTACTTACCTTGAAGAGGCCCTTCAGGAAAATTCCGAAGATCGTGATGCAGCGCAACTATTAGGACTCTCCTATTACTTCAGCGGCAAGCCAGCACAAGCCATTCAGGTGCTGGAAAAGGTACGACTCTGGCATCCCAACGAGAATATTGATGCCATCTATGTTCTAGGTCTTTGCTACGCGCTGAATAGGAACTACCCTGAGGCGCTGGAAACTTTCGCGCGTCTATACCGTTTGGGGCCCGACTCCGCGGCATCCCACTTGTTGATGGCTCGCATTCTGCTCCGTCAGGGTTTCGATCCGGTCGCTGAGAAGGAGGTACGCAAGGCGCTGGCGCTTTCACCACGCCTGCCGCTCGCCCATTTCACATTGGGAGAGTTCTACGCTTACAGCGGTGATTATCCGAAAGCCGCCGAGGAATTCCAGCAAGAACTCGACATCAATCCCGGATATGCGCCCGCGTTCAACCATTTAGGCGACGCATACTGGCGACTCAAGCGAAACGAGGACGCAGAAAGAGTTCTGCAAGGTTCCATATGGCTGGACTCGACCAGCGGGGAGCCTTACGTGATTCTGGGCAAAGTGTTTATGGCCAAGAGGCAACTACTGCAAGCGGAACGAACCTTGCAACGCGCAATCGCCGCGGATTCCGCCAACTACACAGCACACTATTTCCTCGGCCAGCTTTACCGGGAACTTGGCAAAACAGCTGCTGCAGAGCGTGAATTGAATATCGCTGCGCACATCCAACAGCTCCAGGCGCAGAACGCGCCTCGCATTCGATAGTTGATCCGTTTTGGGGCCCCCCGCGCTTCTCCTTGGAAGCCGCGAGTTCCGCTCGGATGATTTTCTCAAACGCAGCTTCCGGTTGGGCTCCGCTGAGCAGGATTCCGTTTATGAAAATTCCCGGCGTGCCTTCGACGCCAGCGCGGATCCCATCCTGCAGGTCCTGTTCAATTTGCTCCGTGTATTTGCCACTGGATAGGCAAGCGTCAAATTGCTTCTGGTTGAGAACCAGACTCTCAGCCATTCGCGCCGCCCCCGCTCGATCGAGTTTATCGGGATTCGCGAACAAAAGGTCATGATACTCCCAAAATTTCCCATGCTCAGCCGCGCAACGCGAAGCTTCGGCAGCCAACTCCGCCTGCGAATGCATCCCGCGTAGCGGAAAGTCTCGGTATGCCAGGCTGACCTGCCCTGGGTACTTTTCGAGTAGGTTCTTCAGGGTGCTCTGAACTTTTCTGCAAAACGGGCATTGGAAATCGGAGAATTCAACAATCATTACCGGCGCTTGCGGACTTCCGCGAAGCCGGGCCGGGTCGTAGGCGACGTGGACCTTGCCCGGTTGCAATAAGATCGACGTTCCATCGCGTTCCTGCAGGCGTTTCAGCAATTGCTGCCTGGTCATATGAAGCTCTGACTGGTTCAGGGCGAGTTTTTGGCGAACGCTGCGCAATTCCGGCAGACCCTTGTCCGCGTCGCTCCACAGCTTTTCTGCGATGGCAAACTCCTGGCTTGCGGCAACAGAATCACCTTGGTGTTCAGACGCCAAACCAAGGGCGTAGTAGCCGCCAGCGTAGCCCGGGTCTTGGTGGATCATTTCCCGCGCAGTGAACTCGGCCAGCGCCCATTCATCGGTCTCACGAGCTCTGCGCGCAATGGAATCGAGCTGGATCAACGCCTGGCTTCGGGCATCGGGTCCGGGCGAGGCGACAAGCTGCCCTTCGATTTGCTTCATCAGCCCGACGCCTTCGCCCGATTTTCTTTGCGAGAGCAGGATTTCGGCCCGCAACGTCTCGGCATAGGGCCGCAACCGATCAGCTTCGGTTGCCGTAACCAGAACCAGCGCATCGCGAGCCAAAGCTAATTCCTTCTCGGCTTCATCGACGTGATTTAGGACCACTAGCGCACGGCCCATCAACGTATGCCCCGCAAATTGCGCCATCACCGAAGGCCTCTGTGCGAGAATCTGCGATTGCTCGTATGCCTCTTGAGTGCGCCCTCGCGCCAGCAGATACTCCGGCAATTGTCTGTGGTCGAACTCCGCAAGTTCACTGTGCGCGGGGAGGGAAAACGATTCACGCAGCAGTTGCTCCGCGGCTTTCATTTGTCCCAGCAACTGGTAGCACATCGCCAGGAGGCCGAGGTTATGAGGACGGTGCCAGTCGTACTCTGCAGGAATGTGCTCGGAACGATAGTAGGCACTTTCCAGATCGTTCGCTTTTCGAAACTCTTCGACGGCATCCTCAATGCGCCCCGCCCGGCGAAGTTCATGTCCGCGCATATGATGTGCGTGCGGAATCGAAAGAGACACGCGCAAATATGCCTCGGAGTGATACAGCGCCTCTTCGGTGCGGCCAATGTTCTCGTAGGAATGAGCCAAATAATGATGCGCGGCGGAATTGTTGGGAGAAACTGCCAGCGCGGATAGGTAAAACGCGATGGAATCCAGATCCCCGGTCTGACCGTGTCCCGCCCCCGGACCTTCATCGGCAAAGCCTCGCAAAATCCAAAGGCCTGGGTCGGTAGGGTTGGCCATCAAAGCGTCGTAAATGGCTTTACGGTAGGCGACGAACTTGTCGAGGTTCTGCTTGTCCTCGAGGAACTCCACAAGGCGGCCACGGATCTCCATACGCTGCCGCTCCGCTTCGGTTATTTTGCTGGAGAGCGATTGCGCTTTCTCCAATGCCGCTCGCGCAGTGGGCACGTCTTGCAACTGCACATAAACATCGCATAGTCCGACATAGGCCGCAGATAAGGAGGGATCCAGTCGCAAAGCCTGATGAAAGGAGCGTGCCGCTTCGATCCAGACATACGAAGCAAAGTAGTTTAAACCCTGATCATAAAAGGCCTGAGCTTCCGCGGAGGACGTCGTCACTTTCTCGTGAAGATTGCCGATGTCGTGCCGAAGCGGAAGGGGCCGTCCGAGAATCTCCTGCGGCACCCATCCGACCACTTCATGTTCTTCGTGGCCCTCGTGCTGCGCCAGCCCTGGTGCTACCCATACTGTCAACAGGCAGGCTTGCATGATTGCCAATCGCGCCACAAGCAACCATGCCTGGCCATTCCACACACCATGGTGAACGGTGTTCCCTTCCTTGCCGGTTTGCCGGCAAACGCCTTCTATGTGTAAATTCATTTTCAAATTTCGGTTACCTCGACGGAGCGAACGTAGTGTCCGGAATTGAGTCTCTTTGTTTCCACCGGAGGTTCAGTTACTCGCAGCCGGATCAAATAGGCTCCCGTGGCTTTCGGCGTCCACACATGTGACCAAAAGCTCCAGGGATCATTTGTCGTTTGCGAAAAGTGCGCCACTCGGACGTAGTCCTCTTCCGGGTTAAAGCGTATTTCCAGCGCCTTCACCAGGCGCGAGCCTCCCCACAGAATCCCGACAACGCGATACTTGATTCTGCCATCCGCAAACCACTTTTCGACGCGAATTGGCATAGCCGCCTGGTCTATTATCGCCGGCCGATAATCTCTCGCCAGCTTCGGTACGCCTTGCTGATGTGTTCGGGCGGCAAATTCTTGCATCTGCGATGTCGCCAAGAAATTTTCATTGACAAATGTGATGGCGTTTACCCACTTGATGGAAGTGCAGCCATACCAGCCGGGCATAATCAGCCGGACCGGCGCGCCGTGGTCTTTGCTAAGTGGCTGCCCGTTCATCTCAGTGGCCAGAAAGGCCTTGGAAGCCTTGAGTTGCTCAACTGTGAAGACCCAATCCGCACCGGGAATCGACGTTGCCGATTTCATCGGGTACTCGTCGAAGCCCGAAACCATCACGCGATCCATTCTCGGCTTGATTTGAGTCGCGAGTAGATCAGAAATAGGTACGCCGATCCAATCTGCCACGCTGAGCAGTCCGAAGCGCGTTGCGCGCGTGTTGCCGGAGCATTCCATCAGGTGCATGCCCATGGGTTTCGCGCCTTTCTCTAAGTCTTCTGAGGTGAGATTCAACGGTTCTTGAACGAGCCCGCCCACCTTGATCGTCCAGGGCTTCCCGCCATCGAGCGACTCCGAAGCGCATGTGCGGGTATAGAATTTTTCGGTCGGGGTAACCAATTGCTCTGGGCTCAATCGAGAAAGGTCAGAAAACAGACGCGCGTCGAGACCTGCCCCGATAATCGTATCAAGCGGCGCTCGGCTTTCTCCAGTGAATTCAAGGATTCCAAGCTGCTTGCCGTCCCCAAGCGGATCGTGTCGCTCGTTTTGCGGTCGCGCGAAGCCGTTGAGTTTGTCGAAATCTACAAGAAGCGCGCCACTCCCGAGCAAGGACGCACGAAGAAACTCACGCCGGTCCGGCTTTACAAGCCCTCCAATCACTTTCTCCTCCATATCATGCATGGGCGCCAAGAAAAAGGGGGTCAGGCCAACGACCTGACCCCCGGACAATGAGGCTGCGCCTCCTTCTAGAAGTCGAATCGTAAGCCCATCTGAATGTATCGGGGCGAGTTGAATTGGTTGCTGGGAACACCAAAGGCGCCGGGCCCGGATATGTCCATGCCCGGCTGGTTCGAGAAATATGAATCGCCACCGCTCCCGAACATCACGTGGTTGAAGGCATTGACGAACTGTACATCAAAACGCGTGGATACGCGTTCAGTAATGCGCATGAGCTTCGATACCGCCAAGTCCAGGTTCCAACGCATCGGGCCGCGAACGCGGCCAAACCCCAGAGTCTTGTCGGCAAACGTCGGGTATCGGAAAGCGGCAACCACCGCATCCGGGTTTTGGAACATATTCGGCACTCCTCCGGTGCTCCCGGAACCATAGCCGGAAGAGGACAGCGTGGGATTGTTCACGCGGGTTTGATTGAATGTGCCAGGTCCTATCGGAATCATCCCGTTCGAGTTTCCGTTTGACGGCGTGCTGCCGAATTCCGAAAAGCACGCAGACGAGTCATAGACCATGTCTGGCAAGCCGCTGGCAGCAACGTAGACGCCGGAGACAGACCAACCACCGAACACCCTGTCTGCAAACGCACCGTTGGCCATGCTCTTGCCCTTGCCGAAAGGCAGTTCGTAGTTGACCAGCAGATTGAAGGTGTGGCGCCGATCGAACAACGACGGACCATAGCTGCGATGATGGTCATAGGCATCGGGAATGGCGCCGGTGCATTCCTGCGTAATGCCGAAATTATCCAGCCCGTGGGAGTAAGTGTAGTTGGCATCGAATGTCAGACCGCGATACGCGCGCGATCGCACAGTGATGAAGCCGGCATTGTAGTTCGCGTAAGTGAAGCTTCCGCTCCAATCCAACGAACCCACCTGAGTATTAGCCAGGGTCATCGGCCCGGTCGCGAAGTTCGGCTCCAAGAGGAACCACAGTGCACCGGCCCCGTGAGCCGGCCAGAAGGGGTTGCCATTTTGAGCGTCAAACTCGGCAGCAGCAGCCGTGCAGGAAGCGAACGGCGCCTGCGTACTCCCCCATACGCTCGCACTGCCACTGCACAAGGGGCTACCCAATCCGCCCAGCATGGCTTCTAACGCTGGCTGAGTGGTAACCGCCCTGGTCGAAACACCAGCCTGGAGTTGCGCCGCCACGGCGTCGAACGCCTTCGCAAAGCTCTGGTTGGTGCCCTTGGGCGTAAACATGTAGGGAACGGAATTCAAATCGATGTTCCCATAAAGATCCCGGGACCAGCGGCCCACATATCCCACTTCCAGGATCATCTTGCCGGGCAATTCGCGCTGGATACTGAAGTCGATTGAATCCGAGCCCCCAGTAACGTAGTGCGGATCAAGACGGAAGTCGCGGCTCTCGAAGACGCTGTTGGCGTTTGCCGGCTGAATGCCGCTGGGTGATCCCTGCCCCGGGATGATTACGCCACCGCTGACCGCCGGGAGGGGCGGAACATTAATATGGTTGCCGTCTATCCCGATCCGGAAGGCAGTAGTCGGATTGGAGAACCCGCTGCACGCACCAGTCGTATTCGGCGCTGTGCAAACGGAAAGATCGCCAAAACCAATACCCAGCGCAGGAGTCAGAACAAGTCCAACGCCGTTCTTCCTTTCAAACGCGCGCGACCAGCCGCCACGGAGCACCGTCTTCTTGTTGCCAAGGAGGCCACCCAGCGGCCCGTCGGAACCGGGATTCCAGGCAAAGGCCAGCCGCGGACCGAAGTTCGTATAATCCGGGTCAAATGGATATTTTCGTCCGAGGCTCTTAATAGGCACATAACCCACAGTCGGATTGAAAACGTCTCCGTTCAGAGCGGCCTTTTCCTTGGCGTCTATATAAGATTTGGCATCAATCGGTTTGCCAGTACTAACGTCGATCATCATGGCCGTCTTGCCTGTCGGATCAGTTGGCGGCATCTGCACACCCCACGTCAAACCATAGCTTAATGTCAGTGATGGAGACACGCGCCAGGTGTCGCCGAAATAGAGTTCATAGGCATTTACATTTTCTTTCTGTGTGATCGTGCTACCCGCGGGCTGCGGACTCAAGTCCCCAGCGCGTGTTAACACCTGCGTGGCGCTGTCCACTAACCCGAGTGCGGAAATGTAAGCCCGTCTATATGTGCTCGCGTCCGAACTCTTAACAGAAGAGGGGACAGGGACTCCGCCGATGTCGAGGAATTGACCTCCCCGAGCCACAAAGTAGAGAGGCGTGGTTATGCCGCCCACCACCTTGTCATCTCGGACGTGCAAGAAGTGCTGCAGCTGCACACGCCCTCCGAAGTTCCAGGCGTGCTTCCCTTTAATCCAAGTCAGGTTGTCGATAAACGTGTAGTCCTGGCCGTTCCAGACGCGTTGGCGCGCCTGTTGAGTATTGACGTTAATAGGTACCATGGCGTTGATACGGCTTTCTGACCAGATCTGCAGCCTAGTGTCACTACACGGCGCTACCGCGCCGCAAGCGGTACCAGTGTTGAGTCCAGGCACAGGGATACCAGCTCCAGGGGCAATCCAAGACCACCAGTGACGCAACCAATCGAAATGGAAGTCATTCACCAGGTTGGGCGTAAGTCGCCCGGTCAGGCCCCCAACCAAAAATCGCGGCTGCAGCGGGCGGCTGGCCAGCGCGCACGGCACGCCTTTCTGGCAGCCCTTCGCGATGCCCCCAACGTCCTCTTGGATGTTGGGGGGGACAATGGCGGACGTACTGTAGCGATAGGAACCCATGAAATCCCATTTGTCATTAATCTTGTGGTCCAGGCGGAGCACAGCAAAGTGCTCGTTGCTGATGTTTGGCACAGTACTTGTGAAAAACGGAGCTCTCAGAGCCGCGTCACCTGCAGAGAAGTCATTCGGTGGAGGCATATTAGCCCATTCGGCGGCTATGGCAGGGTTAAGGCCTTTCACGCGCGGATCGAGGGTGCCATTATCGGCCGGCAGCATTGTGCCAATCAGAGGATCGTTATCGTTGCAAGGGGCGGAGCACGCGGCTGGATCAAGCGTCGCCGTTGGATTCAGATTGAAGGCCCGGACCACTCCACCAGCATCCTTGAACTTCAGGATACCAACTTTCAAAGCGGCAGAGGGCACTAGTCGTTGAAATACCGATTGCGTGGAGAAGTGACGCTCTTCCTCATGGACGAAGAAGAAGGTCCGGTTCTTCCAGATCGGCCCGCCGATCCGACCACCATAGCGGTTGTCGCGCCATTCGGGATTCTCGACGCCTCTGCGATTGCGGAACCAGTCATTCGAGTTCAGCTCATCATTTTGGTGATACCAGTAGCCAGCGCCGTGCCAATCGTTGCTGCCCCGTCGCGTGACCATCTGAACCTCGGCCCCAAGCGAACGGGTAAAGTCCACACCAGCGTTGTTCGTTTGTACGCGAAACTCCTCAAGGCTTTCCACGGGGGTGGGTACCACTGCTCGGGGGGTAGCCTGAAAACCCGTATTGTAGCCGCCACCGCCCTCCATGTTGCTTGTAGCGTCGCCACCATCGAGCATGAAGGTGTTCTGGTCCATTCGCGCTCCGGCAATCGTTCCGCCGCTTGCGTTGCCTTCGCCTGAACCTGAGACTGCCCCGTTAAATCCAGGAATCGCCATGGGCTGGAGCAGAACCAGGGATGTGGCATCCCTGCTCAGAGTCGGCAGACTCGAAAGAAGATTGGCGTCAAGCACATCACCCATGCTGGCGTCCAGCGTCTGCAACTCGACACCAGTGCTGGCCCTGACTTCCACTGTCTCCGTCATGCCACCGACTTCCAAAATCACGTTAACCAAGGCCGATTTTCCGATTTCAACTCTTACGCCGGTCACCACTGACTGTCGGAAGCCTTTAGCTGAAACCGTGATGCCGTAGTTCCCCGGACGCACGGAAGGAAAGGTATAACCGCCGTCGCTTCCGGTGGTGACCGTTGTCTTCGCCTTAGTGTCCACATCTTCCAAATCGACCTTGGCGTTCGGAATGGTAGACCCCGACTTGTCGGAGACTGTCCCCGTCACAGTGGACGTTGACGCCGTTTGCGCCTGCAGCGAAGCATTCATCAACAGTAAGACGATCAACAATATGACTACCTGACAAAATACGGTTCTAAGGCGAAGCATACACACCTCCCTCAGTTTTCTGTAGCGCAATGGATGGGCGGGAACAAAAATTCCTTTATGGGCCCCACAGGAACCCCCAAACTTGAGAGTAAGCTAGCTAAGTGCAACCAATTAAGCAAGAGTTTTCTGCGAATTTAGTCCAGGCATGACAAGAGTTTACTTGTAATTTAG
>MNDE01000026.1 GCA_001914785.1 Acidobacteria bacterium 13_2_20CM_57_17 | reverse complement strand
AGCGGGAGCCGATCCCTTCGAGGTCAAGTGTTTCTGCAATTTTTGCAGAAGTGCGGCGAAGTCTCGTGGGATCGATATGAACAGAGCCGTGGAAGGGTACAAGAAGCTGGCGGCGCTGGTGCGTGACTCACGAGCATCGTTGCGGCCCCTTGATGGCTACTTCGTTTCTTACTGGCGGCTGCTGGTGAAGTATCCCGAAATTCTTGCGTGGGAAACACTGTGGAATGATGGCCAGCAAAGCGCGTACGCAAACATCTACAAGCTGGCAAAATCGATCCGGCCGGAGATTGCCGTTGGCTGGCACATTTGGCACAACAATTCGTTCAGCCCCTTCTATCGCGCCGAGCAGGATTATGCAGATTTCTGCCAATACTCTGACTTCCTCAAAGTGGTCATGTACAACAACTGCGGTGGACCCCGGCTCGCGTCCTACGCGAATAGTGTGAGCCACACGATTCTGGCTGACTTCTCTCCAGAACAAGTGCTGGACTTCACATACAAGACCCAGAACTACGAAGAAGCGAATCTTGCTGAACTTCCAAGCAAAGGACTTTCCGCCAATTATGTCAGACGAGAAACGAGACGAGCGGTGAATGGTGTTACTAGTGCAGTAAAGATTTGGCCGGGAATCGATATCGATATTCCCACCAGCAAGGGCGAAAAGAAAACTGAGCCACAAGATGTGCGCGAAGCCGTGCAAGCCGCCCTTGACGCTGACGCAGACGGAGTGATCCTTTCACGCAAGTATTCGGAGATGCGCCTATCGAATCTGCAGGCCGTTGGAGGGGCATTGCGCGTATGACCATGAACAGACGCTCTTTCATCGCACTTACAGCCGTTTCAGTTGCTACACCCAGCAATCTTTTCCAGCCAAGCGGCAACAGCCGTGAGGCAAACGTTCCCTGGTACAGCGTGATGCGGCGATGCGGACAGATCAATTTCAACGAGCGCGATCCGCTGACACTCGACACAGAAGCGTGGGCCGAATATTGGGCGTCACTCAAGGTCGATGCTGTACTTCTGAACGGCGGCGGTATTGTCGCCTTCTATCCAACACAAGTGCCTTACCACCATCGGAGCGAATTCCTCGGCACCCGCGATCTGTTCGGTGAAATGGTGGCAGCGACGAAGCGGCGCAGTGCTCGTGTGGTTGCCAGAATGGATTGCAACCTTGCCTATGAGGACGCTTTGAACGCGCATCCCGAATGGTTCGAGCGGAACCAGGATGGTTCGCCAAGGCCGCACAGTGAATCACCTCGGCTATTAGCAACGTGCATGTTCAGCCCCTACTTTTCCGAACAGATGCCAGCGATCTACCGCGAGATCAATCAGCATTATCCCATCGACGGTTTCTTCACCAATGGCTGGCCATCCACTGGTCCACTACATGTGTGCTACTGCGAAGCCTGTCGACGCCTATACGACAAGTTGGGCGGAACGCCCCCCGCAGACACCGACGCCTCAAATACGCTTTACCGCAAATACTACCAAGCGTACATGGACCGTGTGCTGGAAATTTGGCGTCTATGGGATGGCATTGCGCGTGAGAAGGACCCGCAATCCGTGTACGTTGGCAATCTTGGGGGTGGGATCGACACAGTCAAGGATATAAAGGAGATTAGCCAAGCAGCGGCTTGGTTTAACGCCGACCACCAGGGCCGAGCAGGTGAAACGCCGATATGGAACTGTGCGCAACAGGGCCGCGTTGCACAATCTGTTATGGCAGGCCGCACTATCACGAATGTCTCAGGCGCATACAGCAATACACAACCAGTTTGGAGGCACTGCTCGAAGGCCCCTGCCGAACTGAATCTATGGCTGGCGCAAACTACAGCCAGCGGGATGGTGCCGTGGTTTCACTGGCTGGGCGGTTCGCCCGAGGACAATCGCTGGCGCGAGGTCGGTCGATCCTTCTTCGATTGGCACGCAAGCAACGAGCCGCATTTCCGTAATCGGGGTTCGCTTGCTGATCTGGCCGTCCTATATCCACAGCGCACCATTGCTTTTTATTCCCGAGGCCGCGGGTCAAGCCGTTATCGCGGTGGACCTGTCGATCATCTGCAAGGACTTTACTACGCGCTACTCGAAGGGCGTTTCGTTTTCGACTTCGTACACGAAGGGAATCTCGACGCAGCGAATTTGCAAAAATACCGTGCGCTTCTTATTCCAAATGCAGCTTTCCTCAGCGATGCTCAGTGTGAAGCCATTCGACAGTACGTCAAGAACGGAGGCTCGCTTCTCGCTACGTTTGAAACGTCCCGCTACAACGAATGGGGCGAACCACGTGCCGACTTTCAACTGGCCGATGTGTTCGGCGCTCATGTGGCCGGTGAGGCCATTGGACCTCAAGGAAACACTTACTCCCGCATTGAAACGCAACATCCGGTTCTTAGAGGTTTCGATGGCACGGCGTTGCTGCCAGGAGCCGAAGCCCACATTCCCGTAAAGGCCGAAGTTCCACTCGTCTTGAGCGTTGTTCCTTGGTATCCAGCATTTCCACCAGAAATGGTCTATCCACGCACGCCACAGACAACGGAGCACGCTGCAGTGTTCAGAGAAGCAGGCAAGTCGAGAGTCGCGTTTTTTCCAAGTGATGTTGACCGTACGTGCTGGCGATCCGGCAATGCGGACCTGAGCCAGTTGATACAAAACGCCGTCAAGTGGGTCCGAGGCGATGACCCGGCCATATCCATCAGCGGTGAGGGCATCATTGAAGTGTTCGCCTGGAAAACAGAACCGGGTTACGCATTACACCTGCTCAACTACACAAACCCGAACATGACTCACGGCGCGATACGGCGCATTTATCCTCTCGGGCGTCAACAAGTGCGCTTCCGCGTTCAGGATCGTACAATCAAGGCCGTGCGTGCGTTGCGCTTGGACGCTCGTCTCGTTTTTAAGCAGCAAGGCCAAACGGTAAGTTTTGATGTGCCTAGTGTCACCGATTATGAAGTTATAGCCCTTGTGTAATGATATGGCACTCTGCGAGACTCAAGCATTTACAGCAAGCGAGTGTACAGCCTCTGTTTGCGATTGCTCAAGAACGCTTCTGACGCAGAAGATCTGACTCAACAGGTATTTCTACGGCTATTTCGCAGGATCGGCACGTTCCGTGGTGATGCGTGTTTCTTCACCGCGAAGATGTTTTGGTCCTGCAGATTCACATGCACTCTTCGCGCGATGGGGTCATACTGCGGCATTCCCGTTTCACTATCGAAGTGCAAGGTGTGGATAATTTCGTCCTTCTGCACGTCCACGACGGCTTCGGCCCTCCCTCGCTCATCGGAGACGTATAGTTTGTGAAACGGAGTGGCGTAGGCGCTTCCGTCGGGCTTCGCTTCTGTCTTTAGTTTCTTCACGACCTTCATCTGCGTGAGATCCACCACACCGATCGTGTTGTCGCAAGAAAGGTACCAGCACTAGGATTGTTTTTCCCTTTTTCCCTTCTGCATGCTTACACCAATTCAGGGCTTGGGTTTGATAAATTTGCTCAGGATTCCGAAACGCGAGGAAACCCCCATCTTTACCATCGCAAGCCGCAGAAAGACCTTTACGGTATAAGGGCTGATGTTCATGCGAACCGCAATTTCTTTGCTGGCCAAACCTTCCAGCAGAAGCCCAACGGTCTGCCCCTCGCGAGGCGTTAGTTGGTACTGCTGGCAGATTTTGAGCATATCCACCCTGGCTCGAGGACTTCGCTCAAAGAGAAGGGCCAACGATGACCCGTTTCGGCCGTTCAAGTTGTTGTCCGGTAGACGTACGTCAAAGAACCGGCAGAGGTAGTGTCGACTGCCAGAGAGAAACTCGTTGCAAACAGAGACTTTGCCGCCGGGTCTTTCTTTCACGACCATCGCGGAAATCTTTGATGCCAATTGGTCCGCGAAATCTTTCGTTCCGCGAGGCTTTTCTGGATAGAGGAGGATCTCTGCCGCACACTTGTTCACGTAGAGCGGCTTGAACGCAGCGTTGAGCAACAAAAACCCCAATTCGGATAAATTCGGCGAGTGCGAGCCGTTTGAGTTGGCCCGGGCGCCGACGGCTTTGCCGACCAACTGTGGCTTACTCGCCACCCGGGAAGAACGCATCAGTTTTCTCCGAGGTCGGGCTAATAGTCTAAACCTGCCATGGTGAGACCGTAAGCCCCCTCACAATCGCGATAACTGTCCTAAGATTATGATCGATGGGCAGGAGAGGATTCTCCCCGGCCCATGTCCTTCCCTGATCGCGCTCTCCTCAGCGCTTGCGCACCTTCTTCACGACGAGTTCTGGTGAAAGCGCGCCGTTTTTGAAAAGAAGCCCTCGCAGGGACACGGTGTTGCCGTCAGCCAAAGCGGTAACGCCTGAAACGCCTTCGAAGTCCGTATCGCTTGATGTTTGAACGTGGATGCTGGTGATGCCGGCGCTGGTGAACAGCGCTGGCAGCGTATCAACGCTAAAGTTGGGTGACACGATCGAGCCAGCCTTCACGTTTGCTGTGAACTGAGTCATCCGTAGCCGCACCCGGTCGCTGGTCACCGCAACGGGCGGACCTGGATTCGCTGGACCCGTCAGCCGGATCTCGACCATCTGACCGGGCAATAGCTGCGACGTATCCGTTGCTCCTTCGAACCCCCCTTGTAGCGCACTCGGTACCGATAGGCCGTCAGCCTTCACCTGGAATCCCGGATTGCTCAAAGTGACGACGGTGGGGTTCCCGACGTTCACGTTGTTGACGCTTCTAAGTTCGTCAAGCACAACCATCTCGAAGTGCGTCGCATCGTCGATTTTGAAGACGATGCCTTCAAGTTCATCGTCCTCGGCGTCATCTTCGAATTCGATCTTCTTGGCCAGGAACATTCCTCCGGCCATGAGCTTTGCGTCCACCTCGACAACTTGATTGTTCTGCAAGCAGGTGAAATTGTTCGCAGGGCACGCCTCGAAATCGAACTCCGTATTGCTGTCAGTTGTGATTGGAAAGTCGCCGTCCGCTGTGTGTAGTGTGAACTTCTTGTTCGTGGTGTCGAGGTTTTGGACCGTTCCCCTCAAGTCATCCAGATCGTCCAACTCACCATCTGGCTTCATGTTGAGTTGCTGTACGCTGACCGCTCCGGCGAGACTGAAATCCACGCCCAGCGTAGCGCTTAGAATTGTGTCCGGGTTGACGTCTACCTGGATGCCGATCGGCGAATTCGCCATGATGACAATACCCGAGCCTGGAAAATTGACCGTTGAGGTAAGCGTTCCCGTTGGTTTGATTTCGCATACGGCTCCAACGGCACAGCCGGCCAGCGCGGCTCCCGTGTCGTTCTTGAAAGTGAGTTCAGGGTTGGCAAACGTCAGGGTGAGGCTTGTGAACGTTCCTGGAGTTACGGTTGCTGTGCTGAGAAACGCCGATTCTGTCTCGAGCTGCTTTACCTCAATCTGAATTGGCCCTTTGCCGCCCAGCAGGTCCACGTTGCTCGGGTTGAGCGTCGCTCCTGTGACGTTTACTTCAAACGATAGCAGCGTCACGCCCGCTGGTGGTGTGTCCGTCATCGTGAGCGACACTGCCGCGGCTCCCGCAGCTGCAGCCGCCGTAACGGTGATCGTCGCAGTAGAACTTTTCGAGGTGTCGTTGACCGAGGTCGCAGTGAGTGTGACTGTGGTGGGATTAGACGGTGCATTGTAGGTGACCGAACTCGAGGTCATGTTGGAGAGCGAACCGCAGGTGGCCGCGCTGCAACCTGCGCCGGAGAGGGCCCAGGTAACCCCTCTGCTCAGGTAGTCATTCATGACTGTAGCGGTGAAATTCTGCGTTCCGGTGCCGGCCTTCACGCTGGCGCTTGTCGGAGAGATGGTTACGGACGCTGGTGATGTTGGTGGCTGAGACGGAGCGCCATAACCGCCGCAGCCCCCAAGGCCGAGAAGACCCGCAAACAAGATCAATGCACACGAAATAAAGCGCGGCATCAGACCAGCGATGTGTCGTGGCATGTTCGAACACCTCCCGAATCAGTGATCAGCCCGGCCCGTTTGATTCGATTGCCAGCTGCCAAGTATCAAAAATGGGAGGTTAGGCAATTCACGAAATGCGGTTGTCTTCGGATTGTCGGGGAGATGTAAAAAGTCGTTCACGCTTGTACTATGCTGAGACGAAAAAAAATCACATTAGCGTGACAATTCCTCTGTTCCTTCCTGCAACTCTTCGTGGTCTAACAGGTGAGTGAGAATTGTGCGCACTCAAAAACAACCAGCCGAGAACAGTGGGAATTAGATGCTTTTAAGATTGAGAGCCGCCGTAATCTTCATACTCGTCTTAGGCGTAGTTCTGTCTGTGCGGCAGCCCGCACATGCCATCCCCGCGTTCGCAAGGAAGTACGATTTGCCCTGCTCTGCTTGTCATGAAGCTTGGCCAAAACTAAATGACTTTGGGATTGCGTTCCGGGACAGAGGCTATCAATTGGGAAACGAAAAGGATTCCCCAATCTGGCAGAACCCGAGTTACTGGCCCATCACTTTTCGGATCACACCGGAGTGGCACAGGGAAAGCAGCAGCAACCAGGTGGTGGATACGGTCCCGGGCAACCCGGCGCTTGGGCAAATCTATCAAGATGTCACGACTCACGGCTTTGATTTTAGCGGATTGGACATCTGGGCTGCGGGGACTCTCTACAAAGACATCTCCTTTTCCGTGCTGCCGTCCGCTGATTCCTCGGGATCCTTTCATTTTGAAAATGTGTTCGTTCGTTTTGACAATCTATTCCGAACACGCTGGTTAAACCTCAAGCTCGGAAAATTCGAACTCGACAACCTGGTTTCCGAGAAGCGCATGCTGTTTCTCTCCAGCAATGGCGGGTTCTATCAGGTTTATCACTACACGCCGTTCCGAGAGGTGCAGTTTCGCGCTTCAAATCCTCCGATCGTGCAGTTCAATCCAGTCTTTGGCATCGGTGACAATCAATTGGGCGTTGAGCTGTCGGGCCACTCCGAAAATAGCTATGCGCGCTATTCGGTCGCCTTGTTGAGCAGTAATGAAGGCAGCCCAGGTTTGCCGAATCGGACGTACGATTGGTGGGCGAGTTTCAATCAGGGTTTCGCGGTAGGGAAACTTGGGGTCCAGCGTGTTGGCGCATTTGCCTTTTTCGGACAACGACCGACCTTCTTTAACACGTCCTTCGGCAGTCCGGTTTTGAGCGAAGGGCTAGGGAACAAGTCCCTTTATCGTGCCGGACTGACAGGACTCTTCTACATAAAAAAAGTCGACTTCAGTACAGTATTTGTACACGGATGGGACAACGTCTTCCTAGGAACAGGAACCGCTGCAAATGCGCCGCTGCCCGTGGGGGCGCGAGGGCCAACCTGGAATGGCGGGTTTGTCGAAACCCATTTCACTTACTCTCCGCAGCTCGTCTTCGTGCAACGCAACGAAATCGTGCGGATGTCCCGTCAAGTATTCAGGACAGACCCGCGCGATCTGGGTGACATAGATGCTTTCTCGTTCGGGCTGAGGTATTACCCGTTCATGTTCAGCCGCGCGGGGCTGGCCCTCCACACCGAGTACTCGCTCGTTCGGTCGTACAAATCTGCGTCACCGCTCCCAACCAGCACGAGCCCGTTTGGACCCGATCTGCGGTCAAGCAGCGTGTTCATCGGGCTCGATTTCGCATTTTAAGAAGGAACTCCCAATGAAGCACAACCGTATGCGGGCGCATTTTACCGGAATTCTAGTTCTGCTATTTGCAGGAGTTGGCCAGGTAATCTTCGCCCAAGAGAGCCACATAGGCGGGCTGACGGGAGAAGGGAGTCGCGGGAAGCAGCTATACCGGCGTTACTGCGTCGGATGTCACGGTCCGCTGGGGGACGGTCGTGGAGAAAACGCCCCATGGATCGATCCCAAACCGCGTGATTTCGTGACCGGCACGTTCAAGTGTCGATCCACGCCGACGGGGGCCCTCCCCACTGACGAAGACCTCTACAAGTCCGTGACGCGGGGATTCGTCAACTCAAACATGCCGTCATGGCTGCCACTCACTAAGCAGCAACGTGCGGATCTAGTTGCTTATGTGAAAACATTCTCTTCAAGTTTCCGCGAGGAAAAGCCGCCTTCTCCGCTGTCGATGCCGTCAGAGTCGGCAGCGAATCAGCAGAGCATTCAGAGTGGCAACGAGCTGTACCAAAAAATGAACTGCTGGTCGTGCCATGGCAAAGAGGGGCGTGGGGATGGTCCATCCGCGCAAACGCTGGTAGATAATAGAGGCTATCCGATACCTCCCTACGATTTCTCGGTAGGGACGCGCTTCAAGTGCGGCGAGTCTAACCAAGACCTTTATCGCATTCTTATGACTGGACTGGATGGCACACCTATGCCCTCGTTTGCAAACGGTCTGACGCCGGCCCAGGCGTGGGACGTGGTGCACTACATTCGGACACTTCAAATGAATGTGAAGCGCAAAAAGCAAACGGCCGAAAACGAAAAGAAGGACCGTGGCGAGAGTAAGCCCGTTGGCGCGCAACCGGAGTGACACCGCACGGTGTCTTGGTTACACGGTGATTTTAAGGCAGAGTAAAAACCTGACGATTGTATGGAATTCTTTTTAACCAGCACTACTCTAACGAAGGGAACCTCAGATGAGAACGAGAATCAATTATCTGAAGATTGGCGTTACCGCGGCACTAGTGCTTTTGACGGCACACGGAGCCGGGACGAGGACGTTGAGGGCCATAGGAACGAGCAGCGAAGCCCGGGAGGACACATCCGGAGCGGCCACGCTGTCGGGCATCGTGAAACTCGAAGGGTCTCAACCCGTGGCTACGCGCATCAACATGGCTGCTGATCCCGCTTGTTTGAAAATGCATTCCGCGCCGGTAATGAGCGAGGAAGTCGCGACAGGAACGAACGGGGCGCTGAAAGACGCGATCGTCTATATTTCGGACGGGCTTGGAAATCGTACCTTCGACCCACCCACCGAGCCGGTCGTGTTTGAGCAGAAGGGTTGCACTTATAATCCGCATATTCTTGGAATGCGCGCAAGGCAGACTCTCAAGGTCGCCAACAGCGACCCCACGACCCATAATATCCACCCTGCGCCGCAGAACAATCGGGAGTGGAACCTCTCGCAACCACCGGGCTCATCTCCTATCGAGGAATCCTTCGCCCGCGAGGAGATTATTCCCGTGAAGTGCAATGTACATCCCTGGATGAAAGGATACATCGCGGTTTTCAAGCATCCTTACTTTGCGATCACCACCAAGGATGGCACGTTCGATCTGAAAAACGTTCCGCCCGGTAAGTACACGATCGAGGCCTGGCATGAAAAGTACGGCGTGCTGACTCAGAAGGTCACTCTCGAAACCAATCAAACAAGAACTCTGGAATTCGTTTTCAAACGCTAAGGCTCCTGGCAGTGACCTCCTCAAAGAATGTAAGTCACGAATAGCACGGGACGAACTGCCCGCACAACCCTGCCGAATCGCGAACGAGCGCCGGGGAGTTTTCCTACCCGTGTCCATAATGGTTTTACTGGGTGCACCGGGGGTAGATCCTGAGCGCCGATGAAACGTTATCTCGTCATCGGCGCCCTGTTGCCGTTTGACTCAGAGAACGCTTCCTAGTCCCGATTCGACTGCATGACAAAGAACCGGGCTGAAATCGTGCTCTTCATTCTTCGTCGCCGTCCAGGCCGTCGACCGGTGTAATGGTACCGAAGAGACCATCCTGTTCGCCATTGATTCCGGCGGTGAAGAACAGCGTGTTGGCCGGTCCGGCGTTTCCGTCGTTGCCGAAGGTGATTGACCAGAGTCCATCTATGGTCATGACTGAGTTATCAGGATTCTTCACGAAGCCCATGAATTTGTAGGTGAAGCCGTTGAACGCAGCGATACGGCCGCTGCCGAAATTTCCGACGAGGATGGCGTTGCTGAACTCGCCGAAATCGCGGGTGGTCCAGACGACTCCCCAGGGTGAATTGAACCACGGACCATGCTGGAGGTGTCCGATGTGCCTGCCGGCCGGCGTGAAGATTTCGACGAAACCGAGACCGTCGCCGGCAACGTCATCATGCCGAGCGGCGTCCTGCTTGGCATAGGTGACGAAGAGAGTGCCGCCGATGTTTTGAATATTGAACGGTGCGAAGCCGCCGGGAAGTCCCTCGGCTTCAAAGGCATCCTCACCGACGTGCACGCGTTTGAAATTGGTGTCATAGACTTCGACCTTCGCGGAACGGAAATTCGTGACATAGAGAAATTTGTTGCCATTAATCTCGCCGGACGTTGCGCCTTTGTAGACAGCGCCATTCGCGGAGCCGTTATCGGAGTTGTCAACGACGAGTACGGCATTCTGTCCGCCATTCCAGCCGGCGATCGTTCCGTCTTCCGTGGCAAAGATGAAGTGAGCGGATTTGCCGGGAGCAACCAGAAAGTCCGTAGGGCTGCCATTGAAAACGACGCCTGTGGGAGTCGCTTGGGTTCCCGCCGGCGAAC
This sequence comes from Acidobacteria bacterium 13_2_20CM_57_17, assembly GCA_001914785.1. Taxonomy (GTDB): domain Bacteria; phylum Acidobacteriota; class Terriglobia; order Acidiferrales; family UBA7541; genus Acidiferrum. The sequence continues at coordinate 7,309 of MNDE01000026.1, read as the reverse complement.
CATTCGGCGGCGGAACGGTGACGTTGCCAGTGCCGTTAATGAGAATGGCCACGCCCGTGCCGTTGTAGAGAGTGGAGGTACCGGAATTGTTGTTGGAAACCCACCAAGGGCTGCCGCCCGGGGAGCGAGTCAGCCCCCAAGGGTTTTTCAGATTGGGGTCTGGAGGGTTCGGGGTCGAAATCGAGGCCAGATTCGAAACGAGGTTCGTTTGTTTGTAATGTTGCGCAGGTGCGAGAACAGGGAGCAATAGCGCAGCGAGGCCAAGGAATAGAGATGACCTCAAGAACTTAGCGGCACACTTCATATAAGCCCTTCCTTCCAAAATGACGATTGACGTTTAGTGTCGAAATTCGGCCTCCAGCGTGGGGACGACCTACCGGCTGACGCCAGTTTTCGAGCTTTCCGCGAATTGAGATAGCAAGAATTCTTGTAGAAGGTTGTCACAACAATTTTCAAAATTTGTCAAAAGATTGTCCGACGGGTGGGGAAGCGCTCCGAAGGTCAGACTTCTCTGTTGCAGTTATTTGCCTTACTAGGGCCATTGATGTCGGGCAGAGTTAATTGTCAAGCGGAGCATCGACTCTAAGAATCTCGCGGGTTCTGAATTTGAGTGCACACGCATTTTCAAACTCCGAGTTGAGTCGTCCTTACAGTCACGGAAAGCAACAAGGAAAGGCAGGACACAAGATTGGCTGTGTATGCCGCGGCTCCCGGACTAACGCAGATTCGACGCCCCGCGACCAAGATTCGCCCGGCCTCGTCACTGGGACCGGCAACCGCAGCTCGCCACGGTGGGTTCACCGCCGAAGGAGGTAGACGAGCAAGTTGTCGGGATTTTGTCACCAGCATGTAAAAGTTTTGTTTGTATCAGCGGGAGCGCATCATTGGCTGGTTTACTTCGTGTATGGCGAAGAGGCTTAATTCGTGTCCGGAGTACAATTGAAAGCTCTTCGATGCTCCGGGAGGAGAGACTCTATGAACCTTTCTACCAGAGTCCTGTTGCGAGCAGTTGGGTGCTTGCTGTGCGTAGTCCTTGCGAATGGCTTGCCCGCGTTTGCTCAATCAGCTTCCGAGCCAGCGACCCAAGCCGAAATAGACGCCAAAGTACGAATGCTGAGCCAAACGCTCGAAGAGACACGCGTCGAGCTCTCGGAGTCGCGATCGGAAATCCGGCAGCTCCGCGCAATGCTTGAACAAGTGCTAAGGAAAATGGGAGATGCTGACACACCCACTCCGGGTGCCGTGGTCCGTCGAGAACAGGCAACCGAAAAATCCCCTGGAAACTCTCAAGAGGCGAGGTCAAGCGATGAGCAAAACCTTGCCCGCATTACTGAGGACGATTGGCAGATTGCGAAGGCAAGGTTGGAGGAACTCCAACAAGACAAAGTGGAAAGCAGCTCAAAGTACCGGCTGAAGCTTTCGGGCATAGCCCTGTTCAACGCATTCGGCGAGACGGGCCATGTAGACAACCTGGACGTCCCAACCGTCGCGGTCCCACCATCGTCCGGAGATGCTTCGGGAAGCCTCGGCGCTTCACTCAGGCAATCGATCATAGGACTAGCAGGTGTCGGCCCGAACATCTATGGTGCAACGACGTCCGGTGACGTCCAGATGGATTTCTTCGGCGGCTTGCCGAGCGGCTACGGGGCGACAACTTCAGGCGTGATGCGCTTGCGTGTTGCACGGGTTCGATTCGACTGGGAGAATACCTCAGTTGTTGTCGGCCTGGATGTACCCCTCTTCTCTCCAAACACGCCCACCTCTTACATGTCGCTGTCTGTGCCGGCATTCGCCTCTGCTGGAAACCTTTGGACCTGGACGCCCACGATCCGCCTTGAACAGCGATGGCCGACACCTTTTTCACTGTTCAAAATCGAAGCAGGTGTCATGGATCCCTCAAGATATGCCAGCTCCAGCGCGAGTGTGCGCGCTGCAAATCCCGGAGAAGGCTCTCGCCAACCGGCTTATTCGCTGAGAATATCCGCAAACGGAAGGAGCGAAAATCGGCCCCTATCCATTGGAGTTTCTGGCATTTACTTGCCGCAACGCTACTATGGAGGGGAGACAGTCACCGGATGGGGCGGTGTGGCGGATTGGCGGCTTCCGTTGTTGCCGCATACCGAGCTGAGCGGCGAGTTCTTTGCAGGCAAAGGCCTGGACGTCTTTGGTGGGGTGCCGTACGTATTGGTTCAGCCTTCAGACCTCAACCGTTATAATTCTGTTACGGCGCCTGCTCTTGCCGGAATCAGGATGCTTGGCGGGTGGTCGCAAGTGAAGGTCAAGTTGAATTTCCGGAACGAATTTAACTTGGCAGCTGGCTCGGGCGCTCGCAGCGCCCGCGGCACAAGTCAAACCGCTCTACTCGACCCAACCGTTCTATTCCTGTCGCACCGCAATGATATGTGGTTTGCGAATTACATCTTCCGGCCACGCTCTGACCTTTTGTTTTCGACTGAGTACCGGCGCGTGAGGACCTACCAGGTCTCGGGAACTCCGGCGATTGCCGGTCAAGTTGGCATGGCAGTGGGGTTCATTTTCTAGGTGACTATGAAGACGCGTCCATGTGGAATCCTTCCGTCGCTTTTGATTTTCTTCATCTCGGCGGCGGCACAAACAAACGACCTTACTGGCCAACCGGCCCAGGCGGTCAAGGGTGAGGTCAGGCTGATTCAGGTGGGCTCGGGGGGGACTGTAATGGACAGTTCCCGGGCAGTGGTTTGGCTCGTTCCTTTGGACACGGTCCGCCCGATTCGATTTAACGCTGAGCGACCGAACTACCGTATGGTGCAACGCGGCAAGACGTTCGAACCCAACTTGTTGGTTGTACCCACGGGGAGCGTTGTCAATTTCCCGAATCTCGATCCATGGTTTCACAGTGTGTTTTCGCTTTACCGCGGGAAAAGATTTGACCTCGGACTTTATGAGGCAGGATCGCAGAAGGAAGTGAGATTCGACCGCCCAGGCGCTTCTTATGTGTTCTGCAACATTCATCCGGAAATGCTAGCGGTTGTATTAACCGTGGACTCGGAATTCTATGGAATATCTGACAAAGCGGGACACATCTCCATCCCTGACGTCCCTCCCGGAAGATACCTTCTTCACGTGTGGTCCGAGAACGCCACTCCGGAGGCTCTGCAAGCGCTCGAACGCCTGATCGTAATAGGGAACGGGAACCACGGCCTCCCGACGCTCTCGATTCCCGCGACCAGGCAAATTTCGATGAAGCACAAAAACAAGTTCGGGCGAGACTACGATCCCAAGGCACTGACGCCAGAGTACTAAAATGATGCGATTTCTAATCCAAAGGGCGGCGGCATGCGTACAGTGACGAGCTGTTGTCTTTTACGGAAGATTGAAAACTCTTATGTATATGGAACCAAGTTGGAAGATACGGGGGAGAGGAAATGGAAACCGTGTTAGTAGTTGAAGACAGCGCCGCTATGCAGCGGACTTTGCGGCGTCTTTTTGAATCGGATGGGTTGCAAGTCCGCCTTGCATCCGACGGCGTTGCAGGCCTTGAGAGCTTCAAGAAAGAAACGCCGAACGCCGTGGTACTTGACTTAAAACTCCCCCGCCTGCCCGGCAAAGAAGTTTGCCGCGCGTTCAAGGCCCATGCAGCATCAGTCCCTATTGTCGTATTGAGCGCCAACACAGACGTTGAGGACAAGGTTCTGCTTCTCGAACTCGGTGCGGACGACTATGTTACAAAGCCCTTTAGTCCCAAGGAACTGCTCGCCCGTGTGCGTCGCGCGATGCGCCGCGGCGAACCCTATATCCCGCATGGCACAACCGTCGCAGCGGAGACACCTCGACATGAACTGTTGACTTTCGGTGACATTCGAATCGACTTTACCAGCATGGAGGCAACGCGTGTGGGCAAACCCGTCACACTCACGACTCAGGAGTTCAAGCTGCTCAAGTTTTTCGCGCGCTCGCCTGGCAGAGTCATTTCACGGGAAGAATTACTGAACGAAGTCTGGGGATACACCAATTATCCGACCACTCGCACGGTCGATAACCATATCCTTCGTCTTCGGCAAAAGCTTGAACCCGATCCGGCCAACCCACGCTACTTTCTGACCATGCATGGTTCGGGTTACAAGTTCGCACCGGACACGTAGTGACCGCTTCCGAGAAATAGGGCGGTTCACGGGGATTCCTATGGCGCTTCTGCGACTACGAACGCAACTTCTCTTTGCGACCTTGCTGATTATCTGCACGCTGACGGGCGCGCTGCTGTTCATCGTCCGCTATACCGTTCGATCGGAACTCGGCCAGGAGGTGCGGCAGAGCACTGATGCTTCGATCCGCGCATTCCAAAGCGTTCAGCGGCAACGCGAGTTCCAATTGTCTAGAACGGCAGCCATGCTTGCCGAGCTTCCTACTTTGAAGGCATTAATGACCACCGAGGACGCGCTCACGATTCAGGACGCTTCAGAGCCCTTCTGGAAGCTCGCGGGTAGCGACCTGTTCCTTCTGGCCAGGTCCGATGGGAACGTTCTGGGATTTCACGTCAAGAAGCAGGGGTGGAGTCCGCGTGTTGCTGAAGCTGACCTGAAGAGATCTGCAGAACAAGGAGAGGATGCCGCGTGGTGGTACGCGGACGGGCTTCTGTATTGGGTCTTTTTACGCCCGATAAACGTCGGACCTGAAAATAGCAGGAAGCAACTTGGGGTACTCGCCGTGGGATATCAGGTGGATTCCACTGTGGCCGAACAACTCGCGCTCGTTTCAGGCAGTCAGATTGTTCTTGCAGTAGGCGACATCGTAATTGCTTCTACGCTTCCGTCCCGTGAGGAGAGTGAATTGAGGAAATGGATTGGCCAGAAAGATGTTGGCCTCTCAACCGAATCACGGGAACTGAGTCTTGGCACCGATCAATACCAAGTCGCATCGGTCTTGATCCACGAAGGTCCACTGGCTCCGGTGCAGTGCTACGTGCTCTTGTCTCTTCAACGGTCGAACAATTTCCTTCATCGACTCAATCGCACAATCTTTATTGTCGGAGTCTCGACTGTGTTCCTGAGTGCTTTGCTGCTCAGCTTTGTCTCCCGCACGATCACCCATCCCTTGGACAATCTTGTGTCCGGCGTGCGTGCGCTCGCCGCCGGCGACTACACGTTTTCAATCACGCCGCGCGGGAGCAGTGAAGTTGCGGAACTGGGAGAGGCCTTCTCGAAAATGCGCGGCGAACTGTTAGAATCCCAGCAGCGGTGGATCGCAGCGGAGCGGATCGCGGCTTTGGGTCGTGCCGCGAACTCAATCTCTCACGATCTTCGCCACCACTTGGCGGCGGTCGTCGCGAACGCGGAGTTCTTGTACGAAGCGGAGAATCTGAAGCTGAACAGAGACGATATCTACGAAGAGATTAAGACGGCGTCAGCTGAAATGACCGATTTGCTGGATTCGCTGCGTGAATTAGCCCGAGAAGACAGCGCGATATCTCCTGCCCCAGCGTCTCTCGAGCAGACCGTGCGCCACGCGGTCGAATCTGTGCTCACCAGACCGGAGTTACGAAACCGACGGATTTCGATAAGCGCGTCGGGCGAAATGGACGGTGTGTTCGACACCAAGAAGATGGAGCGCGCATTTTTCAATTTGCTGCTGAACGCATGTGAAGCCACGGCTCAGCGGCGAGGCCAGATATGTGTCGAACTCTGTTCTTCCGCGGAATCGTTTGAGGTTCGCGTCACCGACAACGGTCCTGGCATACCGGAATCCATCCGCAACACGTTGTTCGATCCCTTCGTCAGCTCCGGAAAACCAAACGGCACTGGCCTTGGTCTCGCAATCGTGAACAAAATCATTCACGATCACGGAGGATTCGTAAGCGTCGAGCAAACTTCCGAAGCTGGGACAGTTTTTCTCGTCAAACTCCCGCGCTCTTCGCGTGCCGTGACGTCGAGCACAGAGGCTACCGTATCTTAGAGCGTGGTGCCGCCTGCGGGCCAGAGTTCTTCCTGGCTGCACCTGAAATCTGCCGGAACCCTGAAGACTTCTTCAGAAAAACTTCGCTAGGCACCCTCTCCGTTCGCCCAAAAGCAAAACCCTCCGGTACAAGACATTCCAAGCGCTGCCTGGAACTATTCCTGTCCGCGACCTCAGGTGAATCGGAAGGAGCCTTTCAATGTCCCGGACCTATCACATTTCTGATTTCGCGGCGTTTCTCAGGAAGTATGGCGACGCAGGGCGTGACCGCGGAGACCGGGAAGAGTCCGCGCGAGATGACAATCGGAGCAGCCGACCGGATCGCGGCGCGAATCAAGGATTCAGACAGCAGCAAAATGGACATGACCGATGGCGAACAATCTATCGTGCCCGCAACCGCGAATATTCCTTGCGGGAGTCCGAGGTCCAAACGCTCAGCGAGGTAGGCAAGTTTCGTGTCATTCCAGCCGACGACCTCGCGCGGCTAGGTTATCGAGGTGACCGCTCGCGGATGGAGAGCGACGTCCAAAATCTTCGTCGCCAGGGACTCATTGAGCACAAGAGCATCGAAGGGCACGAGTCTTACTCGAAGCAAGTCTTTGTCATTACGAAAGCGGGACACGACCTTCTTTCGCGACAAAATCTGATTCCAGATCGACAGGCGATCTATCACGGGTTCGTCAAAGCTAAGGAAGCCCGTCATGATGCCGACCTCTATCGCCTTTACCACAAGGTAGCCAAGGAAATTGAGCGAGTTGGCGGCAAGGTCCGCCGCGTCGTCCTCGACTACGAACTCAAACGGGAGCTGTACAGGAAGCTCTCTCAAGTCGATCCAAGTAAGAAATTGGCCTACGATCGAATCCGGCTCGCAAGCGAATACGACCTCAGAGTTGTAAACGACAAGATTCCCGCGCCGGATGCGAATGGAATTACACTCGGCACGCCACCCTTGAGGCTCAAACATAAAGGAGAATTCAATGTTTGAGCGCAAGAGGTACCAATTCGGCTATGTGCGCCAGAAACCGCGTAAGGCTGGTCCGCATGTCTGGGTCTGGGAGCATCGAGATGGTAGTCGTTCTCGTTCGGTGATTCTGGGAACGGTTGACCAAATGAGTGAGGCCGAGGCTTGGAAAGCTACAGAGGGCCGAAGGTTGATCTTGAACGACCCTCAAGCTGCCGAGCTAATTTCGTTCGGTGCGGTGCTAGATCGGTACATCTTGGAGGCACTGCCCGAGGGAAAAGTCACTCGGTTCACTTATTTGAGTTGGATCAGGAGCCAGATCAGGCCCAAATGGGGAGATTGCCCCATCGCGCACGTAAAACCTCTCGCTGTCGAATTGTGGATCAAAGGTTTGCCACTTTCCGGCAGGAGTAAGGGTCA
>MNDE01000106.1 GCA_001914785.1 Acidobacteria bacterium 13_2_20CM_57_17 | reverse complement strand
ATAGCGACGTTTGCGTCGGCATTGGCATTGCTTCCGTCGCTGGTGTTGCTTTCGGTGAACGCGTAAACGGTTACTGTGTAGGATCCCGGAGGCGTTCCATTGTTGCCAGGGGGAGGGGGCGGTGGAGGTGAATTGCCCCCACAGCTGGTAAGAGCCCCACTCACAAAAATCAGTATCGCGGCCATGCCACAGACGTGGCGCCAAGCGCGGCGCTGCGTTCGCAGCGCAAGGAGGAATGCCACAACCGAGACCATAAGTTGCGCGATTACAATCGGCGCCCAGAAGCGCACCCGCGGATTGACGAAGAAGGGTGGCAAGATCGAGTTGGCCGTGGTGGTCACCGTGACCGTCACGGTTTCCGCTGCGCCCGATGGGCTGGAATTGGCCACAAACGGGCTGATGGGGTCACTCGTGCTGACCGAGCATGAGGACTTGGGGGCGTTCATTGAGCAACTGAAAAATACAAAACCTGTTCCGCTGGTCAACCCTGGAGTAAATTTACTGGTGTTTGCGACCCCGCCGCTATCACCCGCTTTAACCGTGATCGGAGGAGGAGCGGGCAATACCGGGCGCGGCACTGCCGACGCTTTGTACTGGCGAACGTAGTCCACCAAATAAGACTGGGTCGGACTAGCAAGCCCGCTGGGGCTGCCACCCAAAGTACCTCCAACGGCCAGATTCAAAAGAATAAAGCTGCTGGCATTAAACGGCCACAAATCGCCGGCACCGAGGTCGCTGATCGTGGCGATATAGAAGGGATGGGCAGGGTCGTCCACGTAATGCTGCACCATGTTTGCCGACCAAATAACGCCGTATTTGTGCAAGGCCGTATTGTTCGCCATTCCAGTTGGAAACTTAAAGGTGTGTTTATTCGTCTGAACGCCGGCGCCATCGGTACTCTTGGTGTGAATCGTAGATATGTTTCCGCCAGTACCGGGTCCGTTCAATACCTGAGGGGACCAGACTTCCATGAAGTCATCTTCCCCGCAGGTCGGCCAACCTACGGTGGTGATGTTGGTTCCCAGCGACCAAAAAGCTGGCCACAGCCCTTGGTTTGTCGTATCGGGGAGCTGAATGTTGGCTTCGATTCGCCCGTACGTGAAATTCTCGAGGCCTTGCGTTTTCATTCTCGTTGAAAGCCACGTGCCCCCATTGTTGATGGCTTGAATCACCAGATTGCCGCCGCCGTCAATGTAGGCGTTGTTAGATGTAGTCAGGCTATTGGGACATTTAGAGTCGTTGCCCACATAACCCGGAGGTCCGCAGTAGACTTCCACCTCGTTGTTTCCCCATCCGCCGCCACCAACGTCAAAACTCCACACCGTGGTATCAATGGCAGTCAGCGCCACGTCGTTAAATTCCTGGCAGAATTGTGGTGTCCAAGTGACACTGCCGGATGTTGAATTGCCGACGCCTTGATTGGTACATTGCGCACTTGCCTGTGCATTGGCTTGGCCTGCCCCAGCCAAAAACAAGAAAAGGACCGCGAGAAGGAAACCACCACGGAAAACGAAACGGGAATTTCCCAAACTGATCATCGCCATTTTGCGCTCCCCAAGAAGGAGGACGATAGCCCGAGTCTCAACTCCTCGGTATTCCTGGGTAGAATACCGGTATTTCATCGTATCACTAAGCTGCGTCAGAGCCTCTTGGAGCTTCGATCATCCTTTTTTCATCGTCCCGAATTGAACGATTACTCCCTTTCCGCTCTGTTCTCGTTTTCGCTGTGTCCCCCTGTGTTCTCGGAGTACTCTGTGTTAAAACTCTTTGCTGTCGTGTTTTCGTAACCGTCCTGCTTTGGAAGCTGCGTTCGGGAGTTTTTCGATGGACCAGTCATCCGAATCTGCCCGTCAATTTCTTCGCCATACCCTGGCTACCGTGGCGTACCGCGGCGGCAAAACACTGCGCGGCGCTCCACCTCACTTTGACAGCTTCCATATCGGGGACAAGACGCGCACACCCGCGCAAATCCTTGCGCACATGGGCGATTTGTTTGACTGGGCGCTTTCCATCGCCAAAGGTCAGCAGACCTGGCACGATTCCACGCCGCTGCCCTGGAACGCCGAAATCGAGCGGTTTTTTGCGGCCGTAAAAAAGTTTGATGACTTCCTGGCTTCCGGCGAGCCCGTGCACGGATCAGTAGAAGGAATTTTCCAAGGCCCGGTTGCCGACGCCCTCAATCACGTCGGCCAGATCGCCATGCTCCGCCGCCTCGCGGGGTCACCCATCCTCGGCGAAAACTATTTCAAGGCCGAAATCGCCGCTGGCCGTGTTGGCCCGGAGCAATCCGCTCCTCGCCGCGAATTCGAGTAAGCTCACGGCAATATTTAAATCATTTAACTACCGATGAGATATATGATATAGTGCGTAAATTATGGTTATCTCCGATCGTCTACGCGCTATCCGGGAACAGAAAGACCTCTCACAGGGTGATATCGAGAAGCGCACTGGCCTGCTGCGCTGCTACGTCTCGCGTGTTGAGAACGGCCACACGGTCCCCAGCATCGAGACGCTGGAAAAAATGGCCCGCGCTCTCGAAGTTCCCATGTACCAGCTCTTTTACGATGGAGAAACGCCGCCCGAAATCCCCTCGCTCCCAAGGGGCCTCTCCTCCGAAAGCGTGGAATGGGGGAGCGATGGCGAGTCGGCGGACTTTTTGAAGCGCTTGCGTCAGCTTCTCGGCCGTCTCTCCAATGAAGACCGCAAGCTGATTCTCCACATGACCTCCCAGTTGGCCCGGCGGAAATCAAAAACCTAAGTGCGATCCTTACGACGCCGGTATTCCTATGGGACTCCTCGTCCTGGAAATATATACTTCCCGGGTCCGGCTTACGTTTAACTAACCGTTCAAGACGCGGAGAAACTCGATCATGCTGGCCAAGACTTGGCTCCTCGATCTGTCAGTTCTTGTGACTATCGCCGCCGTCCTTTTGCTTCTTCATACTCCGAAAGTCAGCGAACTTTTTCACTTGCATGTCCGTGATCGGCCCAAGCGCCGGCTTCTCCTGGCGGCTATCGGATTCTTCGTCACGTTTGCAGTGGCGCGCGCAATGGCTTACGCCGCTCACCGTAATGCTGGTCCTTTTCACTATGTCTATATCGGCGGGACGCATATCCATCATCTTGTTTGGGGGATTCTGCTTCTGCTAGCGGTGGGCTTTTGCTGGCTCGTCGAAGTGGGGACGGGGGCCAGCTCGACCTCCCTCTTGGCGAGCCGTCTGATGTCCTTGCTCTACGGTGTGGGCGCTGCTCTCACCCTGGACGAGTTTGCGCTCTGGCTGAACGTCCAGGAGGGTGTCTATTGGACCCGGCGGGACCTGGCCAGCATAGATGCTGTGATCCTGTTCGGCGCCGCTCTGCTTATTGGCATTTGGGGACGTGACTTCCTTAGTGCCGTCGGCCTGGAGCTTTGGAGCTCGCGCCGCAAGCATCGATAAGGCTGATCCTAAACAACGCATGTGTGACGATTCGTTTTTCAACCTTACTTGATGACCGTCGCAGTCCCGCCAGCCCATCGCAGCACGATGTCCGGGGCGGCGGCTTCTTTGCGGACGTACGCCATTCCGAGGATGCGCGGCGGGTCCCAGGTCCTTGCGGCGCGCGTGACGTAGCCTACTTCGTTCCCGTCCAACGTCAGCGTCATGCCCGCTTCAGGTGTAACATCGCCGAAAAAGTTTAGGCGCACGCGCTGGCGGTTGACCTGGCCGCGGGAGCGCACGCGTTCGACGATTTCCTGGCCGGTGTAGCAGCCTTTAAGGTAACTGATGTGGCTGTCCTGCAAGCCGGCTTCGTGGGGGATTTGTTTTTCGCCGAAGTCGTAACTGAACCACGGCGCTCCCATTGCCAATCGCAACCCGCTGACCGCGGTGTAGCCTGCTGGCCCGCCGCCGTGCCAGCGAGCAGCATCTAAGAGAACCTGCCAAAGTTCAGCCAGCCTTTCGCTGGACGTGGAAAATTCCGCTCCGGGAACTCCTCCCGGAGAACGCCTCGTAATCCTGCAGAGAATCGAACCGACAGCTCCGTCGCGACAGGAAAGTTCGTCAAGGTTGGCGAGGTCGGTGCCAGAAAGCTCCTTGACGATCGCCGCGGCCTTGGGGCCCTCCAGTGCCAGCGTGCCGTAGCGCGGCGTCTCATCGGTGAGCGTAACGTCATCCATAATGATGTATTTATCGAGCCATTCGATCAGCCGTTGGCGAATCATGGCGTACGACTGACAGAGGAGGAAGTCGGCAAACGCGTACGTCTCTATCTCCGCGAGAATGTGCCCCTGCGGATTCAGCAGCAGAGAAATAACCCCGTGGTTTTCGGGGAGGTCCTTGATGTTATTCGTCAGAATCGCGTTCAGGTAGCGCACGCGGTCGGGCCCCGTGAAAGAAAGATAGGCGCGGTAATTCTTGTCGATCAGCGCCACGGTTTCTCGCCCGGAGCGATATTCGGCGGCCGGGTCCCCAAAGTAGTCCGGCAACGCGCATCCGAACCAGACGCCCATCTTCGCGCCCGCAGCAAGGTGCGTTGCCGCAAGCGGAGTGTTCATCGCCGTGCCTGTCGCGGCCGTTTCCACGAGTTCGCGTATCCTCCAGGGTTAGTCTAGCAAAGAGTTTGTCGAAAATCGGATTGCCAACACAGTGCCCGCCACATCCTGCTTCACCTCCAATGATATACTTCCGACTATGAGCGACGGCCGACGCGCACTCAGTGCCGTTACTGACGGACTGATTCACATCACCATCCCTGTAGGAATGCTGCAGTGCAATTGCTCGATCATTGGCGATCCCGCCACTCGCGAAGCGTTGGTGGTCGATCCGGGTGACGAAGTCACGCGCATCTTGGACTTGATAGGACGCCACCGGCTGATTGTGAAAGCCATCGTCAGCACGCACGCGCACATCGATCATGTCGGCGGGTTGAGCAGGCTTCATCAATACACGGGCGCCCCCGTGCTGATGCATCGCGACGATCTGCCGCTCTATCAGGCGATGGACGAGCAGGCCGCGTTCATGGGCGTTCACCCCCCGGATCTCACGGATGTCGATCAATTGCTGAAAGAGGGCGACGTTCTTCGCTGGGGACCGTTTGAAGCCCAGGTGATTCATACTCCGGGCCATACGCCAGGCAGCGTTTCGCTGTATCTTCCGCATGACGCCGGGAAAGTCACGGCCGCTGGGCCGAAGAAAATCAGCGTCAAAGATGAGGCCGGCGATGAAATCGCCATCGAGGATCTCTTGAAAAAAGCAGTTCCTCGGGATGATTTTGAGGAAACTACGGCATCCGACGCGCCCGAGCAATTTGCGCCTCACGCGCCTCAGCTTTTTTCCGGCGATACGCTCTTTGCCGGCAGCATCGGACGCACCGACCTGTGGGGTGGCTCGATGGAGCAAATTATGGAGTCACTGCGCACAAAATTGATGCACCTGCCGGACGATACCATCGTTCACCCGGGCCACGGCCCCGTCACAACTATCGGCAACGAGCGCCACTTGAATCCTTTCTTGCAGCCGGAATAGGAACGCGAGATTAATTCTGGGGTTTCTGCTTTGACTGGCGCATCTCTTCCATCACTGATTGGACCAACTCCTTGGCGTGCACTAGCTCTTGATTGATGATGCGCAGGTCCATCGCCGGCACCGTCGGATTGCGCTGGCTGGTGCAGTAGACTCCATGCTGGCCCACCAGCACCAGCGCATTGGTCAAGCGGTCGAGTGACACCGCCAGCCGGCCGCGCTCACGGCCAAACATCTGCTCGAACTTTTCCAGTTCATCTTTGTGCTCTTCGAATGCCGACATCGTTTCCTACCCTCGTTGACCAGCCAGACGAACGCCGCGAAACGCGGGACCGGAGTTGCATTTTCGGGCACACCCGGCTCGCTCCAAACTTTACCGCATCGCGCACCCGGAACATAATTCGTGAAGCCGCAAAGAAGTGATTTGAGTCCTTCATGTGGCGTGATTTTGAATGCGGCGGTATACGCCCACTTCCTCAACGAGCTCGTGAAGGGATTGGGCCGGAGCAACCAAGAAAATGCGACGTTCCGACCTGGTTCAGCATAAGGAGAAGGAAAAGGGCGCAAACACGCGCACCTCTCAGATTGTTTTTGGCGAGAGGCAGCACCTTCTTCGCGTACTCGATTCCCTCGAGGGCACGGATCTTCCGATCGCCCGGATGCAGCAGGAGCGGCGCATTCTCGAAGAATTAATTCATGCGCGGACCCGCGATTTGAACCACATCAATACGGCGTGGGACGAAAAAATTGGGCTTGTGCTGAGCTCCGACGCCAAACCGGAAATGCTGGAAAAGCTGGTGAAGCAGGCTCCGGAAGAAGATTATTACCTCCTGCGTCTGATTAGCGAGCACCCGCGCGCCAATGCGAAGACGCTGAACAAGCTGGCGAAACATCCGTACGGGGCGATTCGCGAAAATGTCGCCCGGCATCCCAACGCCGACGCCAATACTCTGACGTGGCTGAGCCACGACCGCAGCCAGCCCTTGTGGTATCTGGTGGCGTTCAATCCCAACACGCCCACGCCGCTGCAACGGCGCTTGCGCGATCGCCTGAAGCGTCTGGGCGAAAACCAAGCTTCCAAGTAAAGTTCCCCCTGAGTCTCTTTCTTTAGTTCTTGAATTTCGAGTTTCAAACGCTCTCAGTGTGTCTCTCCGCATGATCATGCGGGCAATCAGGTTGTGTGCGTGTGCCGCGCGCAGAAGATAGTAGAATGCCGCGCGAGTAGTGCGGTTAGGAGGGTCTGCTTTTGGCTGAGGAACTCATCGAGGGCGAAAGCTTATTCTCCGCGATCTGGGGGCGTTTCAGGTCGCAGATTATTGCGGGGTTCGCGATTTCCGCGCTGATGGTTGTTCCATGTTGGTGGCACCGGCGCATCGAGGCGGGGGATTTGGCGAGCCACGTATACAATGCGTGGCTGGCGCAACTGATTGAAAAAGGACAAGCGCCTGGACTGTACATCGCTAGGCAGTGGAACAATATTTTATTCGACGTCACGCTGCTGCGAGTTGCGAATTTATTCGGGCTTGCGGCAGCCGAGAAAATCGTTGTTTCCGCCTGCGTGCTGATTTTTTTCTGGGGAGTCTTCGCATTCATTCGAACGGTTACGGAACGACCGCCGTGGTTCCTCGTCCCGTTCATCGCCATGCTGGCCTACGGCTATTCCTTCAGCATGGGCTTCATGAACTACTATTTATCGCTCGGGCTGGCTTGCTTTGCGCTGGCGATTTTCTGCCGCGCGCGCCGATTCGAGTGGATCGCCGCAGTCCCCTTCGCTGTACTGACGCTGCTCGCTCACCCCATCGGTTTTCTATGGCTGGTCTGCACGCTCGCCTATATCAAGGTCAGAGAGAAATTAGCGGGCTGGCGCAAATTGGCAATGCCCGTTGCGGCCGCGAGCGTGTTCGCCGTCGTCTACTGGTACACATCGCACCGCCCTTCACTCTTTGCCGATTGGGATCGCGGACCATTTTATTCTTACAACGGCGCGGATCAGCTCGCGCTGTACGGAAAGCGCTATTTCTTTCTCGCGGGAGCTACGTTTTTGTTCGGCTTGATTTGCGTGGTGCTGGATTTTTATGCGCGGCGCCCCGAAAGCTCTTCTTGGAGATCCTTCGAATTGCCCTTTGAATTGTACGCGGTGACGTTTTGCGGGACGGCGCTTCTCCCTGAAAACCTGCGGCCTTCCATTTACGGTGGCTGGATTGGTGTAATCGGTTCAAGGCTTACCACTATTTCTGCGATTCTCGGCCTTTGCTTTCTTGGGTGCCTGAAGCCGAGGCGGTGGCATCTCGCCGGCTTCGGCATCTGCGCGATCGTTTTCTTTGCGTTTCTGTACCGGGACACGGGCTGGTTGAACCGCCTGGAAGCGAATGCGGAAGAGTTAGTCAGCAATTTGCCTGCGGGGACGCGCGTGATCGTCACTGTTCGCGCTCCGGCAGACTCACGAATTTCATTTATTGGGCATTCGGTCGAGCGCGCTTGCATCGGCCATTGCTTCAGCTACGCGAACTATGAGCCGGCCTCGCAGGAATTTCGCGTGCGCGTTCGAAAGGGAAGCCCGGTCGTCACTTCCTCGACGGATGATGCGGAAGACATGGCGTCGGGGGAGTACGAAGTAGATGACACGGACCTTCCTTTGAAGCAGATTTATCAGTGCGATCCGATCGACCTGACGAAGCTGTGCATCCGTGACCTGGAAGCAGGCGAGACCAACGGGCGGCTGGGAATCAAACCACCTGGCCAGTGACCCTGGCGAGAGAACGAACAGGCTGGAGCTCCGCTGAATTTATGATAAGTTTCTTTCGACCAAGTCCTCTGATTCCCGCGAAAGCGGAGATGGAGGTTTTACTGTGAAGAAGATTGAAGCCATTCTTGCCGCAGCCGTGTTGTTCGGAGCTGTGATTGTGGCGCAAGCACAGCCGCAGAGCGGATCGGTTTCTCTTTTCAATGGGAAGAATTTAACTGGCTGGAAAAATAATGGGGCAGAGAAGTGGATTGTGGACCAGGGCGCGATCCTTTGCGAAAGCGCGGCCAACAAGTATGGCTACCTGACGACCGAAAAGACGTATCGCGATTTCAACTTGCGCCTAAAGTTCAAGGGCGAAGCCGCTGGCAACAGCGGCGTGTTTTTCCACTCGCGCATTACCGGCATCAATCCCGACCATGGGCCGGACATCGAAGGGATGCAAGTCGAAGTGGATCCAAGCGTGGGCAAGCATACCGGCGGACTCTACGAGAGCGGAGGACGCGGCTGGGTGAAAATGCCGACGCCGGAAGGCGAGCAGGCGCTGAAACCGGGCGAATGGAACGACCTCGAAGTATCCGTGCAGGGCAATCACATCGTGACGCAGCTCAATGGCGTGAAGATCGTGGACTTCATCGACGACGCGCCGAAATTCACCGATGGCGTGATTGGCTTGCAGATTCACACCGGCGGCGGCGTGAGGATGAGGTGGAAAGACATTTTTATTCAGGAGAAGTAGGGAGCATCGGTTTCCTGGCCAATGCCGGAGTCGCCCTCCTGAGGCACATTCATGACTAAGCGGAATCGTCGAACCTTTCTTCAAACTTCCACTGCCGTTTTGGCGGCGCTCAGCCCCGTACGCGCTGCGCTGAGGCGCGGTGTTGCTTCTGAAAGTTTCGCGTCGAATTTCGACACAACGCAATCCGCTCCAACGGTGTCAAGCAATGAGGGGAAGAAACCGCTGCGCCTTGGACTGATTCTCGGAATCGGCAGGGACCCCAATGATGCTATCGCCAAAGTTCACGATCTTGGCTTGCCGACTTGCCAAGTGTTCGTCGACGAGATCGATTCTGTGCTTTCGGGACGCTTGCGCGAGGCACTCAACAAATACCAGATTGAGGCGACTTCTCTCGTTGTGGGCGGACCGGGACGGGAAGCCTGGGACTTCTACGAGGGGCCGCTGACCATTGGATTGGTTCCGCGCGAGACGCGAGAGGCGCGCATCGCACACATCAAGAAGGCGTCGGACTTTGCCAAACAGTGCGGCATCGCTGCCGTGCAGACGCACTGCGGATTCATTCCTGAGAATCCGAATGTCCCGGTGTACAAGGAAACCGTTGCAGCACTGCGCGAGATAGCGGGATACTGCAAGCGCAATGGCCAGAATTTCCGGTACGAAACCGGCCAGGAAACGCCCATCACGCTCGTGCGCGCCATTCAGGACGTGGGTCTGGACAATCAGGGCGTAAATTTCGACCTCGCGAACCTCATTCTCTACGGCAAGGCGAATCCGGTTGACGCTATCGAATTGCTTGGCCAGTACGTGCAGGGGATTCATGCAAAGGACGGGTTGTGGCCGACGAATCCGAGGCAGCTAGGACAGGAAGTTGCCATTGGCAAGGGCAAAGTGGATTTTCCGCGGATCATCGCGCGGCTGAAGGAGCTGAACTATCGCGGCGCCGTTACGATCGAACGCGAAATATCCGGTCCGCAGCAAGTGGAAGACGTGCGGGCGGCGAAGGTCTACCTTGAGAAGCTGATCGCGTAGCTATCGCGGCGAATGGGAGCTACGGACCGCGAGGAGGACGGAGGATCTATGCCAGGAGACACGAAGTACAGCCCGAACGGTTCAGAAAAAGTGGACCGCCGGAAATTCCTCGGCGCTGCTGCTGCGGCCGCCGGGATGTTATTAATCAAGCCGGAGCTGGTGCGCGGAACGGCCGCGAACTCCACAGTGCGTGTTGCATTGCTCGGGTGCGGGGGCCGCGGCACCGAAGATGCTACCAACATGATCGATACCGGCGGAGCGCGCGTCGTAGCGCTGGGCGACTTGTTTCAGGACCAACTTGACAAAGCGCGCGACAACTTCAACAAAATTCAACAAGACAAGGGCTACCCATCTCTAGACGCTTCGCAGCTTTTTGTGGGGCCGAACGCATTTCACGAGATCGCCGCTTCGAAGGAAGTGGATGCTATCGTCATCGCCACACCGCCGTATTATCACCCGCGGCATTTGGAGGCGGCGATAGCAGCAGGCAAACATGTTTATCTCGAAAAGCCAGTGGCCGTGGACGTGCCCGGCGCATTGAAAGTAATCGAAATCGGAAAACGCGCCCAAGGAAAACTGAGCCTGGACGTCGGCTTCCAGATTCGCGACTGCCCTCCGTTCGTGGAAATGGTAAAGCGCATTCACGGCGGCGCGTTGGGTAAAATCATTTGCGGCGAATCGCACTATTTTGCCGGATACCTGGACCGGCCGCCTTGGCCGGACGCTACGCCCGTGGAGCGCCGCCTTCGCAACTGGGTGTATGACCGCGCTCTTTCCGGCGACATCATCGTGGAGCAAAACATTCACGTGATTGATATTTGCAATTGGGTGTTGAAGGCCCATCCGCTGAAAGCTTCGGCAAGCGGCGGACGCGCCGGGCGTCCCATCGATGGCGACGTCTTTGGAAACTACGACGTGCTGTTCCATTATCCAGACGGCGTCGACGTTACTTTCAGTTCGACGCAGTTTGCCAAGGGCTGGTGGGAAGTGACGGAGCGCTTTTTCGGCACCAAAGGGACTTCGCAGTCTCCGTACTCGGGCCCGCTTGGGATTTGGGGAGACGAACCGTGGCAGCCGGAGGGCACTCCCGCGAAAGACGCTGGGCAGGCGTTTTCCGCAACAGGGAAGTTCACTTCGAACCTGGAATTTGCGGATCGCGAGAAGAAGAAAGCGTTTGTGGAGAGCATTACCAGCGGGAATTTCCACAATCAAGCCAATAAAGGCGCGGAATCCGCGCTTTCCTGCATGATGGCGCGCACCGCTGCGTATACCGCCCGCGAGGTTACTTGGGAAGAGACGCTGAAGTCCCGCGAAACATGGGACCCCAAGATCGACTTGAACAAATTGCGCTGAAGCGGCAATTCTGGATCTCGGTTTTTTCTCCGAACTGGTTCCGGCGGCGAATCTGTCGGAAAGTAATCCGCTTTGCGTTAGGAAGTATCAAGAGCTCCTCCGAGGTGTCTATGTCCATTGAAAATCCTTCGCGTCGTGAATTTCTGAAAACTACGGTGACGACAGCCTGTTCGGCGGCAATTGGCGCATCCGGGGCTGGCGAGATCTTTGCACCTTCACCCAGGCCGAACCTCGTCGCCACGCCGCCATCTCCCGCACCCTTGCCAATCAAGAAGGGCGTGCTCCTCGACATGCTGCCGGCCAAGCTTAGTTACACGGACCGCATGAAAATGGCCCGCGATGTAGGCTTCGAAGTGATCCAAGCGCCCTCGACACCCGACGAGCACGAGGCCGAAGAGATCAAGAAAGCCGCTGACGGCGCGAACATTCGAATCGACTCAGTGATGAACATGGACCATTGGCAGTATCCGCTCTCGTCCAGCGATCCCGCGGTCGTGGAGAAGAGCCTGGCGGGAATGCGCACGTCCCTCCATAACGCCAAGCTTTGGGGATCGGACGCCGTGCTCCTTGTGCCCGCAGTCGTCAATCCGCAGACTTCTTATCGCGACGCCTGGAGCCGTTCGCAGAAGGAAATTCGCAAGCTGTTGCCGCTCGCCGAAGAGCTGAAAATTGTGATCGCCATCGAAGAAGTCTGGAACAAGTTTCTGCTCAGCCCGCTGGAGATGGCCGCGTACATCAAGGAATTCCAGAGTCCATGGGTTCAAGCCTGGTTCGACGTCGGGAATGTGCTGCTCTACGGCTATCCCCAGGATTGGATTCGCGCGCTGGGGAAGAGCATCGTCAAAGTCCATCTGAAGGACTTCAAGCGCAAAGAAAACGGCTACGAATGGGTGAATCTCGGAGACGGCGACGTGAATTGGGAAGCGGTGCGCGACGCCTTTCGCGAAATCGGCTACGCGGGGAGCGCCATTACCGAGCTGAAAGACGGGGACGAAGCCTACCTCCGAGACCTAAGCCGCCGTGTCGACCGCCTGGTTCTCGGCCGGACATAAGGCCAGCGACGAATTATGCGGATGACACCACTCGTCATAAAGACCTTACAGAGTCACCTAGAATTCCGCAGCCGTGCCGTGATTTAATCTCTTTCTCGAAGGAGGGCCGCGATGACGCGCGGATTGCGGCGGCCGTGAAGCACGGCTACGACCAGAAGCGGTTTCTCATCCGGCGCGTACGCGATTAGAAAATCCTGCACGGGCTGAAAACGAAGCGACCGTGAAGTAAGATCGGGGCGGCTGTGGCCAACTTGCGGAAAGGAGACAAGAGCACCAATCGTTCGTAGATTTCTTCCAAGACACCATCTGCAGCCGTCAGATTGTCCCCAGCAATGAATTCCCAAATTTCGTCGAGGTCTGCCAAGGCATCTGGGTGGAGGACAAACCCGCTCATGAATGGCGGCGGTTTTCGCTCTTGCGGCGCAGGCGGTTAAAAGCCTCTTCGCCGTCGACGGGGGTAACGCGGCCGCTTTTGACGTCATCGTAACGGCCATCCAACATCCTGCGAACTTGCACAAGCGCTGCGAGGTATCCGGCCATCGCGTCCTCGAGGAGCTCATCCGGAACACGGCCAGTCGTCGCAGCAAGCTCCTGAAGGCGGGATTCGGTTTCGGGCTTGAGACGCACTACCATACCAGTCAGTCTAGAGGCGTGTAGAGGAACTGTCAAAACGATTGTGGTACAGCGACGCAGCCCACTTGCGCGACATGAGCCGCGGCGTGGACCGTCTCGTGCTACGCTCACTTCTTCCGTAGAGCGGTCCATTGTCCATCGGCTCGGCCCTCCACTTTCATTCGGCCCTTCGCCGAATCTCCATCAATCCATCCGGCCAGGGTCGCCGTCATGGGTGCCGGCTTTTCACTCGGCCACGTTCCGCTGAACGTGAGCTCGACATAGCCATTGTGCCACGTGCCGCTGATCGGCTGATCCTGGCCAAACGCGCCGGACCATGTTCCTTTCACCGCGGTGCCCTCACGGTGGAGATTCATCGATCCTTCGTAACGGCCGTAATCGCTGGCGAATTTTACTTCCCATGTTCCGGAGGCTTCGCCCTCATTCGTTACGGCTTCCGCTTTGGCAGGAATCACTTTTACGTTGGAGAAATAGGCCTCCTCTCCGGGATAACCCCATAAGGCAACACCGCCCTGCAGGTCCTCGCCTTTCAAGCCATTCACGATCAAGCTCGGATTCTCCGATCCGTTGACATACAACTTCGCAGTCCTTCCGTGAACTTCGATCTTTACTCTGATCCATACTTCAGGCTGCAGATCAGCATACGATTCGTAAATCCACGGCCATTCTCTGCGCAGCTTGTACCAATCGAAGCCCGGCGCAGCGACATATTGCACGGAGTGGTTTCGCATGGCCTGATCTTCGGCGCGGGAATTCCCAGGGCGTAGGTAAAATAAATCGTAATGCGAAGCATCCGTCCTGGCCCGGAAGGCGATCCCAACGAAGCCGGGCATCCGGACACCCGGAGGCGTAGTGATCTTCAGGGCGATATCGCTCTCAATCGTTCCGTCCTGAATCTGGACTCCCTTGAGAAAGGCGAAGATATCTTTATCGGATTGTGTGCTCAGGCGAACCGCTTTGCGTCCTTGGTATTCGACTGTCTCTGCCTTCCCGCCGCCGGTTACGATCAGGTCGTTCAGATCGGTCAGGGCAAAGCTTTGTGCTGCCTGCGTAGTCGGCTCCGGGGTGCGAAGGACCTGGGCGCTCGCGGAAAGGGACGCAGACAGAGCAACCAGTACGGCTCCCGTGGCGCGCAAAAAGCGGGATACATCAATAGTCTTGTCAAGCCTCGTAGAGGAAAGCGTGCAGGTTCTCATTCGATGATCACCTCATTCTTCCCTGAAATTCCCGGCACAGTGGGAATCCTCACTGACTGCCAGGCTAGAGGACTCGCAGGCACTTCGCAGGCCAAAGAAGAATCCACGTAAGCTCTATAAAATGAAAGGTATGCGTTCGGACAACGCCCACACCGGTGTTCGAGCTCGGACACCAGTGTCCGCAAATGAACAAAAATCGGCGAGCGGTTCTTTTCCTTGACCGGGCGCCACCCCAGCGACCAGCTGGGCGAAGCCCTCGGCGAAAGACAAATTGGCTCTTGCAACAGGCCAATATCTGGTAGAATTGGCCGAAGGTGAGAGACAATGCTTCCACTTCATCTCCAGCCACAGAGTCACGTTCCGCTGTACATCCAGCTTCGCGACCAACTGCGCGCCCTCGTGCACGCAGGCGATTTGCGCCAGGGCGACCGCATTCCCGCCAGCCGCGAGCTCGCGACCATGCTCGGCGTTCACCGCACCACGGTGGCGAATGCCTACGCCGAACTGGAATCGGAAGGTTTGATTCAAGGCCACGTGGGGCGCGGCACGTTTATCAAGGGAAACGGCAATGGACTAAAGATTACGCCGCCGGCGCCTCCGGTCCTGAACGGCAACGGCGGAATCCGCTGGGAGCTGCTCTTCGCTGATGAACGCGGGGAAGAAATCTTGAGCCGGCTCACTGCCAACGTGCCGGAGGGTGCGCTTTCCTTTGTGATGGCATGTCCGGCTGAAGAATTTTTTCCCATTGAGGAATTGCAGACCTGCGTGAACGCCGTGCTACGGCGCGAAGGCGCCGAAGTGCTGAATCTTGGTCCGTCAGACGGCTACCCGCCGTTGAAAGCGGCACTGCTCGAGATGCTGCATCACGACGGCATCGCGGCCAAAGACGAAAACCTGCTCATTACCGATGGTTGCCAGCAGTCGTTCGATTTGATCAGCAAAGCGTTTGTGCGGCCCGGCGATTCCGTGATCATGGAGAACCCGACGTACCCGGGAGCGGTCGCGATTTTCCACGGAGCACGCGCGCGATGCCTGAGCGTTCCGATGCGGACGCATCCCGAGCCGGGCACGACGCTGGGGCTCGATTTGGAAGCGTTGGAAGCGACGCTGGCGGCGAATCGAGTCAAGCTCATCCTGCTTACGCCGGACTTTCACAATCCAACCGGAACATCGATGCCACTCGCGTCACGGCGCAAATTACTGGAGTTGGCCTCGCGTCACCAGGTTCCCGTGGTGGAAGATCACATTTACGCGCGGTTGCATGCGCGCGAGGAGCGCATCCCTTCACTCAAACAGCTCGACCGTTCGAACCTGGTCATTCACATCGACAGCTTTGCAAAAGTGGCTTTTCCCGGTTTGCGTGTCGGATGGATTGTCGCTCCGCCAGCCGCGATTGAACGATTGCGCGTGGTCAAGCAGACGACCGATCTGCATACCGACCAACTTGCGCAAGCTACCCTCGCGGAGTTTCTGCGGCGCGGGCTTTTCAGCAAACACCTTGCCAAAATGCGCAAGGTCTACACTTCGCGTCTGGCAGCGTTGGATGAAGCTTTGCGCAAACACATGCCGGAAGGAACGCGCTGGACCAAGCCGGAAGGCGGTATGTGCTTGTGGCTGGAACTGCCGCTGGGATTCGATGCCAGCGAATTGCTGATTCACGTGAAAGAACGCGGCGTGCTGTTTGCTCCCGGACGATATTTCTACGTGCAAGCGCCGTTGCCAAACACGCTGCGATTGGGCTTTGCAAGCCTGGATGAAAAGCAAATTGCGCGCGGCGTGGCAACGCTCGCGGAATTGCTGAAAATCGAAATGCGCAAACGGCAGCGCGGAGTGCGAAGGGCGGAGCGCAGCCGCGTGGCGCTGGTCTGAGGAAAGCGCAGTTCTTGGCGCGCACGCGCCAGTGAAAGAGATTCGGTGTGCAACACCGCCGATGATTGGGCGGACGAAAAAGTTCAGGACCGAGAGGAGAAGTACAATGGACGCGAAGAAACCAAATGGAAGCGGTAACGGAACGAAAGGATCGAATGAGTGGCGCGTGAAAGTCGGCCTGGCGGAAATGCTCAAGGGCGGCGTGATTATGGACGTCACCAACGCCGAGCAGGCCAAAATCGCCGAAAAAGCCGGCGCGTGCGCGGTGATGGCGCTGGAGCGCGTGCCCTCGGACATTCGCAAAGAGGGTGGCGTGGCACGCATGGCGTCGATCAAAGTGATTCGCGAAATCATGGCCACGGTGACGATTCCGGTGATGGCCAAAGTGCGCATCGGCCATTTTGCGGAAGCGGAAGTGCTACAGGCGCTGGAAGTGGACTTCATCGACGAGAGCGAAGTGCTGACTCCCGCCGACGAAGAGAATCACATTTGGAAGCACGATTACCGCGTGCCGTTTGTTTGCGGCGCGCGCAATCTCGGCGAGGCGTTGCGGCGCATCGCGGAAGGCGCGGCGATGATCCGCACCAAGGGCGAAGCCGGTTCCGGAAACGTGGTGGAAGCGGTCCGGCACATGCGCGCGATCGTCAGCCAGATGAAAAAACTGACCACCATGCGCGACGACGAACTGATGCGCGAAGCGAAAGAGCTTGGCGCGCCTCTCGAATTGATTCGCCAGATTGCTAAGACCGGCAAGCTGCCGGTGCCGAATTTTTCAGCAGGCGGCATCGCCACTCCGGCCGACGCGGCGCTAGTGCGTCGTCTGGGCGCGGAAGCGGTATTCGTTGGATCGGGGATTTTCAAGTCCAGCGATCCTGAGACGCGCGCGAAGGCAGTGGTGAAAGCGGCGACACATTTCGAAGATGCGAAAGCCGTTCTCGAAGCGCACGAAGAACTGGGCGAAGCCATGCGGGGACTCGACGTGCGTCAGATGGAAGAGAAGGACATGCTTTCGACGCGCGGGTGGTAAGCGTCCGTCAAGAGTTTTCCTCCTGGGGGCGAGGGCGCAGCATGCCGCCCCCTGCAAGGAAAACGTGGAGTACGTGAGTGAAAATTGGAATTCTGGCGGTTCAAGGTGATTTTGAAGCGCACGCCGCGATGCTGGAGCGGCTCGGCGTGGAAACGGCGGAGATACGAACTCCTGCTCAGCTCGAAGGCTGTGACGGTTTGATTCTGCCGGGCGGGGAGAGCACAACGCAGTTGCAATTCCTGCGGGAAGAGGGCCTGGCGGACGCGATCGAGAAATTCGCGAAGCAGGGAGGAGCCATTTTCGGAACTTGCGCCGGAGCAATCCTTCTCGCAACAGAAGTGCAGAATCCCGAACAAGATTCCTTGAAGCTTTTGGACATGACGGTGCTGCGAAATGCGTATGGGCGGCAGATCGCGAGCGACGTGGTCAGCGGGCCCACGAAATTGAAAAGCGAACCGCTCGAAATGGTTTTTATCCGCGGACCCATCATTGAGCGCGCGGGACCAAGCCTGAAGATTCTCGCGGAGTACGCTGGCAAGCCTGCGCTGGTGCAGCGGAGCCAGATCATGGCTGCCACGTTTCATCCCGAATTGACAGACGACACCACTGTGCATGAACATTTCCTCAGCCTGGTCGCGGCGGGGGCGAGTCAAGCGGCGGGCAGCGCAAAGTCCTAATCGTGGGGAAAGAAAAGAAGACAGATCCCGGTACCCGGCATTCCAGCCGGACGAAGGTGCTCTTCGTGTGCATTGGCAACTCGTGCCGGAGTCCGATGGCGGAAGCGATCGCGCGCTACGACGCCGCTGATGTGATCGATGCTTCCAGCGCGGGGCTGAGCCCTCTGGGATTCATTGCCGAACAGACCAAGCAAACACTGCTACAGAATGGCTACTCCGCAAACGGATTGACTTCCGATGCGTTCACGCGCGAAGCCGCCGAAGCCGCGGACGTCATCATCAACATGACAGGACAGCCGAGTGAAGAAGCCTTTAGGCGTCACGAAAAAGTCGAAGACTGGATGGTGCAAGACCCGTACGGCCGCCCGGCGGAAACATATCAGCGCGTCTTCGAAGGCATCCGACGGCGCGTGAACCAACTGGCCGAGGGCTTGCGAGCGAAACGGCAGCAAAAGACCACGACCAGATAGGAGTGGCGTTGCAGCGAGAAAAAACAAGCGTATCGCAAGAAGACTATCTGAAGGCCATCTGGGAGATGCTGGAGGAGGACCAGATGCCCATCAGCGCGCGGCTCGCCGAGGAATTGAAAGTGACTCCCCCAGCCGTGACTGCGGCGTTGAAACGCATGACGCGCGATGGCCACGTCCGCGTGGAGCGGAGCGGGCGAATCGATCTGACGCAGAAAGGCCGCAAGAAAGCAGAACATCTTGCGCTGAGACACCAGCTCGCGGAGATGCTATTAACAGAAGTGATCGGGCTGTCGTGGGCGAAGGCTCACGACGAGGCCGAGCGGCTGGAACACGCGATTTCTACGGAAGTAGAAGCGTTACTGCTCAAGCGATTCGGCGACAAGAAAAGCTGCCCGCATGGCGTCCCCATGCGCGGGGGAATCGCGCAGCTTCGCAAAGAAGGCGCGGTGCTGCTCGCCGATCTGCGGGCCAAGGAAGCGGGCGAGATTCTCTGCGTATACGAGAAGGATGCGCAGTTTTTGGAATTCCTCGAAGGGCTGCACTTGCGGCCGTCGACGACGGTAGAAGTGCTGAAACGCGAGTACGACGAGACAATGACGCTGCGTTCCAATGGGAAGACGATGCACCTGGGCAAGCCTGCCACGAGTCGCATTTGGGTCCGACGTCTCAGAGCCTGAGGGAGTTGTAGGCTGTTAGTTCTAAGTTTTTGGTTCTCAGCGCCGGAGATTTCCTGTTAGCCTGAGGTCCTAAGCCCCCCGTGTTTCTTGTAAATGTTGCATTTAAAGGACTTAGGATTTGTGTAAGTGGTTTAGAATAAACAGTTACGGGAGGGGTGTGTAAATGTTGATTCTAAAAGGCAGCCGCCTTTAGTTCCCGGGCGGAATAATACAGGCGTTCGGCGGCCCGCAATTTCTGGGCCGGCGTCATTGCCTGCACGATCTTTTGTGCTTCCGTTTTCATCGCTGCATCCGATTGTCCAAGTGTGTTCACGGACCAATATAGGCTGTTAGCCTGCTTACGGAAAGAAGTTAACATCGTTTATCGAGAAGGGCGTTCATCGCGAAGGGCGCTCGTCGAGGAGAGCTTTGAGGCGGGAGTAGCCGGCGCGGCTGACCGGCAAGCGGGTACCGTCGGTGAGAATCGCCAAGCGGCTGTCTTTGCCATAGGGTTCGATGCGCACAACGCGCTCGAGATTCACAATGTAAGAGCGGTGGATGCGCACGAAGCAGTCCGGGTTGAGGCCCATTTCGAGAGCGGCGATGGTTTGCTGCTTGAGATGCTTCTTGCCCTGAGTGGCCAGCGCCACATAATCGTCCTGAGCCTCCGCGTAGTCGAGCTTGGCAACAGGAATCAGCGTAACCTTTGTGCCGTCCTTCACCACGAGGCGTTCCATAAATTGCTGCGGGGGCCGAGCAGTGGCAGCGAGATCGTACGGCGACGGCAGCCTGGTGCCCAGGCGGCTCTTAGCTCGTTCCAGCGCGGCTTCAAAGCGTTCGCGCCCGATGGGCTTCAACAAATAGTCAACGGCATGCACCTCAAACGCGCGCATCGCGTACTGATCGTAGGCGGTGGTGAAGATCACGGAGACGTCCGTGCCGATCAGCTCCAGCACGTCGAATCCTGTCAGCTTGGGCATCTGCACGTCGAGGAAGATCAAGTCCGGCTGGTGTTCCGCGAAAGCTTTGGCAGCCTCGAAACCGTTGGCGCACTCCGCAAGAATTTCAACTTCGGGGTGGGATTGCAGGAGCTCGCGAATAACCTGGCGAGCGAGTTCCTCGTCGTCCACGATGAGCGCGCGAATCTTTTTGCCGGGCGCGGTCACTTTTGGGACGCTCCTGATTCCGCGGGGAGCGACAATTGGACGCGAAAACGGTCTCCGTCCGTATTCACTTGCATGCTGGATTGTTTCTCGTAGCGGCCTTCGAGGCGCCGGCGCACATTGAGCAGGCCGAGGCCGCCGCGGCGGGCGGAAGTGGACTCGGCATCAAACGAATTTTCGATGGTGATGGAAAGCCGCCCGTCCTGACACTGCGAAGCCACGCGAATGGTTCCGCCGTCCGGCAGATTGGCGATTCCGTGCATCACGGCGTTCTCTACCAGAGGCTGCAGCAGGAGCGGAGGAATCAGGAGAGCCTTGGACTCGTCCTGAATGGCTTCTTCGACGCGCAGCCTGGCGCCGAAGCGTACTTTCTCAATGGCTAGGAAGCGCTCGAGCAAGGCAAGCTCCTCGGAGAGGCGAATCGTGTTTTTTTCGCCGAGGCCCAGAGTCATGCGCAGAAACTCGGCGAGCAGGATGCACATTTCGCGAGCCTTGGCCGGATCAACACTGGTGAGCGCGCTGATGGAGTTGAGGCTGTTGAAAAGAAAGTGAGGATTCACCTGGGCCTTGAGCGCTTTCAATTCGGCATCGCGAGCCAGGACGCGTGCTTCGACTGCTTGCGCTTCCGCGTGGCGCGAGTCTTCCATGGCGATGAGGACGTAGTGGAAAGCGACCGAAAGCAAGTAGAGAAGGACGCCGATGGTGAAGATGGAGTTCAGTTGGGGCCGGAACTGGGTCCTGATGGCCTCGAATTTTTCCGGGCTGAGAATGGCGTAGGAAAGCGCCGCGCCGGCCTGGGTCCAGGCGAAACTGATTAGCACGGCAGCGCTCAAATGAGTCAGTAGCAAGCGGACGAAACTGACTTTGCCCAGAGGAGTAGCGCGACAGGGATACCAGGCCGAGAGACAGAGGAAAGCGTAGAACAGAAACACCGCTACAGCGAGAGCAGTTGCTTGCAGCCAGCCGAGCCCCCCGCGAGTGACCAGGACGTAGGCCGACGTGGCGGCAAGCGGGACCCAAGCGAGCAGGTAAAGTCCCAGGCGGTTTCGGGTGAGCAGCGGGTGCATCGGAGGGGCTCAGTTCTTGATTTCCAAGCCGCCGAAGATGACCGCACCGGTGATCACCAGCACTTTGAGGCTGGAGTTCGTGGGATCGTTCACTCGGGCGGTGCGCGTCTTATCTTCGATTCCACCAAAAATGGGAGCGCCGCGAAAAGCCACCTGCCAGGTGGAGGGGATGCGCACTTCCACGCCGCCGAAGATGGCGGTGATTGCCAAAGTGGCTTCGGTCCCTTGGATGTTGGCCTCAGTGAGATCCAGCTCGACGCCGCCAAAAATGGCGGTGATGTCTCCGCCTTGAAAATCCTGGCTGGTCATGCGGCGCTCCAGTCCGCCGAAGACGACGGCCTCGTTCAGCGTGGTGCGGGGATCCCCTGTTCCCGAAGTGGGAGCAGGGGTTCTCGAGCTCCATTGAGATGAGCCCCACATGATAAAGAGTCCGAGGGCAATGAGCATCATGGGCCAAAAGGCAGCCCAGCCAAAGTGGGTGATGCCCAGTTCATTTAGTTCCAGAACGACGCCCGCAAACATCAGAAGAACTCCCCAGGCACGTCGTTGAGACAGAACGTTCATGACGCCAGCGAAAACGATGAGCAGGGGCCAGAACCGCCAGAGGCTGCCGATGGAAATGACTCCCAGGTGATCGAGAAGAAAGGCAAGGCCGATCAAAATGAAGATGCCGCCCATCACGATGCCGCCGCGGCCGCGACCGCGAAGGTCTATGCCGACGACCATGGGGCTACGCCGCGATCCCTGTTTCGGGTCATCGCTCTGGAAGCGCGAACGAATAGTACGATGAATCTGGTCGTGAAGTTCATCCTTGAACTTTTTCGGGTCAAAACTTTTTTCGTCGCTCACATGCTTCTCCTGTGGTTCCGGTGGCGCCCGTAATCTCTCGCGCTCATGAGTGCAGTTCCGTTGCGGAAGAGCACGCTCTAGCGCGGCGTCGCACAAGACGGCCGTCGAGTCCGCTTTTCAGTAATCCCGCTCCGATAGTGACAACTAGGAGTGGCCAGAATGATACCAAGTTCTGACGAAGACCCGACAGGAAGGCGTCGCGATCGAAGGTATACGCCTGCACGGCTTGCATTCCGGCGAGGCCGAGCGCAGGAACGATTCCGAGAGCTTCGTGCGCTGAAATGCCGGCAAAGTTGTTGATGCAGGCGGCTATCCCCTCCAGATTGCCGAAGAGGAATGCCACGCCGAGCGCGAGGAGAAGCGCTCCGGCGATGGATTTCAGGCTGTTTGAGGATGCTTGCCGCGCCGCCATGTTAGCCTCCTGGAGGGCCATTTCCTTGTCCCGATGCGAGAATACGGGTGGCTCCATGGGAGCGCATCCAAGATTCGGCCAAGTGAGGGGATTTACCGGCAAACGGTGGGTGGGAGAGGGGCAGTAGCGGCCAAGAATCCATCAATTCGGGCTGAACCAATATGAACGCTTGCAAAATGAGCAAATTCGCAATACGGTAAGCGGCACGCTTTAGGACCTCCACCTGAAGAGTCTTGTTCCAGGTTGCCAGGAGATATGGAATGACGGCTTCCGTTTCCATGGGCAGTGCCGCACGTAATCATTCTGAGCGATGGCGGTGGCTGCTGTACGTTGTGATGGCAATCGTTGGCGCATTGCTGACTTTTGTTGGCGCGCGGGCGCAACAGAAGGCCACGGACGATGCCACATTTCGCAAGCTCATCGATAGCTATTGCGCGGCCTGGAGCACGGGAAACGCGGATGCTCCAGCGAAGTTCTACGCCAAGGAAGATGGACTTGTATTTTATGATGTGGCGCCGTTTTCGTATCATAGTTGGAAGGAGTATCACGACGGCGTGCAGAAGGAGTTTTTGGAAGGCGCGGCGGAGATCAAGCTGACGGCGGGTAAGGACTTAAAAGTGAACCGCCGCGGGACGGTCGCGTGGATGACGGTGCCAATGCATTTGATGGAAAAATCAAAAGACGGTAAGACTACGGAGATGGAACTCCGGTATACCGGGATTTGGGAGAAGCGCGGGGCGAACTGGGTGCTGGTTCACGAGCATCTTTCGACTCCGGCGGCTGGAAGCTAGAGTCTTGACCAAGAGGGCTGGGCGATTCGCCCATGGCGCAAGAAATGTTCAAGACGGTGCAGTACTACTGGAATGCAGCTCGGGGCTATCGATTCAGGCCTTGGGAAAGTCCTTACATCCGCTGGCGGTTTGAGACGTTCCTCGGGAAGGAAGCCACGAATTTGACGGCCAGCAAGTTTTTTCATCTTGCCTGGAAATACCGCGAACACATGGAACGGTTTGTGAATTGGGCCGCGGAAAGAAATCGCATCCAGCGCCGGCGCCACGCCTGAAGGTCGAACGCACTCCTCAACAAGTTGGAATGACTCGCGCGGGGTTCTTTGCCCGGAGGTATAATACTTTTGGGGAGGAGGATCCATGGAAGAGCTGAAGATCCTCCAGAAGACAGAACAACTGCACGAAGCGTGCTGGTGGGATGCGGAGCCGAACGGGCGAGTTCACTGCTATCTTTGTCCGCGACATTGTCACATCGGGTCAGGTCAAGCCGGCTTCTGCTTCATCCGCATCAATCAAGACGGAAAATTGTATAGCCTCGGTTATGGTTCCCCGGCCGCACTGCAAGTCGATCCCATCGAAAAAAAGCCACTGAATCATTTTTTGCCGGGCACGCGCGTGTTCAGCATGGGCACGGCGGGCTGCAACATGGGCTGTTTCTTCTGCCAAAACTGGGACATCTCCAAGTCGCGGTCCGATCAAGTGCGTTCGCAGAATGTTCCGCCGGAAGATGTGCCGCTGCTAGCTTTGAAGTACGGATGTGATTCCATCGCGTTCACGTACAACGAGCCGACGATTTGGGGCGAGTACATCATCGACATTTGCAGAGCTGCCAGGGGCTATGGGTTGAAAACGGTGATGGTCACGAACGGGTATATCACCTACGACGCGTTCCACGATATCTACGATCACATCGACGCGGCGAATGTGGACCTTAAGGCGTTTACCGAGAATTTCTACGGGAAGATTACGCTGACGCACCTTCAGCCGGTGCTGGAGACATTGGCTTGGCTAAAGAAGGAAACGCCGGTCTGGTTCGAGATCACCAACCTGATGATTCCGACTCTGAACGACGATCCCGCCGAAACGCGAAAGCTTGCCGAGTGGATTCTGACTCATCTCGGGCCGGATGTGCCGCTGCATTTCACAGCGTTTCATCCGGACTTCAAGCTGCAGGACAAGCCGCGCACGCCGCCGAAGACGCTGGATGATGCGCGGCAAATCGCGCTAGAAGCCGGGTTGCGCTACGTTTATGAGGGAAATATCTACAGCGACGGCGCGAACACCTATTGTCCGCATTGCGGGGAATTGTTGGTCCGTCGGTCTTGGCACGACGTGCTGGAGAATCGCGTCAAGAATGGTGCTTGCCTGAAATGCGGGCTCGCGATCCCGGGCGTGTGGAAGAACGATGCAAAAGGGAAGCATTGGCCAAAGCAAAGCGGGACAGCGACGACGAAAGCCTACGGCCATTTGAATTTGTAGGCCCTGCCGCTCCACTTATCGCGGCTGAAAGTGATAGAAACCCGGGCCTACACGCATGGCATGATGCCACGCGATCGGAAACGCCCACCAAACTAAAGTGCCCAGAATTCCTTGGCAGATGGCGAGCGGGATGATGTTGCGCTCGCGCGCAAAGAGCCACGCCATGGCAACTCCACCAATGAAGGTAAGCGGAACCAGGACGGGATTCGGCCAATGAAGGGCAGCAAAAATTGCGCCGGCGAGCAGCGAAGCAAGCGCAGGGCTATCGATTGCGCCGAGGAGCCGGTTCGTGGAATAGGAATTCAATCCCACCTGCTGGAGCAGGCAAAACGCCATGTAGCCAAAAAAACGATTCGGCATTAGGAGGCGGTGAGCCGGACTGTGCATGGTGCCCAGAAGAATTCCTACAAGGCAGAGCGCGGCGATACACGGCAGAAAGACCAACGCCGAGCGCTTAGTAGCGAGCCACAAATTGTCGGCTCGCCATCCGAGGGTCTTCGGCGTATCGCGGTGCACAATGAAACTGGCAAGCATCCAGACGGGGAACACCAGCCACAACGACCGAGCGAACGCCTGAAGCTGCCAGATGTACCAAGCAACGTAAGCGGAGAAAGCGAGAGCTTCAATCAGGATTAAGGAACGCCGGGCGGCCGTAGTCATGGCAAAGTTGGTCCATTATTCCACGGAAAGCCCTTCGTCTGGATGGCTGAGATCGAGAAGCTGCAGCGCGCTCTCAAAAAGCTGGTCGATCTCTTTTTCGCCGACTTCGTGTGGAGCGAGGAATTCGTTCAGGTCGAAGTCTGGAAAGCCGCGGTTGGTCACGCGCGCCGGCAAGAGTTCCCGCAAGCGGCGGGAATCGATCGATCCCAGCTCGCGTATTTCTTCAAACATCACACGTTGCAGAGGATCGTCAAAGACGCCGGGGTCGAGCAATTTGCAAATCTCAATGCGCGTTCCGCTCTTGATCAGCACCGAGCAAAGAAAGCGCAGCGTGTTTTTCTGAAGCTGAAATCTGGCGTTAGGATTTTGAATACGCATTTGGCCACGCTTTCGCGAAGAGCACGGAGAAAGCAACGAAAAGACCGGGAATTCGCAGGCCAACCCCCCGCATCACTCGCGAGAAAATCACACTAAATGAGATGATACCGGAGTGGGTGAGGTTGCGTTCGGGGGAGCGGCGTGCATGGACAAAAAGCATCGAGTCGTTATTCTTGGCGGCGGATTCGGCGGACTGGCTGCCGCGCAAAAATTGAAGCGCGCGCCGGTCGAAGTCACGCTGATTGATCGCCGGAATTTTCATCTTTTTCAGCCGCTGCTGTACCAAGTGGCCACGGGTTCACTGTCTCCAGGAGAGATCGCAGCTCCGCTGCGCGGCGTCCTGAGCAAACAGAAAAACACCCAGGTTCTTCTGGGGGAGGCCGTGGACATTGATCCGCATGCAAAACGCGTTATCTTGCGCGACGGCGCTTCGTTCGAATATGACTCGCTGATTGTGGCCACGGGGACGCAGACGTCTTATTACGGAAATGATTCCTGGCGGCAGTGGGCGCCGAGCCTGAAGTCCGTCGAGGAAGCTACGGCAATCCGCCACAAGATTCTGTACGCGTTCGAACGGGCCGAGCGTGCCGCTACACCGGAAGAAGCGCGCGCGTGGCTCACGTTCGTCATCGTTGGAGCCGGCGCCACGGGGCTTGAGCTCTCCGGAGCTCTGGCGGAGATCGCTCGCGAGACGCTGCGGCACGATTTTCGCAGAATCGACCCGCAGAAAGCGCGAATCATTCTGATGGAAGGAGCTCCTAGAGTTCTGGGCCCTTTCCCGGAAGATCTGTCGGCCAAAGCGGAAAAATTGGTCACACGCCTCGGCGTGGAAGTGATCAAAGGCGTGATGGTGACGAACATTGACGGTGCGGGGGTTACGTTCAAGCGGGGTGATTCGAGCGAGAAACTGGCGGCGAACACGGTGCTCTGGGCCGGCGGAGTCATGGCCACGCCTGTTGGCAGAAAACTTGCCGAGCGCACAAAGTCAGAATCGGACCGCAGCGGCCGAATCAAGGTGAATCGCGACTTGACCATCCCCAATTTCCCGGACATTTTCATCATTGGCGACCTTGCTCACGCTGTCGACGAGAAAGGCGCGCCGCTGCCCGGCGTAGCGCAAGTGGCGATGCAGGGCGGAGCGTACGCTGCAAAAGTTATCCGCGCGCGCGCGGAAGGGAAGCGAGTGCCGCCGCCATTTCATTATTTCAACAAGGGCGAGATGGCAGTGATCGGGCGCGCGGCCGCGGTTGCAAACATTTTCGGCATCCACGTTTCCGGGCTGCTGGCCTGGCTGATGTGGCTGTTCATCCACTTAATTTACACTGTGGAGTTTCAGAGCCGCATCATCGTTTTCATCCAGTGGGGATTTGAATACCTGACCTTCAGCCGTGGCGCGCGCCTGATCACCGGCGAAGCTGCCACAGATTCTATTCATCAGGCAGGCTCGATTAATGACCATACGAAGGAGGGTTGATGGTAAGCAGGCTACGGCGGAGGGCGGACGCCCTTGATTTTGCCTGCCGGGCATCTCGCGGAATATCTCGAAACGAACGTTCGCGCAAAGGAATCCAAGGCTAGGGTGAAAAATCATGAGTGCTCCCAAGATTCCGTTGAAGCTAGATTCTAGGACACGTGCGAAGACGAATGACGTGCCGGTGGCACGTCTGATTGGATTCAAAGCGAAAGAAATTGCTGATGGGCGAGCTACGGTCACCTTGGCAGCCGGACCACAACACGCCAATCCTATGGGGACGCTGCACGGCGGAATTCTTTGTGACATTGCCGACGCGGCTATGGGAATGGCGTTTGCGAGCACGCTGGCGCCGGAAGAATCCTTCACAACGGTGGAATTGAAGATCAATTTCTTCCGGCCCGTGTGGAAGGCTAATCTGAAGGCCGAGGGTAAAGTCGTGCGACGGGGCAAGACCATTGGTTACACGGAGTGTGAAATCACGGATGAAGGCGGCCACCTGGTTGCCAAGGCGTCTTCGACTTGCATGGCCCTCAGGGGGGACCGCGCCAAAGGGCGCTAGGCTCGATTGCTTCCAGTGCTGCTTCTAGGACTCACTCCAGACGTCAGTTTGTTTTGACGAGGTCTCCGTCAACGGAAAGTGCTAGTATGAGCCACCGCTAAGGTGACACCCAAGAGCCATTCTATCTCGTGATGTGTTCCCGGGAATTGGACTCGCGTAGCGCGACGCGAGAACAAGCCGCAGTTGACAGGGGCCACACGATGTTGGACAAATCAAGCATCGCTCCATCGCGGACGTGGTTTTTTGTCAGAGACAATAAGCGATCGTTAATGGAGTCTTATTGGGGCTATTTCTTTCCAAAGGATAGGGCAGCAATCAAGGAGGACATACCATGGCGACAATTACGACCAAAGATGGCACACAGATCTATTACAAGGATTGGGGAACCGGTCAGCCGATTGTCTTCTCACACGGTTGGCCGCTGAGCGCGGACGACTGGGACACGCAGATGCTGTTCTTCCTCAATCATGGCTATCGCGTCATAGCCCACGACCGTCGCGGACATGGCCGTTCCTCCCAGACCGCCGACGGCCATGACATGGATCATTACGCCGACGACCTGGCGACGCTGACCGCCCATCTCGGCCTCAAGGAAGCGGTGCATGTTGGCCACTCGACCGGCGGCGGCGAAGTGGTGCACTACATAGCGCGCCACGGCGAAAGCCGGGTGGCAAAAGCGGCGATCATCAGCGCGGTACCGCCGTTGATGGTAAAGACGGCGGCCAATCCGGGCGGGCTGCCGAAAGAGGTGTTCGATGGGCTTCAGGCGCAGCTCGCCGCCAACCGAGCCCAGTTCTATCGCGATGTGGCGGCTGGGCCGTTCTATGGTTACAACCGGCCTGGTGCGAAACCCTCTCAGGCGGTGCTCTGGAATTGGTGGCGCCAGGGGATGATGGGAGGCGCCAAGGCGCACTATGACGGCATCGTTGCCTTCTCCCAGACGGACTTCACCGAAGACCTGAAGAAGATCACTGTGCCGGTCCTGGTGATGCATGGCGATGACGATCAGATCGTGCCTTATGCCGACTCTGCGCCCCTGTCGGCAAAATTGCTGAGAAATAGCACGTTGAAAACCTACAAGAGCTTTCCGCACGGCATGCCGACGACGGAGGCCGATACGATTAACGCCGACTTACTGAGGTTCCTGAAAGGTGCAGCCACTACAGCGGCGGCGTGATTGAGGATTGCGCCAGCCTAAAGGCGACCCGCCGGTTTGCGAGTGGACAGGGTGCTCGTTCCGTTCGCAGCGGGTCGTCAACTTGGGGGATCATAGTCTGGGGAATCCGCAAAGCGGAGAAAAGGAGAACGTTATGATCTTAACGGCATTTACTCTCTTTCATGTGGCGTTGAGCTTGGTGGGAATCCTGTCGGGATTCGTCGTCCTAGCTGGGTTCCTGAGCGCGAAGCGGAGCAACGGCTGGACCGCGGTTTTTTTAGTGACGACGGTACTAACGAGTGTGACCGGATTCCTATTTCCGTTCCATAAATTCTTGCCTTCG
This sequence comes from Acidobacteria bacterium 13_2_20CM_57_17, assembly GCA_001914785.1. Classification (GTDB taxonomy): domain Bacteria; phylum Acidobacteriota; class Terriglobia; order Acidiferrales; family UBA7541; genus Acidiferrum. The sequence continues at coordinate 8,221 of MNDE01000106.1, read as the reverse complement.
CACGCCGTCGGCATCGTCTCCCTGATCGTTTTAGCAGTGGCGATTCCGGCGCTATATGTTTTTCGTCTGGCGGGTCCATGGCGGCTCACATACGTCATCGGCTCTGTGATCGCTCTTTATCTCAACGTTTTCGTTTTGGTCGCCCAGCTTTTCATGAAGGTTCCCGCGCTGAAAGCGCTGGCGCCAACGCAATCAGAGCCGCCGTTCCTTGGGACGCAAGTCGTGGTCATGTTGGTTTTTATTGTGCTTGGCGTTTTCGCAGGCAAGCGCTTCCCGGTGGAAGCGGCCCACGCAGTCTGAGCAAGCGAGATTATCTGTGGAGGATTGTTTGTGCCCTCCATGCCAGCCGGAGCAACTCCGGCTCATCGACGACACTCCTTCAGCACCGTCTTACGGAGTCTCGCTTTTGTTATGCGCGGCGCTAATCGCGGGGGAATGGTCGTGAATCTCTCGTCTGCTTGGAGGGCATGTTCGATTGGTTCGGGAATTGGACCAAGGTGAGCCAGCAGGTTCTGGTTCGTTGACCCAAGCTGTCCAGCCTTATTGCTGGCGCTGGTCGGACTCGTTATGGCGATCTACTTGTCTCCGTACGCGGTTCTGCGAACATTCATTCCCAAGACATCGAGGAGAATACTATGCCACCGGCAACAAGCAGGACAGCACCTGAAACAAGCAACGGATTCATCAGCAAGCTCAGCAATCACTCGGTTGAGCAGACCGTGGAAAAACTCAAGAATATTTTGCAATCCAAAGGAGTCGCTCTTTTTGCCCTAATCGACCACAGCGGGGAAGCGGAAAAGGTGGGAATGAAGATGCGTCCCACCAAGCTGCTGATCTTCGGCAGTCCCAAGCGGGAACGCCTCTCATGCTAACCGCTCCCAGCATCGCCATCGATCTCCCTCTGAAAATCTTGGTCTGGGAGGACGCTCAAAGTAAAGTTTGGATTTCGTATAACAGTCCGGAGTACTTGAGGGACCGTCACGCTCTCCCACAAGAGCTGATGCAGAATATCGCCGTCGTAGAAACATTGGCAGCCAGGGCAGGCGAGTAGGTCTGGCAACCCGTGTCATTAACGGCTTCGGTTCAGGAAAAACACTAACCGAGTTCCATAGGAGAGCACATGAAAGATAGCTTTGACTTTAGAAGGTTTGCTTGGCTGCTTTGCATGCTTCTAGTTTCTTCCTCGCTTTCGGGAATGGCATGCGCAGAAGCGGCAGACCAGCAGTTCGTCTCGCGGGTGGCTGAGGTCGAGGGTGTCAAGCTTCATTACACCACGGGCGGCCATGGCACGCCGCTGATCCTGCTGCACGGGTATGCGGAGACCTCTCGCATGTGGACGCCGATATTGCCTGTTCTAGGCGAGAAATTTACGGTGATTGCGCCGGATCTGCCGGGGATTGGTGAGTCTTCCATTCCGGCCGATGGTCTGGACATGAAGACCGCCGCCACCCGCATCCACGCCCTTGCCAAATCACTCGGAGTTGCGAAAGTGCGAGTCGTCGGACACGACATCGGGCTGATGGTTGCCTATGCGTATGCCGCTCAATTCCCGTCGGAGGTGGAAAAATTGGTGGTGATGGACGCGTTTCTCCCAGGTGTCCCGGGATGGGAAGCCGTATACAACAACCCCGCCATCTGGCACTTCCGTTTTAACGGTCCGACGCCGGAGGAGCTAGTGCGTGGGCGCGAGCGCATTTACTTTGAACATTTCTGGAACAACTTCGCTGCCGACAAGACTCATTCAATTCCAGAAGCTGATCGCGTAGCTTATGCGGCGGCTTACGCTCGTCCAGGGCGAATGCGCGCGGGTTGGGCTTATTTCGTTTCCTTTCAGCAGGCAGCCAAAGATTTTGCGGAACTTTCTCAGACCAAGCTGACCATGCCGGTCCTTGCGATTGGCGGCGAGAAGTCGCTGGGAGACGCATTGGGGCAGCAGATGAAGTTGGTCGCCACGGATGTGACGGTCGTGGTGCTTAAGGATACGGGCCATTGGGTGCTGGAGGAGCGGCCCAAGGAAACCACCGGCGCATTGGTTAAGTTTCTGTGACTACTGGGCAAATCGCGACTGGAACATCGACGAGGTGACCATGGTTCACGCCACCGATCAGCCGGAATGCTGGCCCGCTCTTCCGCTTGATTCATGGAAAGAAACCTACGCGACGCTGCACATGTGGACGCAAATCGTTGGCAAGGTCCGCCTGCGTCTGACGCCGCTTGTGAACCACTGGTGGAATGTTCCGTTGTACGTAACGGCTCGCGGTCTGACGACAACTCGCATTCCCTATGGCAGGAGAGCGTTCGAGCTAAGGTTTGACTTCATACGGCATCAGCTTGTGCTGGAGACGAATGACGGACTGGTGAAGACACTCCCCTTGGAGCCACGCTCAGTCGCCGAGTTCTACGAGCAATTCATGGAATTGCTTCGGTCGGCCGAAATTGAAGCCAAAATCTGGAGGATGCCGGTCGAAATCCCCAATCCGATTCCCCTTGATCAGGATCGCGTGCACGCCTCGTACGACCGCGCGCCGGTCGAGAAGCTCTGGCGGATACTGTTATCCGTGGACACGGTTTTTAACCACTTCAGGGCGAGTTTCGTAGGCAAGTCCAGTCCTGTTCACTTCTTCTGGGGAAGTTTCGATCTTGCGGTGACACGGTTTTCAGGACGCCGCGCGCCGGAGCGGCCCGGCGCCGACGCTATGACTCGAGAAGCCTATTCGCACGAAGTGAGCAGTGTTGGATTTTGGCCTGGTGGCGGAAGCGTCGAGGGTGCGGCGTTCTATTCGTACGCGGCTCCCGAGCCGCAGGGATTCAAAGACAAGCGTGTCCGTCCGAATGCCGCATTTTACGACCGGCAGCTCGGCGAATTCCTGCTGATGTACGACGATGTGCGCAAGGCCGAGTCACCGACGGCGTCGTTACTCGAATTTTGCCAAAGCACCTACGAAGCCGCGGCAACGCTTGGCAATTGGGACCGCGCTGCGCTCGAAAGGTAGTCCTTTCGATTTGCCTTTACTGGACAGACAGTGTGATCTCCCAACTCTTTGCGATTCCCGGTGCAAACGAGACACCTTCAGCTCGGGAGAGAGTGTGTGGCACCAGAATGTGCGGGCTTCCGGAGCGGAAAGCCGATTTCCGCTCCGGGCCACTTCACTCAGAAGTTAAACTTCAATCCAAACTGCACATTGCGCGGGTTGCTGGCGCTTCCAAAGCTTCCGAAGTTTCCGGACCCGACCGTCAATGACGCGTTGCCCAGGCTGCCCAGCGAATAGTTCGCGCGGTTGAAAATATTGAAGAAGTCTGACTCGAACATTAGGCCCATATTTTCTCTGGGTAATTTGAAGTATTTGCGCAACGAAAGATCCGTCACGAAAACGTGCGGGCCGGTAAAGTCGCCCACGCCGTCTGTTCCCGGGCTTGTGGGCGAGGGGTTAGCAAAAGCAGCGGGATTGAACCATTGGCCTGCGACTGTCGGGGCAAGCGAAACTCCTGCAACACGATTCGCGCGCCGCCCATTTACGGTCGTATTGCCAAGTGGGGAATCAGCTAGCCGGAAGTTCGCTAGGATGGTAATGGGCGGTCCGGATTGTACTCGTGTTATGCCGCTCAATTGCCAGCCGCCGAGTGCAGTGCCGACGAACCCACCCCGATGCCGGAACAGCGGAGAGTCGTAGAAATAAGTTGTGGCGAAGACGTGCCTGCGGTCAAAATCCGCTACGCCATAGTTGTACCGTCGATCGCGCCAATTGTCGGGGTTTGCGCCCAGAGCGCTGGAGTCGGCCAGCGTTTTCGACCACGTGTAACTGACCGTGGTCATGAAGTCGCCCTTGCGCTTCGTTGCGTAAACCTGGAACGCATCATAGTTGGCCGTACTGTCGCTTAGATACATCCTAATCGACAAGTATCCCTGGTACGGCCGCAGCCGGTTCAGTGGCAACGGAGTGGGAAGCGCCGCATTCGCCTGAAGCTGTGCGAACGTCGGCAGATTGATGTCCGGCTGACGTAATATGTGCCGCTGCTCGTTGCCAACGTATGAAGCCTCTAAAAGAACGCCCCACGGCATCTCGCGTTGTACGCCCAGGCTGTAACTCGTGGTCCGCGCAACCTTCAAATGAGGATCAATCGCAGACACCCCCAAGAGCGACGCAGCCCCGGCGGCGCCGCCGGAAGGGTTGGATATGTTGCCATTCTGGAATGTCGAGGATTGGATAAATGGAGGGAGGTTGAGCTGCGAGAAAATGATGTTGCCCTCGGGTTTGTCGTAGAAGAGACCAATGCCACCGCGGATGGCCGTGCGGTTGTCGCTGAACGGAGAATAAGAGAAACCGAAGCGTGGTCCGAACAGGTTCTCTGCATTGTAGAAGCCGCGCGGCGCACCTGCCGGCACCGCCAGGACCCCAGGACTATTCCCGTTGGGCACGCGGACAAGTTGGTCAGCAGGTACACCGTTGCCCGCGCGGACCAAGCCATTGAGACGATTGCCGCCTTTCGTCGTATCAATCGCGCTGCCGCTCGTGTTAAGCGTGACAGCCTGGGTGGGATCGAACTTGCTGGGGTCAAAGCTCACGATATTGTTCGCTTGTGTGTAGGTTGGTCCAGCGTGCTGATATCTCAGGCCAAGCTCGAGGCTGAAGCCCCGAGTAGCTTTCCACGAGTCGTAGACATAGGCTTCGACGTCCGTGAACCGGAAGTGTCCGATGGGATCATCCGACGCCTCCGTGTACGATCTAAAGTTTCCCAACAGGGCGTCAGCCAATGCAGTTCCCGTTGAGTTCGTAGCGGCGCTGTCAAACGAAACCTGGCCGTTATATCTAGACCGGCCGTTCTGATCCTTGCGGTTGCGGACCACCAAAACTCCCGCCTTGAAGGTATGAGGCCCTTTCTGCCAGGTGATGTCGTCCGCAGGCGCGATATCTACCGTAGGCGATAGCAGCGAGAAGTCAGGTCCTTGTGTGCCCGAGATGGCGGGCATGCCTCCTCCGGACGCGACGCTGATGTCCGGAATTCCGTCTGGGAATCTTCCCCCCGGAAACAGTTGGGGGAAGGCAAAGCCGTAGGTGGCCCGTTGCCAGTTAACACCCGCCGGTGGAATTCGCTGCCCGTTCCAGGAGGCGTTGATCTTGGCCTGGTTCACGATTTGTGGCGTAATCAGCCAGGTTTCGCCGAGTTGAATGCCGTACCCCGGGCGAAGGCGATGAGTTGGTGTTGTCGGCAAAACTCCGCCGTCGACAAAGGTTCCGAAACCATCCACCAGGTCAAAGTTATCGTGCAAATACCGCCCGTAGAGACTGTGCTTGTCGTTGAGGCGATAATCGAGACGAACAAGATCCTGCCTCCAGTTGAACGGGTTATTGGGCTGGAAGGTCGCGTTGAGGGCAATCGGAATCGTGGCGCCCGTAGGAATAACAGGAGAAATCCCGCTGGCTAGTGCCGTCATGGTGCTGTAGATTTTGGCAATCGCGATGCCGTCGGTCGTAAGCGGCGTGTTGGGATCGAGATCGAGGCGGTTGCCGGGAATTGGCGTGGTGGGCTTGCCCGGCTCGTGGAGTTGCACAGGGGTCGGCAGAGCAAGCAGGGCGCTGAAGTCGCCCGTGAGCTCTGCGGCTGTGGGAACGGTTCTTGTTTGCGGCGTGGCCGTAAGGCGTATCCTCTTCCATTCCTCACCGGCGAAGAAAAACAGTTTGCCGCGTTTGATGGGACCGCCGACGTCCCAGCCGAAGTCGTTGAACCGCAGAGGCGTTTTCAGAGCTCCGGGGGCAGGGTTTTTCGCATCGAGTCTCTCATTTCGGATAAATTCAAAAAGCGTTCCGTGGTAAGAGTCACCGCCGCTGCGCGTCACCACGTTAATCGAGGCGCCGGAGTTTCGCCCGTATTCCGACGAAAAGTTTGACGACTTAATAGCTACTTCACGAATGAAATCGATGCCCACATTGTTGACTTGGCTGGCATTCGAGCCTGAATCCATGTTGAAACCGCCGTCCACGGAGAGTGCATTCGAATCGGGACGATTGCCGTTCACCGACTGATTGTTGATGGCCAAGCTGGTGGTCAAGCTAAGCTGGTCGTCCACCGTGAGGGCCGTGCCGGGTGTAAGAGAAAGCACCTGCATGTAATTCCGCGCATTCAGCGCGACGGTTTGCACTTGGTTCGTGTCGATAACTCGCGCCAGTTCGCCGGACGTGGTATTGATCGTCTCTGCCGTCGCGGCTACTTCGACCTTTTGCGAGATCTCTCCGACCACCAGGTTCAAGTCCACGGTCATACGAGCGCCGGCCACCAAATCGTTTCCCGTTTTTTTGATAGTTTTAAAACCGGATTGCTCGGCAGTCACACTGTACACGCCCACAGGCAGATCGGTCGCCACATAGTACCCGTTGGAATCCGTGGTCGTTTGCCTTTCGAGTTTTGTCTCTTCATTAACAATGGTGATCTTCACGCCCGCTACCGCACCGCCTTGCGCATCCGTGACAGTTCCAGAGATACGCCCGAAGATGCTCTGAGCCGCCGCCGTGCCGATAAGGCAAGCCGCGAGCATGGCCGCTAACGCAAACACGGTCGTCTTCAAGACAAACCTTGGAAACTCGCTGCCGCGAACAAATTGCTTTAATTTGGACCGTCGCGTTCTCACAAGAACACCCCTTTCAAAAATAAAGAATCTACCCTTCCCACCCCGGTTATGCCCTGCAGCGCAATCCCATGCGTACTGCATTGCGAGACAGCGTCTCACTTCTATTGAGCCCTGAAAAAGGGCCGGCTTTCGCCGGGCTCGCTGCGCAGGCCAGACTGCCCCGCTGCCTTACGCACAACTTCGAGCGGCCGACCTTCATACCCCAGTTCCGCTGACAGCTCGTTCGCTGCCCGCATAACTGCTTGGCCGATCTCCGGAACTCGTTCTTTGGTCATCCGGAACGCCGGTCCAGAAATGCTCATGGCCGCAGCCAGTTTTCCGGAATGCGAACGTACGGCCGCGCCGACGCACCGCAGTCCTTCCTCCTTCTCCTCGTCATCGATGGCGTAGCCCCGTGTCCGGGCAGCCTTTAATTCGTCTTTCAACGCGCTCGCCGTAGTGATTGTATTGCGCGTCACCGGCTTCAACTTCCAACGGTGGATGATTTTGTTCACCTCCGCGTCCGGAAGTTCCGCAAGCATGGCCTTGCCGACCGCTGTGCAATACGCTGGCGCACGGCTTCCCACGGTGCAGGCCGTCCGCACGCTCCGCTGGGACTCTACTTTTTCAACGTAAAAAACCTGGCCCTCGTCCAAAATACAAAAAAATACTGTCTCGCCGAATTTATCTTGCAGGCGGTCGAGATAGGGCCGCGCGCGTCCGCGAAGATCGAGGCCGTCAATCGCTCTTGATCCCAATTCGTAGAGCCTTAGCCCAAACGATAGCGACCCGTTTCTGGGTTCTTCACTACCAGACGATGCTGCTCCAGGACCATCATCAGCCGGTGTACCGTGCTTTTATGGAGCTTAAGGGCGGGGCAAAGTTCCGCCAGCCTGCAATCGCTCGAGTTGTTTGCCAATATCGCCAGCGCCGCCAAAGCGCGGTCCAGAACTTGCACGCGGTACGGAGAAACGTTCGTCTTGTAATGTGGCACGCGTGCCATATTATGGAATTGCGTTTCGCTGTCAAGAAGAGAAATCGATAGACCGCATCAAAATAGCCGTGGTATCTGCCCATTTAGATTTGAGTGGTTGGCCGTTGCGTGAGAAAATGCGCCGGGCATGCCTGGAAACCAGAAGAATGAGGAGTGAAGATGCGTAAGAACCGGATTGCACGGCGAGGACCGCTTGTCAAAGGCGCAATTCTTTGCGCGGCCATCTTTCTTTTCTTTGGCCTATGGAATTCCGCGGCTTGGCCACAGGCACCACAGGCTGCTCCCCAAGACCCTGCGATCGAGCGCGGACACAAACAGTTCCAGCAATCCTGTGGATTCTGCCATGGCGCTGATGCCACGGGCGCTCGGGGACCTGACCTGGTTCGCTCGCCGCTTGTGGCGCATGACGTGAAGGGCGACAAGATTGGCGAAGTCATTCGTCTCGGTCGCCCCGACAAAGGCATGCCGGCGATGCCGCTGACCGATCCGCAGGTGCTCGACATCGCCGCGTATCTGCACGCGCGCGCGGAGGAAGCATTAAGATCGGCGCGAGTCCCAAGTGAGTATCCCGTCGAGAAGCTGCTCACCGGTGACCCGGAGGCCGGAAAGACTTATTTCAATGG
>MNDE01000178.1 GCA_001914785.1 Acidobacteria bacterium 13_2_20CM_57_17 | reverse complement strand
CCTCGTAAGTCATTATTTATATATATGGATCTCCGATGGAAGCACGAAAGCTGCTGTCGGACCGCTTCGGTATTAGCCGCTACGGGAGCAAAATTACAAAACGAACTCTCGCAAATCCCTAAATTAGAGACACTTAGATTTCGCGGATGGTGCTAGGCATCGCTAATTAGACCTGGAAAAGGGAGCCAAGCTCGACCAGATGTCCTTCCAGTAGACAACGAAGCGGTTAGTATCCGGTTGGTGTTGAGCAGGACTGTGGATGATGGAGAAAGGGCCTAAAGAATCGAGCGTGTTTTATCGAACAGCCAGAGCAGAGGCTGCCGAATCGGGAAGTTTCGGATGACCTCGGCCACGGTTGGATCAGGATTGAGCCGTCGCCATAGCTCTAGATAGTCCATCCGTGAAAGACCGAGACCCGCAAAGAGCAGGCTGGGCTGACGCACCGGCCACTGATCAAAATATTGCACATCAGCCGGCAGGGGCCAGCTCGTCTTGGCTGCAATGTAGGGAAACATGTAATCCAATGCCTTTCGCATGCCGCGGCCATCTGGCAATTCAAATTTCCAGAGAGAGTCTCGTCCGATGGAAAGAATGTGGCAAGCGGTGGCAAGTGCGTCGAGATTGAACAACGAATACCCGTAGGGCTTCGTGCGCGCCAGCTCGAGGGGAAAGCTGCCGTTTGGGGCGATCTGATTCCGTACGAGCACAGAAGTAAACCGCTTTCGGCAGAACCTCACAAGCTCAGCGTTTTCGGTATAACGCGCGAACTCCGTCACCTGCAAAACCCAGCAGGTTCCATGATTATTCTTTGCTTCTCGTTCTTCGATACCGTGCGGGGAAGTCGTCAACCAGGTGAGATACTCGGAAAACCAGCGCTTCACCTTATCCCCTACGCCACTCGCAAACGATTTCGAGCCTTCCAGCGCCGCAGCGGCGCGCGCCACCTCAACAAGATGCACAGTATCAATGATTCCAATGCCCCGGCCGGCAGTCCGCCCGTGAATCGCCTGTGCAAATTCGAGATTCGGATTCATACGCGTTGTTTCGTCAACAAACCAGGCACGTACATGCGCTGCAGCGTGTGCCGCATGGCTTTCCTCTTTGGTGATCAGCCACGCCGCGGAGAGTGCCGGCATCTGGACACTTAACCGAATGAGCGCGCGGCGGTGATCGGTAAAGTTGTCCGGATTGGTCAAGCCGTCGCGCTGGACGTACGGACCACTAGGATTTGCGGGGTCCGGCCACCAATAGTCGCCTTCGGAAGAATAATCATGCTTACCTCCTGCGCTGCGCGCGGCGGGGAAAGACGTAATTGTGAGTGGTGCCTCCCGCAGGTATCGCCTCGCAGCGCGCAGAATGCGCGCCCGATCGATTGCGGCTACGTCGATCGCAGGACGCCGTGCATCCCTAGCGCCAGGGAAAAGAAGTTTCGGCTTTGCGAGTGTCGACAAGAGTGTCCCGCCCAGAACCTCACAAAACTTCTTCCGTGAAAAATGTCTTTCAGCAGTGATGGTATCTCCTGTTCCCAAGGCAGCCGGCACCCACTCAGTGAGTTTGATAGGGAGTCCAAGACTCAGATGTTAGCCAACGCAGGACGTGCGTGTACTTCGGCGACAAATGAACGGCCTTGCCAACCTCAATTCCTGCCTGAACGCAAACCCTTGCATGCGCTCACTTCGCGATACGAAGCATCACCACGCCGTGGGCGGGCACAGTCACCGAGTATTCCGCTCCACCCAGGTTCAGATCGCTATGAGCCCAGAGATCTCGGGCGTGCGCGGGGGCGGTCTTCAGGCCCAGGTCCGACCAATTGACTGTGCTCTTTTCTGGCGTGCCGCCGCGGTTAAATAATCCAATGGCCTGCGCGCCTTCAGACAGTGGCTTCACCCAGACTTCTTGATCTCCGGATTTCGCAATGCGCCGGCCCTGTTTGCCATCCTTGTCCTGGTCGACGGCGATGACTTCCCGGTTGGTGAGGATCTCCAGGATCGTGGGGGTCATGTTTCGCAAATCGTTTCCGGCGAGCAGAGGCGCAGCCAGAATGGACCACAGGCTCATGTGCGTTCGGTATTCGTCGTCGGTCATGCCGCCGTTGCCGATTTCGAGCATGTCCGGATCGTTCCAATGTCCCGGCGCAGCCCACGCAGCCAGTTCGTCTTGTGAAAAACCGATCTTGGTCATCGAGTCCCAGGTGTCGCGAATGTCTCCCGTAGTACGCCAGGCATTGCCGCCTACCTCGGGTCCCCACTTCCACACATCATCGCGGCCATACTGACAAAGGCTGTAGAGAATAGGACGCCCCGATGTCAGAAGCGCATCACCCATCTTCTGGTAGACGGCTTGCATTTCCTGATCGGTATAAATATTGCGAGCGCCGCACCAGTCGTACTTCAGATAGTCGATGCCCCACGCCGCATAGGTCCGTGCGTCCTGTTCTTCGTGGCCGTAACTGCCTTCGTATCCGGCACAGGTATTGGGGCCGGGAGAAGAATAGATGCCGATCTTTAAACCCTTGCTGTGCACGTAGTCGGCGAGAGCTTTCATATCCGGAAATTTTTTGTTAGTAGTGATATTTCCTTGCAGGTCGCGGCTCGCTTCCCAGGTGTCGTCAATGTTGATGTACTGATAGCCCGCATCCTTCATCCCGTTGGTGGCCATGGCTTCGGCCATCGAGCGCACAGCGGTGTCATCCACACGGCCTGCGAACTTATTCCAACTGTTCCAGCCCATGGGAGGCGTTTTGGCAAGGCCGTTGTAGGGAACCTTATGAATTACCGGCGGCGGGAGGCGCGCGGGATAGGCGCCCTCGCCAGGTGGAGCAAGGTGAGCAACCATCTGGATGAGCTCGCTATCGGGGCGCCTTCGCGTGGCCACGTGCAACTCATCACCCACAAGCTTGCCTTCGTATTTCACGCGGCGCTCATTGGTTCCGTCCATCATGCTCCCGGTGAGCGTGAATCCATCAGGTCCACCGGCGCCCTCGACAATCTTGTAATAAAACTGAGTGACCCGAATCGACCCGGTTATGCGAGAGCCTTCCTGATGGAGATCCAGGTAGGTAGTGCGAAAGGTGCCGTCGGGCAAGGGGTCGCGAACCGCCCAATTCCCCGTCAAGTCCGCGGCAAAACACGGCACTGCGAGCAGCATTAGCAAAACAACAGAAAGAGGTTTCATTTCATGAAAAGGTTACAACAATCGGACTTCGGTTCAAATTGTTTCGTGAAGGGCGTCCTTTTATATTTTCTCAACCATCGATTTAGGAGGATTGGAACATTGTCCAATTTGGTTCTTGGGGTACTCCATTCCGTGCACTTCGCTCGAAAGTGCCCCGATCCATGGCATCAGAGTTGAGCACAGGCAAGTGGGGACAGCGGGAGGTGCGATTTTCTTACCCTCGAAGCTGCCCTTCACGCCAAGGCCGCGGGATTTTTCAGATACCGATCAACGATGGCATCGGCGGTGCGATAGGTGAGCGCCAGGATTGTAGGTGTGGGATTTGCCGAGGCGTTCTGAGGGAACGAGGATGCTCCGAGCACGAAAAGATTCGAGAGCTGCCAGTGCTGCAGGTAGGGATTCACGACGGAACTTTCTGGAGAACTTCCCATGATGGCGCCGCCTTGAACGTGGGACGATTGGTAGCGCGTTGCATCGTAACTTCGCAGGCCCGAAAATGGGTTAACTTCTTTCGCTCCCATCTCACGAGCGAGTTCCATTGCTTTCGTGGTCATATAATCGGCCATTTTTCGTTCATTCTCTCGCCAGTCGAGCGTGAGGCGGAGCAAGGGGTCACCAAAATGGTCTTTGTAGACCGGATCCAGGTCCATGTAGTTGTCCTGGTAGGCAAGATGCTCGCCTGAGAAGCCGATTCGGCCGGTGCGGTCATAATAGTGGAGCGCCGCTTTTTTCCATTCCGAGCCCCACGTCGATTTCACCGATTTTGGAACGGCACCACACTCGCTAATGGGAAGCGAGCGTGCGCTTCTAGCGCTCAAGGCGCCCCCGCGCAGGAAAGGATGTTTGCTGTGGTCAAAGAGGTCACCGTCCAAGTCACTGAGCATGATTCCCGATGCGCCGGAGCCCATGAAGCGGTTGAGCGGTTTTTCAAAGAAGGCGGTCACAGCGGAGAAAGCGACTTGGTGCGTGAGGTTGCGTCCTAACGATCCTTTCCGTGTGGCGGGATCGTAGGCTTTCCCAATGCCGGAGAGAAGAAGCAGACGGGTATTGTTGAGAGTCCAGGAAGCGAGAAAGATCAACTCCGCAGGCTGAAAGACTTCTTGACCATTTGCATCACTGTAGATGACACCGCGGGCGCTTCCTTTGTTCTCCGACGCGTCGTGCACGATGCGGCGAACCCAGGCGCCGGTGCGAATCGAAACGTTTTTGTGTTTCTGGATGACGGGGAGCAGAGTGTTGGTAGGCTGAGACTTTGCGCCGATCATGCAGCCGAAAGTTTCGCAGTACCCGCAATAAGTGCAGCCCGGGCGCGAAATGCCATCGGGATTTGTGTAGGCGCGGCTGGTGGTCGCCGCGGGAACCGGATAAGGATGATAGCCGAGAGACTTCGCAGCTTCGGCGAATATTGAGGAAAAGTAGGGGATCTTGGTCGGAGGCGTGGGGTATTCCGCGCTGCGCCAACCTTCAAAGATATTGCCTCCTTCGATTTGTTGCCCGCGAATGTTTCCGGCTTTGCCCGAGATGCCGAGGAGCAAGTCGGCGCGTGTATAGTGTGGTTCCAACTCGTCGTAAGTGACGCCCCAGTCTTGAATCGCGTGGTCTTCGGGCAAGCGTTTGGAGCCGTATTTTTCAGTAGTACGGGAGAGCACTTCGAAGCAATCCGGGAGAAATCGGGGGCACACAGCGCTCCAGTGCTCACCTGCACCGCCGACACCGGAGCCGGGAAGGAAAGAACCGTGTTGGCGAAGGGGAAGGGCGCGCTGGCTCGAATCGTGCCGGAGCGTCACCGTTTCCTGGGAAACATCCTGCATCATGCGGAAGCGAATGGTGTAGTCCAGTTCATCCATGTCGTCGCCGTAGTCGTCGGTCTTTCTTGGCCCTCCGCGTTCCAGCACGACCACAGAGAGCGCAGTACGCGAGCCAAGTTCCTTGGCCATCAGCAGGCCTGTCCATCCGCCCCCGATAATCACCACGTCCACGGATGGCAATGTTTTCATTCCAGATCCTCGCCGGGACGGACTTTGCGGCGCGTCACCTGGCGCAAGCTGGCGGGTTTCGGGCGAAACGCCTCACCAAAGTGCTTGTCGACATCGTCATAGTTGCTCATTCGTGGGCCTGGAAAACCAATTAGCTGCCAGCCCACCATGTCGATGTTCCCACCATGCATCGGATCGCAGAACATACCTTCGATGGTGTTCTGCCGGAGGAGCGAAAAAAACAAAGTCGTTTCGATCTGCTTCAGCGTATCGTCTTGTTCCTCGGCCTTCAGGCGGTCAAAGCCTTTCAGGCCTTTCAGTCCCTGGCGATAGATCTGCTGTGGCGTCGCTTTGCCCTGATAGCCGAACTCCGCCGGGGCATTCCCTTCAAAGGGTCCCTCGGTGTAGCGATAGCGGTCTCGTCCCCAGGGTCCAGCTAACTGTCGGTCGATATAGACAGCGACGCCTGCTTCCCGCGCGCCAGGGCCCGTTTCATCGCTCGGAAAGATTCGTGAGGCGGCGGCGGCAACAAAGAGAGCTTCCGATTGAGTGAAAAACCGAAGAGGGATGCGAACGGATTGGTTAGTTTGTGCGGAAAGCCGAAAGACTTCACGATCAAGCGAGTAGACGAGCACTCCGCCGATGCTGGCCGCCGACAGGGTGAGGAACTCACGGCGTCGCATGACGCGGTAGCATAGCAGATGTGGCGGGTTCTGCGAGAAGCGATTCTACTCTGACCGTCCCTCGAGGCCTTCACTCGGATCGCGTCATTTGCGATTGAGACTAAGAGGACACTAACCGATTGCGTGTCTGATAACATCTCCGTTCGAGAGTGAAACATGATTTTTGCCACGCACTCGAAGCAAGCACTGTTGAAGGTTGCCGCGTTCGCGGCTATGGCCGTCCTCATTTGTCGGATGGCCACGGGACAGCAATCGCCGTCGGCGAAGTGGACGGCAGAACAGGACCATCAGAACATGATGGATCAGCTGGGTATTAAAGCGCTCCGTCCTGGGCCGAGCGGGAATGAAAAGGACTCCAATCACGCCAACTACGATGAAGCGCAGGCTAACCCATACGGTGATCTGCCCGATGCGCTCACGTTGAAGGGCGGGCAAAAGGTCACGTCAGCAGAACAGTGGTGGAATCAGCGACGTGCGGAGATTGTCGAAGACTTCGGGCGAGAGGTCGTCGGCCGCATACCGCCCCATGTGCCTAAAGTGACCTGGGCCGTGAAGAGTACAACGGATTCAAAGACCGGTGTTTTCCCCGTCGTTGAGAAGCAGTTGGTCGGACATGTGGACAACACGGCGTACCCGTTGATTAATGTAGATATCGAGATGTCGCTGGTCACGCCCCGGAATGCGAAAGGTCCCGTGCCCGTAATGATCATGTTCAGCAGCGCGGCCATCCGCCAGTTCATCCTAAGCCACCCGGAATTTAAGAAGATGATGGGGAGTGATCCGCCCTCGACGGAACAACTCATTGCCGGCGGGTGGGGTTACGCGCTCCTCGACACCAGTACCATACAAGCGGACAACGGCTCAGGTCTGACGAAGGGGATCATTGGACTTACAAATAAGGGTCAGGCTCGAAAGCCGGAGGATTGGGGTGCGTTGCGGGCGTGGGGCTGGGGCGCCTCTCGCGGTCTTGATTATCTGGAGACGGACAAGAGCGTTGATGCGAAGCGCGTTGGCATCGAAGGTGTCTCTCGTTATGGCAAGGCTGCGCTCGTTACCATGGCGTTCGATACTCGGTTTGCTGCCGTGCTGGTGGGCTCTTCCGGGGAAGGTGGCGTCAAACCACACAGACGCAATTTTGGAGAACAGGTCGAGAATCTTACGGGGTCCGGCGAATATCACTGGATGGCAGGTAGTTTTTTGAAGTACGGCGCAGCCCAGGCTTCGTTCGGGAGCAAGAATCCGAGCAACTTGTCCGTGGACTCGAACGAACTGGTTGCGCTGTGCGCGCCGCGACTGACGTTCGTCAGTTATGGGGTCCCCGAAATGGGGGACGCAAAGTGGCTGGACCAACACGGCAGTTTCATGGCGACCGTGGCCGCAGGTGCTGTCTTCCGGCTATTGGGTGCGAAAGACCTGGGAGTGAATGAGGACTATCGCAGCACGAAGATGCCGCCGGTGAATACTGGGCTTCTCGATGGCCAACTCGCATGGCGGCAGCACGACGCGGGCCACACCGATGCCCCGAACTGGAAATATTTCATCCCCTGGGCGGACAAGTTCTTCAACTATCACCCGGCACCGTGGGAGCTTCCTCCCGATCAGCCGGTTTTTCGGACGGACGCAAACTCCCTGGTTGCTCATTCCCAGCTGCTCGCAAAGGCGAAGCAAGCCGGAATCGACGTTTACTTCGAAGGGGACTCGATCACAAGAAGGTGGGGTGCCGTTGACTACCCAGACCTCCTCGCAAATTGGAAGCAGAATTTCTTCGGCTGGAACGCCGCTGACTTCGGATGGGGCGGTGACCGAACGCAGAACATCCTCTGGCGCTTAGAAAGCGGCGAGTTGGACGGAGTCAACCCCAAAGTGGTCGTTCTGCTCGCAGGCACAAACAACGTTGGCGATCTAACGACCCCCGGTGGAGTCGACGCGAAGGCAGACGACATTACTCGAGGTCTTCAGGCGATTTTGCATGAGATTCAAAAGAAGGCGCCCGCGGCGACAATCATAATCACGGGGATCTTCCCAAGGAACGACAATATGGCTTTCATTCCGCTCATCGACAGGATCAACCGCAGTCTGTCGGAGCTCGCTGATGGCCAAAAGATTCGATATCTGAATATCAACGGCAAACTTGCCGACGGTGATGGAAGGCTGCTCGACGGGATGATGAATGCAAGAGACAAACTTCATCCAACCGTGAAGACATATCAAGTGTGGGCAGATGCGCTGAAACCGATCCTTACGGAGTTACTAGGATCCCCCGCTGCCGTAGATCACGCCCCACCGCCCACGGGCGATCCCGCCGCGGCCCACTGAAAAGTGGGACACATAGCGGCACGTCAACAGAGTCTCCAGTAAACCTGCCAAGCATCAAAAAATTCGCTTGACACAAGCAAGAAAGCCGCGCATATAGTTCGGGCTGCGAATTTAATGTCGTCGCCCGCATTTGCGCTTTTGCATATGCTTCTCTTTGAGGACAAAGCGAGCAGTTTATAGGCGCTTTGTCGACAATATAGTGCGAGATTAGAACTAAATGAAACGTATTGACTTCACTAACACCCAGGTCGCCTCGAGCCAAACAGCTCGCGACATTAATCGCGGTGTCGTTCTCAACCTGATTAGGCGCCGCCAGCCGATTTCCCGTGCCGATCTTGCCCGCGTTTCAGGGCTTCAAAGAAGTACCGTTTCGCTCATCACCGAACAGCTGATTCGTGAAAGATGGGTAGTCCATGGGCCCATCGGCCGGTTGCCCCGCGGGAGACGGCCTACTTTCCTTCGGTTGAATGATCGACGCGCGATTCTGGTAGCAGACCTGCGGCCTGCTCAAACCACGGTAGGCATCGCTGACGTGAATGGAAATTTCCTATCCCAGGAAACGATGCCAACCACTCGAGATCCTGGGTTTACGGCTGGAGCCCTGGCAGCAAAGATTCGCCACTTGATGCAAGTCTATTCGGACCGTGTTTTCGAGGGAGTCGGAATCAGCATTCCCGGGCGCTTCAGCGACGTCTCTCGTCGAATCGTTTTCGCTCCGAACCTTGGATGGCCGGAATTCGACATTAAGGGAACCATCGAGGACGCCACGGGCATGCGGGTGGAGGTGGAAAACGCCGCAAACGCGTGTGTACTTGCTGAGGTTTGGTTTGGACACGGAGAACAGGTCCGCGACTTCGTGGTCGTGACTGTTTCCGAGGGGATCGGCACCGGTGTGTTCGCGAACGGACAATTAATACGAGGAATGAATGGCATGGCGGGAGAGTTTGGCCACGTGTCACTCGATCCCAACGGGCCGTCGTGCACCTGCGGCGGCCGGGGATGCTGGGAAGTCTACGCATCCAACCGGGCGGCCCTGCGCTACTACCACGAATCGATCAAGTCCTCCGATGGACTGACGTTCCAAGATCTGCTCGTTTTGGCCGAGTCCGGAGATCTTCTGGCAGTCAAGGCCCTGGACCGCATGGTGCACGCGCTCGGAAGAGGGATGCGTATGCTCGTCGCAGGATTGGCTCCCGAAGAAATTGTCGTTGTCGGTGAGCTCACCCGTCAATGGCGGCGATTTGGGCCAGCTATCGAATCGGAAGTGGCCATGGTCCTTCCTGGGGGCCATCCTCCTCATGTGCGGCCCGCTGAAGGGATTCTGGCGCGCTTGCGCGGAACCGTCGCTTTGGTGTTGCAAAAGCATTTTGGCCCGTTAGCAAGCCCCCAGGAGTTTGCAGAAAAGGGATCTCGACAGATTCGGTCCTTGGCAGGTTAGAAGTGCTTCCAGGCAAAGAGGTGGGGTGCCTCGTCGCTTGGACCAGTTATCTCACTTGAATGGAGGGGTCATGTCCAGACGAATTGTGGCGTGCAGTGCGGATGTTCTATTCAAGAAATGCGGGCTCTTGAAATTTTCTATCGCGATGCTGCTGCTGGGATTGTGTATTCTCTCCAGCGCCGCGAAAGCGCAGGTGCTTTACGGAGTTTTGACCGGAAACGTTACCGACCCTTCGAGCGCGGCTGTGCCGGACGCGCAGGTTGAAGCGCTCAACATGGCGACTGGAGTGTCACGCCAGACGACTGCCGACTCGGCCGGCATTTATCGATTCGCCGAGTTGCAACCGGGCATCTACAAAGTGACGGTATCCGCGGCGAGTTTTGGTGCCTTAGTGACAGAGAACGTGAGAGTAGAAGCGAACAACACCCGCCGCGTTGACGTGCAGCTTCGATTGAAGGCCCAGACCGAAAGCGTGACGGTAAGCGCCGCGCCGCCCGTGCTGCAGACGGACCGCGCCGACGTCCACACCGACATCAGTGGAAGGGAGATCGAGGACTTACCGGTTCTGGCCTCCAATGGGCGGAATTTCCAGAATGCCTACCGCATCATCCCGGGTGTTGGCCTGCCCGGAGAAAATAACTCAGCGGCGGGGAATCCGCAGCGCGCGCAGACCTCAAACGTCAATGGGCTTTCGATCAACAACAATAACACTCGCATTGATGGGGCTTCGGACACTTATACCTGGCTCCCGGCTAACGTCGCCTATATCCCTTCCGCGGATGCTATTGAAGCAGTGAACGTAGTCACAAACAACTTTGACGCGGAACAGGGCATGGCCGGCGGTTTGGCCGCGAACGTGATCATTAAGTCAGGCACCAATCAGTTTCACGGCACCGCTTACGAGTACCACACGGACAATCATCTTCGCGCACGCAATTACTTCCGGCCGGCTGTCGTGCAACCGGTGAAACCAAAGAATATCTTCAACCAGTACGGTGGAACTTTGGGCGGTCCAATCAAGAAAGACAAACTGTTTTTCTTTGGGGCTTATGAAGGCACCAAAATCCGCACAGCCGGTGGGGCTTCGAAGAGCGTTGCGCCTGCGTCGATACGAAACGGCGACTTCTCCGCGCTCTTGCCGGCCATTGGCTCCATCATTCCAGGTTCTGTTACTGCTGCAAACCCCGCGGGCGTCCCATTCGTTAATTGCAATGCTACGCCAGCAGGTGGGTGCATTTACGACCCAAACACCGGCAATGCCGATGGCACGGGCCGCACTGCCTTTCCCGGGAATATCATCCCCTCCAATCGGCTTGACTCCGCGGCAACGACAATGGCTGGGCTAATTCCTAAGCCGAACGTGGGCGACCCCAATAGCCCATCGAATATTTCAAACAATTTCATCCCGGTTGGGGCCCCTCAGTACAATCTGAGTCGCATCGATGCAAAGGTGAACTACGTACCAAACAAGAAATCCATGGTGTTCGCCAGGTACAGCATTTCGCCTTCGTTCATTTTCGACCCGCCGGCGCTGGGAAATGCAGGCGGCGACGCTACTGGCGGCGGACAGAACGGCAACGCGTTTAGCAGGGTCCAGAGCGTAGCGCTGGGTGGAAGCTATCAGCTTACTCCGGCCATGCTGTGGGATGTGAACGCCGGTTATACCCGGTTGCGTCTCAACGCTGAAAACGTGGATATTGGCACGAACTTTGGGCTGGACACCTTGCACATTCCGGGCACGAACGGCACCGACCCCATCTACGGAGGAATTCCTGCGTTCCAGATCTCCAGTTGGGCCAATCTAGGAAATGCTAATACCGGCAATCCTTTCGTCTTCCGCGACAATCAATACGTAGCTAACACAAACCTGAGCTGGATTAAGGGGCGACATGATCTGCGGTTCGGATTGGAATACTACCGCAGCGGGATTAACCACTTCCAGCCGCAGGGCGGAACGTTTGGCACGCCGCGTGGCACTTTCGGGTTTGACGGAAGCGTGACCGCCCTGAATGGCGCGCCAAAGTACGCGGCGGCGAATGCCTACAACAGTTTTGCGCAATTCTTGCTCGGTCTTCCGCAAAGGGACGGCAAGGTCATTCAGAACATCAATCCAAACGCGCTGCGGTTCACAACCTGGGCTTTGTACGCACGGGACCGCTGGCAAATCACTCCCAAGCTGACGTTCACTTACGGTCTGCGATGGGAATACTATCCTTTTGCAACTAGTGACCATACTGGGGCGAAGTTCTTCGACCCCACCTCGGGTAACGTATTCATCGGCGGAGTTGGCTCCGCGCCCGAAAACGATGGCGTTGACGTGGGCCATGGAACGTTCGGCCCTCGCTTTGGAATCGCTTACCGGCTGCAGAGCAAAACGGTTATTCGGGCTGGGTACGGAATCAGCGTGGATCCCAACAACTTCCGGGCTTTGCGGGATACTTTCCCGAACATCACCAACATGGATTACCAGGCAGGCGCGCTCTTTAATAACAGCAAGTTTGCTCCCTCAACCAGCCTCACGGGCACCAACGCTAATCTCGCTCCGTACCCGGGCCTGACGACCGGGATAGTTTTAATACCCTTCACGGGGTTCGGCAACGGAATCATTCGGCTTCCCAACAACGTGGGCACGACGACGGTGGCAAATCCTTTCCGTCGTGGGTATGCGGAGTCATATAACCTAATGGTGGAGCATGACTTCGCCGGCTGGGTGGCTGACGTCGGCTATGTTGGAACCCGCGGCATACGCATACCACTCGGGCTCAACATCAATGCTGGCCCCGTTGGCGGTGGAAACGCGGGTCGCCTGCTCAACGCAAACCCGGCCGTTTGCCCCTCCGCGAACTGCTGGGGCGATATCAATGCAGTGACCCCTTTCAAAGTCACTTATTACGATTCTCTACAAACCAAAGTGAATCGGCGGTTGAGTGGCGGCGCTTCGATCGGGGCCGCTTACACGTTCTCGAAGGCCATCGACTACAGTGAAAACGAAGGGGCGGTCTTCCATCCTTTTCCAGCCGATTGGGCAAGTAACAAAGCCCTTGCCGGTTTTGACCGCACCCACAACCTGCAAACTTACGGAGTCTACGAACTGCCCTTTGGCCGCACCAAGCGCTGGGCGCAGCACGGCATCGCAAACATTCTCGCCGGCGGCTGGCAGTTGAACTGGATCATGAGCCGCTACTCTGGGGTTCCGCTAACCATAACTTCAAACATCAACTCCTCCAATGCCCTTGGAAGCGCCAACACTCCGGATCTCGTCGGCCCGGTCACCATCTTAAGGCATGTCCAGCATCAGGATGCGACCGGTAATTTCGTGAATTGTGCCCTTACGGATCCAACTTGCCAGTATTTCTCGGCGAGTTCGTTCGCTCAAGTCCCGGCCGGCCAAGTGCGCTATGGTACTGCCGGTCGCAACATTCTTCGCGGACCTGGCTTCTTTGATTTGGACACGGGGCTCCTGCGAAACTTCCGGATCACGGAACGGGTGGGTTTCCAATTCAGAGTAAATGCGTTTGCCGTGACCAACACGCCGAATTTCGGCAACCCGAACACGAATATCTCCAATCCCAACTTCGGCGCTATAACATCTACCGCCAGCGGACCCCAGTTCTCCAGCGAAGCCGGCAACCTTACGGGACAACGCACCTTTTGGTTTGCGGGAAAGGTGATCTTCTGACCGTAGGATGATGGGGTGAATCCTGCCGAACAAAAGCGACCAGACAAGCGCTAACGTCCACGAGTTTCACCACCTAGGACATCGCGGCCACCCCGGCGGTGTCCTGCGGCGGTATTCTAATAGCAGATATATGACCCTCAGATCCTTTCGCGCGTCTTTTTCGCCGGACACTGGTCGCGGTCAGCCGTCGCTCATATTGAATCCTGGTAAGGCATGGCTGGTAATCGTTCTAGGTTTGCTCGGCTCTCCTCTTCTTCACGCTATCACCATCGGTGAGGATCGCTATGTAGACTCAGCCTATCACCCTGGTGATTTCAGCATCGTCACGCGAAAGGCCGCCGCAACTCTGCTTGTTGACTCAGCTGACTTCCCAGGTGTCGTTCGCGCGGTCAACGATTTGCAAGCGGACATCGAACGCGTTACGAACCGCACCGCAGCGATCGCGCACGACGAAAACAACCTTGGCTCAAACGTGATCGCCGTTGGCACGGTTGGGAAAAGCAAAATCATCGATGAACTGATCCGCGATCACAAAATCGATGTGACGCCCATTGCCGGCAAATGGGAATCGTTTCTCATTCGCGTCGTGCCGAAGCCATTTCCAGGCGTGGCCAGCGGGTTGATTATCGCGGGAAGCGATAAACGAGGAACAATCTACGGCATCTATGACCTTTCCGACCAGATTGGGGTTTCGCCGTGGTATTGGTGGGCCGACGTTCCCGTCCAGCATCACGATGAACTCTTTGTAAAGCCTGGCACCTATGTGCAGGGACCGCCTGCAGTTAAGTACCGCGGAATTTTCCTGAACGATGAAGCGCCATCCCTCACCGGATGGGTGAAAGAAAAATACGGCAACTACAATCATGAGTTCTATACCAAGGTTTTTGAACTGCTGCTGCGATTGAAGGCCAACTACCTCTGGCCCGCGATGTGGAACAACGCCTTCAACGAGGATGACCCGCTGAATGCCTCCCTCGCAGACGAATACGGCATTGTAATGGGCACATCCCATCACGAACCGATGCTGCGTGCACAACAGGAGTGGAAACGGCATGGAAAGGGTCCGTGGGATTATTCGAAAAATGCCGAATTCCTTAGGGACTTTTGGGATCAAGGGATCGAGCGCAACAAGAAGTACGAGAGCATCATCACGCTCGGCATGCGCGGAGACGGAGACCTCCCCATGTCCGAGAGCGCTAATATCGCCTTGCTGGAAAAGATCGTGGCGGATCAGCGCAAGATCATCGCGGACCGCGTAAACCCCGACTTATCCAAAGTGCCCCAGGACTGGGCCCTCTATAAGGAAGTGCAGGAATACTACGAGAAGGGTATGCGTGTTCCCGACGACGTGACTCTGCTCTGGTGCGACGATAACTGGGGAAATATCCGCAGGTTGCCGACACCAGAGGAACGAAAACGTAGCGGCGGCGCTGGAATCTACTATCACTTCGATTACGTCGGAGATCCGCGTTCCTACAAGTGGCTGAACACTATTCCGATTGCCAAGATTTGGGAGCAGATGAATCTCGCGTATCACTACGGCGCCGATCGCATCTGGATCGTCAACGTAGGTGACCTGAAGCCCATGGAATTACCCATCGATTTTTTTCTGAACATGGCGTGGAAGCCGGACAACTGGCCCAAAGAAAGAATCGGTGAATTCACAAGGCTCTGGGTGGCACGGCAATTTGGGACACAGTTCGCGCCGGACATTGCGGACGTACTTTCGAAGTACACGAAATACAACGGCCGGCGCAAACCCGAGTTGCTGGAGCCCGGCACGTTCAGCCTCATCGATTATCGGGAAGCGGACACGGTGTTCGCTGATTTCCAGGCCGCGGTGGCGAAAGCGGAAAAGATTTACGGCAAGTTGCCGGAGAACCAACGCGATGCTTTCTTCGAACTTGTGCTCTATCCCACGAAAGCGTCCGCAATCGTGACGGAGCTGTACATCACTGCAGCCAGAAACCAGCTCCACGCCAGCCAAGATCGTGCCAGCGCGAACGAATCAGCCGCTGCGGCGCGCGCCTTGTTTCAGGCCGACGCGGATCTCTCCGCCCATTACAACCACACCCTGGCTCACGGCAAGTGGGACCATATGATGGATCAAACACACCTCGGCTACACATTTTGGAATCAACCGGCAGTCAACGCTGTGCCCAAAGTCACCGAGATTAAGATTCCTGCCCCGGCGCAGCTCGGCGTGGCTGTTGAAGGCTCAGCGAATGCCTGGCCCGGCTCTCCGGGCGAACCAACTCTCCCTCCGTTTGACTCCTTCAAGCGGCAAAGCCGGTACTTCGATGTCTTCAATCGCGGGCTTGCACCCTTTAGTTACTCTGCTTCGACAAGCACTCCTTGGATTCGACTGAGCAAGTATCAGGATTTGGTTGAAGACGAACGCCGTGTGTGGGTAAGCGTGGACTGGAGCAAAGCTCCTCTCGGCTCCTCGAACGGCACAGTAAAAATTGCGGGCGCTGGCAGCGAGATCATCGTGATGGTCGATGCTTTTCATCCAAAGGAGCCGGAACGAGATTCACTCGATGGATTTGTGGAAAGCGATGGCTACGTTTCGATGGAAGCGGTGCACTACACTAAGAAAGTCGACGGGCCCTCCGCGCGATGGGAAAAGATTGACGACCTCGGACGGACACTGTCGTCCATGTCCGTGTTTCCCGTGACGGCGGAAAGCGTCACGCCCCCGCGAGATTCTCCGCGCCTCGAATACAAATTGTATCTCTTCGACCCGCGCACTGTGGAGGTGGAGGCCATCCTCTCCCCCACGTTGAATTTCGTGCCCGGTCGCGGCCTGCGATACGCCGTTTCATTCGACGACGAAGCGCCTCAGGTCATTGATGCCCTCGCGCAGAACTCGGTGGAAGACTGGGGAACCTCGGTGAAGGACAGCGTCCGCAAAGTGCGGTCCACACACTTATTGGCAAGATCGGGCTATCACACGCTGAAGTTCTGGATGGTGGATCCCGGCGTGGTGCTGCAAAAGCTTGTCGTGAATCTGGGCGGTGTGAAACCCAGTTACCTCGGTCCGCCCGAAAGCTTTCATCGTGGCGAGTCAGAGCAGCGATAAAGTTGGTCCTTGTCCAAAGATTCAAGCCTCGGCAAAATTCACGAAAGATTTTGTAATACCGTTGCAATCTCGTGAGAGGTGTAACTGCTTCAATTCCCTGGGCTAGCGCAGATTGCTTTATTCAGATTGCGTCTGGCTATATTCGCTCAATTGTATTTTTATGAGCACCATTGACACACTGTAAAGTGCACCGTAGCATCGCTTTCACTGGCCGCTATTCCTGTTCACGAGCGCGCCGGAAGAGAGGCCCCCGATGAGCCTTCGCGACTTCATCACCAAGCAGTTTATCGATGTCATCGAATGGGTTGAGCCGGAGGAAGGCATCCTGGCCTACCGCTATCCCATGCAGGATCGCGAGATCCAGAATGGCGGCAAGCTGACCGTTCGCGATTCGCAGGCCGCGGTTTTTGTGAATGAAGGGAAAGTGGCGGACACCTTTGGCCCCGGACTTTACACGCTGAATACGCAGACGCTGCCTATCCTGACTTACTTGAAGAACTGGGACAAAGCGTTCAAATCGCCGTTTAAATCAGATGTCTATTTTTTCTCGACGCGCATTCAAACCGATCAGCATTGGGGAACGCAGAATCCCATTTCCATTCGCGACAAGGAATTTGGCGCAATTCGTCTTCGCGGCTTCGGCATTTATTCGTATCACTTGAGCGATGCCAAATCGTTCTACAGCAAGATCAGCGGCACGCGCGATACTTACCGCGTTCCCGATCTCGAAGGCCAGTTACGGAACACCATCGTTGCTAAAATGACGGATGCTTTCGCCGCCAGCCAGGTGCCGTTCCTGGATATGGCCGCGAACCAGGGCGCACTCGCCGAAAAGATCAGCGAAGCCCTCAAACCGTCGTTCACGGACTATGGGCTCACCCTGGATAGCTTTGTGGTCGAAAATCTTTCGCTGCCCGACGAGCTGCAGAAAGTGCTCGATCAGCGCATCAGCATGAACGTCCTCGGCGATATGGGCAAATTTACCCAATATCAGGTAGCGCAATCCATCCCCATTGCGGCCGGGAATGAAGGCGGAGGCGCGGTAGGGATGGGCGCGGGTCTCGGCGCCGGCGTAGCCATGGGCCAGGCGATGATGGACGCGGTCAAGAAAGCCACTTCGGCGCCTGCCGGTGGAGCAGCACCCGCGGCGGGAGCGCCCGCTGCCGAAACGAAATTCTGCGGCGAATGTGGCAAGCCCATTCCGCGTAGCGCTAAATTCTGTCCGGAATGCGGAAAGCCTCAGACGTAGCGTGGCGTCTCGTCTGCCATGAGCGGAATCGAGTGGGTGGTCGAAGCTTTCGGATGCTCTTCCCAGTCGCTGCGTGACGTTGCTGTCTTGCAGAATTTATTCAGCGGCATTATTCGCGAGATGAAGCTCCGGCCCGTCGGCGAAACGCAGTGGCATCAGTTTCCCGGCACCGGAGGCATCACTGGGCTTTGCCTTCTCGCGGAGTCGCATCTCGCGTGTCACACCTTCCCGGAGCACGGCTCGCTCTGCCTCAATCTCTTCTGTTGCCTTCCGCGCGCTGAATGGGATTTCGAGACGATTCTGCGGCAACTCTTTGAGGCAGATTCCGTCTCAGTCCGGCGGCTACAGAGGCCCTACGAATCCCAATGGAAGCAGGCCGTCAGTGACTGAGGAAGGACCTTATGGCGCAAGCCTAACGAGTCGCTCCCGATGACCCAGCCTGTTGCCAACTGTCCGAACTGCGGCGCCAAGATTGTTTTTCGCTGGTCCAGCACTGTCCAGACCGTCTGCGAATTTTGCAAGAGTATCCTTGTCCGCACAGACGTGGACCTGAAAAAAGTCGGCCAGGTGGCCGATCTCCCGCCGGACAGTTCGCCCATTCAGATCAATACCGAAGGCAAGTACGGCAACAAGGCGTTCGTGGTGGTCGGCCGCATCCTTTACGAGTACGATCAGGGCGGCTGGAATGAGTGGCACGTCATGATGAACGACGGCACAAGCGCCTGGCTGGCTGACGCTCAGAGTGAATACGCGCTCTCTTTATCTTCGAAAGCGCAGAATCTTCCCGCCCCAACCCAGGTTCATGTCGGCCAGCAATTCACTTGGAACAACCAACCCTATACTGTGACCGTCATCACGCCTGCGCATTATCGCGGCGTCGAGGGCGAATTGCCATTTCAATATTGGGATAAGACGAACGTCACCTTCGTCGACTTGCGCACCGAGTCCACGAAATTCGCCACTCTTGATTATAGCGATCCCGAACCGGCTCTGTACCTCGGTGAATTCGTGCAGTTCGAGGATCTCAAATTGAAGAATCTTCGCAGTTTCGAGGGTTGGTGATGAGCGCGGGAACTCCACCACTCTCCGGACCTCCCAAACCGCAAGCGAAGGCGCTGAATTGTCCGAAGTGCGGCGCAGCCATTGTTTTGCGTTCGTTCGGCCAGGCTGAAACCGTCGTGTGCGCGAGCTGTCATTGTATCCTCGACGCCAAAGATCCCAACCTGGCTATCCTCCAGCAATTCGAAATCAAAACCAGTGATGTCAGGCCCCTCATTCCTCTTGGCACGCGCGGCAAGCTCCGCGGTACCGACTACGAAGTCATCGGGTTCGAGCGGCGCAGCACGCAGGTCGACGGAATCACTTACTGCTGGCACGAATATGTGCTGTTCAATCCTTACAAAGGCATTTGCTACCTCACTGAATACAACGGCCATTGGAACGACATCAGCATCTGCAAGGTTCTGCCCACCGTGGACCACAACATGTTCGGCGGTTCATCGCTGACGGCCAACTATCTCGGAGAATCTTACAAGCATTTTCAGACTGCCGATGCCGGCACGGACTTCGTTCTCGGCGAATTTCCATGGCAGGTTCGCGTTGGCGAAAAGGCTGCCGTCACGGACTATGTGCATCCGCCACGCGTCCTTTCGAGCGAGAAGCTCGACAAGGAAGTCATATGGTCCATCGGCGAGTACATGTATGGCCGCGAAATCTGGGAGGCCTTCAAGCTGCCCGGCGTTCCGCCCGAAGCGATGGGCGTTTACGAAAATCAGCCTTCGCCCGTCGCGACTAACGTCGCCGGAATGTGGGCTGCCTTCGCCGCCTTTGCCGTGCTACTCCTCGCCCTCATAGCCGGTTTCGATATGCGCGCAAAAAAAGAGCCGGTCCTTCATCAGACGTTTCATTGGGAACGCGCCAAAGTGGCAAATGAAACTTCCTTCGTCACCGACGTTTTCGAGCTGAAGGGTCGCCCATCGACCGTCGAGGTAAAGACATGGGCTCCGGTGAGCAACGAGTGGATCTACCTCAACTATGCGTTGATCAATCAGGACACCGGGCAAGCGTGGGACTTCGGTCGGGAAGTCAGCTATTACTCTGGCTACGACAGTGACGGCTCGTGGTCCGAAGGAAGTCGTAACGATAGCGTAGTGATCCCGAGCGTCCCCTCCGGCCATTACTATTTTCGGATCGAGCCAGAAGTGGATCCGGCTGTTCCAGCCATCGCTTATTCGGTTGAAGTTACACGCGACGTACCCGTCTTCGGATTCTACGGCATCGCCTTTCTCGCGTTACTCGCGCCCGCAATCATCACTTCCTTTCGCGCTTATACCTTTGAGCGGTCCCGCTGGTCCGAAAGCGATCATCCGCCTATGCAATTATCCAGCAGTTCGGGAGACGACGAATAATGTTCCGAAAATTCTATCTTCTATATGGATTCCTGGTTCTTGGCACCGCGGCCTTCGGTCAATACCGCGGCTGGAGCCTCGACACCATCAATCAGCTCAAAAACGTTCCGAAGTCCGTCCGCGATAATCCTGGCTCGTACCGCTCGGTTTACAGCGGCTATCACCATTACACAGGAGGCAAATAAGATGAACCTTGTTCCGCTCGGCAACGTCGTCGCTGCCCTGGTCTTCGCGTTTGTCGGAATTTTTATCTTTGTGATCGCCTTCATGGTGATGGACAAGCTCACGCCGTACCATCTCTGGAAGGAAATCGTGCAGGAGCACAACATGGCGCTCGCCATTCTTGTAGGGGCCATGTCTCTCGGCATCTGCATTATCATTGCCGCCGCGATCCACTAGTCCATGGGCATCCTGGTGTTCATTTCCGTGCTGCTGGTCGCAGCTTGCGGCCTTATCTACGAGCTCATTGCCGGCACGCTCGCCAGCTATCTCGTGGGCGACAGCGTTTTTCAATTCTCCACGATCATTGGCACGTATCTGTTCGCGATGGGCATCGGCAGCGCACTTTCCCGCTATGTCAATCGCGGCCTCGCCAATCGCTTTGTGTGGATCGAGCTAGTCCTTGGAGTTGTCGGCGGATTCTCCTCCGCGCTATTGATGCTTGCATTTGCTTTCACGCAGGGATTCGAATTGATTTTGTACGCATTGGTCGTTGTCATGGGTGTCCTTGTCGGGATGGAGATTCCGTTGCTGATGCGCATTGTTAAGGACCGCTACCAGTTTCGCGACGTGATTGCGCACGTTCTTACCTTCGATTATCTCGGTGCCCTCGGAGCTTCCCTGTTGTTTCCGATTCTGCTGGTGCCGCGCCTTGGTCTGGTGCGCTCCGCGATGTTGTTTGGCTTGATCAACGCCGCCGTCGCGCTCTGGAGTACTTTCCTTTTTGCGAGCCAAATCTCTCGCACGCGCGGCTTGAGAGTGACGTGTCTACTAGTCTTGTTTGGACTAGGCGTGGGACTTGCCGAAGCGAAGCGCATCACCGCCACCGCCGAGGACAATATCTATGCCGACGAAATTATTTTAGCCCGTGACACTCGTTATCAGCATCTTGTCCTCACGCGCTTCAAGGACGACCTGCGCCTTTTTCTCAACAGCCACCTGCAGTTCAGCTCCCGCGACG
Source organism: Acidobacteria bacterium 13_2_20CM_57_17 (assembly GCA_001914785.1). Classification (GTDB taxonomy): domain Bacteria; phylum Acidobacteriota; class Terriglobia; order Acidiferrales; family UBA7541; genus Acidiferrum. Next base: position 7,989 of record MNDE01000178.1, on the reverse strand, counting down.
AATACCGTTACCATGAAGCGCTTGCCCATCCGGGCCTGGCGGCCATTCCCGCTCCGCGCCGAGTGCTGATTCTCGGCGGAGGCGATGGCCTCGCCGTCCGCGAAATCCTGAAGTATCCGCAGGTCGAAAGCATCACGCTCGTCGAGCTCGACCCCGAAATGACCAGGATTTTCTCCTCGAACCCCATGCTGACCAGGCTCAATGCCAGCTCGCTGCTCTCTCCGCGCGTACACGTCATCAACGCCGATGCCTTTCCGTGGGTCGCTTCGAACGCGGACAATTTCGATTTCATCGTCATCGATTTTCCCGACCCCACGAATTATTCGCTCGGCAAGCTTTATACCACGGCGTTCTACCGCGCCGTCGCTCGCCATCTGAGCGCGCAAGGCTTCATGGTCGTGCAAAGTACCTCTCCCATGTTTGCCCGGGATTCCTTCTGGTGCATCGTGCAGACATTGAAGCAGTCCGGCCTGCAGACTTATCCCTACCACGTCTACGTCCCCTCCTTCGGCGAATGGGGCTTCGTTCTGGGTGGCACTCACGATTACGCTCCTCCCAAGTCGCTTCCCCCCGGATTGCGCTTCATTAGCGTAGCCGACCTCCCAGCACTCTTTCAGTTTCCGCCGGACATGGCGCCGCTCCCCATGCCCGCTAACCAGCTCAACAGCCAGATTCTCGTTCGCACTTACGAAAACGACTGGAAGGACATCAGTCATTGAAGCTAGGCCGCCGCAAGTTTCTCGGTCTTGGCAGCGCGGCGCTTGTCGGTCTTACCCTAAAAAGTGAAAAAAAGATCGCAGGCTCTTTTGTCAACGATTCCTTTCAGATGGGCCATCTCTTGCGCGACCGCGCCACCTTCCCCGCAGCAAAGCGCATCGAAAAAGTCCCCGTTGTCATCGTCGGCGGGGGAATCGCCGGTCTCAGCGCCGCTTGGCGCCTTCGCGAGCGCGGATTCACCGACTTTGTCCTTCTCGAAATGAATCAACAAGCCGGCGGCAACGCCCGCTGGGGCGAGAACGAATTCACCGCGTATCCCTGGGCTGCGCATTACGTGCCGGTCCCCGGCCCGAAAGCGATTTACGTTCGAGAACTCTTCGAGGACCTCGGCGTTCTGAAAAACGGTCAATGGGAAGAGCGCTATCTTGCCTTTTCCCCTCAGGAGCGCCTCTTCCTCTACGGCCGTTGGCAGGAAGGCATCGAGCCCGCTGTTGGTCTCACTTCGAAAGACCGCGAGCAGTTTCAACGCCTCGAGAATGTCTTCGCGGACTTTCGCAAAAGTGGCGCCTTCACTGTTCCACTCGAACTCGGCCTCTCTTCAAAATCTAAGCATCTCGATCGCATTTCCTTTTCAGACTGGCTTCGTCAGGAAGGCGTCGACTCCCGCCTTCTCCATTGGTACATGAACTACGCTTGCCGCGACGATTACGGCGCGCTCGCGAGCGACACTTCCGCCTGGGCTGGCATCCATTATTTTTCTTCCCGCGAGCCCGAGGAAAAAGGCCCGCTCACCTGGCCCGAAGGCAATGGCTGGATTACTCGCCGCCTCCTCGAGCGTCTCGGCGCAAACATTCGCACCGGTCAGATGGTCCACCGCATCACGCAGACTCGCCGAGGCGCGAGCGTCTTTGTGGGCGATACCGAATTTCAGTCCGAATTCGTCATCTTCGCCGCGCCCACGTTCCTCGCTCCGTATCTTCTCGAGAATTTTCCTTCGCTCCACGATTTCGTCTATTCCCCCTGGCTCACCGCCAACCTCACGCTCGATCGCTATCCCGATTCTCGCGGCGCCGAACCTTCCTGGGACACGGTCTTTCTCGATTCGCCCACGCTCGGCTATGTCGACGCCATGCATCAGAGCCTGCGCACTCACATTGATCGCACCGTCTGGACGTTTTATTGGGCTCTCGCCGAAGGCGCTCCTGCGCAGAACCGCCAGCTTCTCCTCGAAAAGGATTGGGCCTACTGGAAGGAAGCCATTCTTCACGACCTCGAACGCGTCCACTCCGACATTCGCCAGTGCGTCTCGCGCATTGACGTCATGCGTATGGGCCACGCTATGATCCGCCCCGCGGTCGGCTCGATTTTCTCTGAAGAACGCCGACGTCTCTCTCGCCTCGATGGCCGCATCCTCTTCGCCAACTCCGACCTAAGCGGCATCTCCATCTTCGAGGAAGCCCAATTCCACGGAGTCGAAGCCGCTCAAAAAGTGCTCAAAAAGCTCCACGGCTAGCCTGAGAAGCAAATCCCTAAGGAAATCCCCATGTCAGCGTCGGTAACTCTGCCTGTAACTTTTCCGCCGCAAAGAACTCTCATTCGCAAGGGGCCAGAACGAGCCCGTTCAACAAGAAACAAGGGAAAGCCCCCGGCAAAGTTCCAGCATCGAAATAGATATAAGATGCTAGCCAAGCCGAAATGGCCGAGTAGACCCGGAGGAAAGCGATGTTGATTCGCAAGGCCCCAGATTTGACTTACGCCGACGTCACACCCAAGTCCGTCTATCTGGACCGCCGCAAATTCCTCCGCGCCATGGGCATCGTTGGGGCCACGGCAGTCACTGCGAAGGGCCTGTTTGATTTGGCCTTACCGCCGCAGGTCGCGTTTGCCGCGACGAAATTCACCAGTCTCGTCAATAGTCCGTTCAGCACTTCCGAAAAACAGAACTCCTACGACGACGTCACGCATTACAACAATTTCTACGAGTTCGGCACCGACAAGGGTGATCCCGCCAAAAATGCGAAGAACTTCAACACTTCCAACTGGATCGTTTCCGTCGAAGGCGAAGTCGCGAAACCCCGCAAGTTCACCATGGACGAAATCCTCAAACTTGCTCCCCTTGAGGAGCGCATCTACCGTCACCGCTGCGTGGAAGCGTGGTCCATCGTTGTTCCCTGGATTGGTTTTTCGTTCAACAGTCTTATCAGGCTCGTGGAACCCACACCGAAAGCGCAATTCGTGGCGTTCCAAAGCTACTATGATCCGCGCCAGATGCCTCTGGGACGCTGGGCCGGCATCGAATTCCCCTACGTCGAAGGTCTTCGTTTGGACGAGGCGATGAATCCTCTCACCTTGCTTTGCGTCGGCATGTACGGAGAGTCATTGCCGAATCAAGATGGTGCGCCCGTGCGGATGGTCATCCCCTGGAAATATGGGTTCAAGAGCATCAAGTCGCTCGTCAAGATCAAGTTCCAACAGAAGATGCCGCCGACCACCTGGAATTTGTCCGTGCCCAATTGGTACGGCTTTTATTCGAACGTAAATCCCAACGTGAATCACCCGCGCTGGAGTCAGGCTAAGGAACGTCGTCTCGGCGAAATCTTCAAGCGCCCCACCCTTATGTTCAACGGCTATGACGATCAGGTCGCCAGCATGTATAACGGCATGGACCTGAAGAAGAACTACTAGCCGGGAATTCCCGAATGCGTGCTCTTCTCACCAGCAAATGGACCAAGGCCGCCGTTTTCTTGCTTTGCCTGGTTCCTCTTGATGCGCTGATTTGGCGCGCACTTCATAATGGCCTCGGTGCAAATCCCGTCGAGTTCATTCAGCTCACCACCGGCCGGTGGACATTACGTTTTCTTATCATCACTTTATGCATCACGCCCTTCCGCAAGCTTCTCAACCTCCCTGATCTCATCCGTTTTCGACGCATGTTTGGCCTCTTTGCTTTTTTCTACGTGTGTCTCCACTTCCTAACCTATCTTGGTCCCGATCAATCTTTCGATCTTGCGGCCATGTGGAAAGACGTTGCCAAGAGACCATTCATCACTGTCGGCTTTCTCGGTTTCCTGCTTTTGGTTCCGCTGGCAATGACTTCGACGGCGGGCTGGATTCGCCGCCTCGGCGGGAAGCGCTGGCAAATGCTGCATCGCGCCATTTATTTCGCAGCGGTTGCGGGCGTAATCCACTACTACTGGAAGGTCAAATCTGATGTGCGCATGCCGCTCTTCTACGGTGCGCTTGTCGCCGTACTGCTTCTGTGGAGGCTGTGGGGCTGGCTTTCCAGGCGGAGATCCGTCGTGGCTGCGAAGCTTTCCTCGGAGGGTGCTCGCGCCGGTGCGGCTCGTTGAATATTCCTAGTGAATGTTGGTGGAGGTGGGCTCGACGCTGAAGTCTACTCCCCAGAAGCGCGGCGCCGGTGTAAGAAACTCGATCCCCACGCGTTGGCCCTTAGCCCCCAGATCGCCCAGATAAACGATGCGGCATTCCAGTTCTTCTTGCGTCTCAGGGTTCGTAATTACTAGCATTTCGCCGTTGTTCACTTCATGCTTCAGCAGCAAGAGACCGCCAAAGCAGTTGACTACAACGGTTTCGCACGTTTCGCGAAACTTCTTGCCGTTGTGGGCGCGGCCCTGCGCTTGTACACGCATCTTGTGAAAGACTCTCGCGCTTCGCCGCGGTGAAGCTGCAGTGACTTCGCTCATGGCCACCATCTTCAGCCGCTCCCCGCTATACCGTCAATCTGTCCCTCCGTACAGGTGTTCCGCAGTCGCAACTTGTGTTGCGCTTGAAAACTGACCGAAGTCCGTGCGTGCGTCAGTTGCCTTCCCGCAATCGCTTTCGCTACTGCTCCACGGGTTCAAGCCTCGGATACAGATCCGATGGGTCCGAATTAAGGACCACCTGTTTGGTCGGTGAAATGAGGTAGATCACCGGGCCGTTCGTCAACGCCAACCTCCCGTTTGGGGAAACCAGGTACGTATAGTTGAAGGCCTGATCAGGTTTTATGCTTGGATTCGATGAGGTCGAGCCTACCAACGCTGTGTCACTCGTTCCTGAAACCGTCCCTATTCCGTCGTAAGTGGCCACGCCGGACTCGTGAGTTATGTTCTGGTGCGTCACCGTGATCGAGCCGAAGACGTACGTCCCGTTCGCGGAATGATTCGTGAACGGTCCTCCGGTTTGCAGTTCCGCGAAGCCTGCGTACACTCCTCCATCCACCAGCATCACAAACGCTTTGCCCGGGCTCACTAGATAAAGCAGAGGAGGCCGCGCTCCCCCCGCTGCACTCACCCTGCCGTTAGGAGCTACGCTAACAGTCGCCGCATCCTTGAACGATGAAATGCCTCCTGCTTTGCTTTCTTCTCCAGTAAGAGAATAACTCCCGGAATTCGAAACCGTGAATATGCCCGCGATCAGGTCCGAAGCTGGCGTCGCATTCGGCCCGCAGCTTGCGCACAGCCCACTCACGTAAAGAACGCTCGGGCCGCTCACCGACGAAATCGAAAATGGCGCCCCCGATTGCTGCAGTGCCGATCCCGTAAACGGAGCGTTGCTCGACTGTGGGTCGACGCTGACAAACAATACTTCGCTAGCGGAAACCATGTACAAGCTCATGTTGACGGTTTGCGTTCCGACCATGAAATTCATCGTGCCTCGGCCATTCGATGACACCGCGTAACTCCCAGTAAAAGCCAAGCCGCTCATCGGATAATTCAAACCGCCACTCTTATTGACGTTGCCGCTATTGTTGGCGTCCAACTCGCCGCTGGTGATGCCTCCGCTTCCGTTCGCCGCAAACGCACCTACCATGGCGAATCGGTTGCGACTGCTGTTGACAAGCGCGCTCGTCGCATCGGCGCCAAATGCGTAGTTGCCGTTAATCCCGAACGCCGAGAACGCACTGGGATCCTGCTTCTCGAAGACTCCCGACCCCAGCGTTCCCGTGTTATCAAACTCGATGAAGCGGCCCTTACTCGCTACGCCCGACCTGATCACTCCAAGCGCAAACCGATAGATCGCCGTTCCAGCGGAAGTCGCAATAGCCACACACCCGCGGTTGTCACCGCCCACGGAATACGAGCTGCTGGTGCCGTCTATGGAAACGTTTGTTTGAACCCCTGTGCTGCTGTTGATGTCTTCTACGCCGATTGCGTGCGCAATGTGCCCCGCGCCGTCGGCATCGAACATGCCCCCCAGTGCCACCGCCCCGTTTGCATCGAAACCTTGCATGGTGAATGCGTACTGCCCATTCAACAGGGATTCATGCCCGGATCCACAAGTCATGGCTGGCGTGGAGCTGTTGACCGTAATGCTCAGATTCTGCACGGCGGATTGCGCCCCCGCGCTGCTCGAATCCGTGGCCTTCACCGTGAAGCTGGTTGTGCCACTTGGCCCCGCCGGTGTACCCGTGATGTGTCCTGACGAGTCCATACTTAATCCCGTCGGCAAGACTCCGCTGCTGACCGCCAGCGTCACCATCCCGGCGCCTCCGGAGGTTGCCACTGTCTGGCTGTACGCCGTACCCTGTGTCCCCGCCGGAAGCAACGTCGTGGTCACGGATGGAGCGGGGGTGACGTTGATGGTTACCGACGCGGACTTTGCGGAATCCGTTACGGAAGTAGCCGTCACTGTCGCCGTTCCCGTATTGCCAGAGCTGGGCGCATTGTAAGTAGTGGAAGTTGGCGTCTGCCCGGAGAGGGAACCTGCACCTCCTAACTTCCAAGTGACTCCCTGAATCGACGTGCCGTTCGCACTCGATGCGCTAAGACTTACCTTCTGCCCAAAGTCGATGGCTTGAGCGCCACTCGGCGCCAAAGTGACTTGAGAAGATGGGTTCGGTGGATCTGCTTTCATTCCGGCAGAGCATCCCCCCAATAGTGCGACCACGACAGGCAGCAGACACACGCATGATACTTTCACGGACTTCCCCCTTGGCTTTTTCTTGGACGAATTGCGTACCTGCTGGAGGAGGGCGGCGCAACACGATCCTCAGGGCTGGAGTGACTCACAACACCTACTATGGGATGGATGAACTTCGGAAAATAGTGAGGACCGTGGAAAACCCTGCTTTTGCAGGTTTTTACTGTGCCAAGTCTCAGGTAATTCCAGTAACGCTATCCTGGCGGGTATCCCTACGAAACTCTGGACACTAACTCATCTGTAACAACCTGAGTCTACTGGGATTTTTGGAATCAAAAATAAGTCGCTACCGCCTATCCCGATCACTCATACGCACTAGTGTGCAATAGACGCACTTACGGGATATTGGCAGTCACTTCGTTGGAGAAGGAGCTCTCGTTACCGCCGGAGTCCACCGAAGTAGTCACATAGAAATAAGTCGTGCCGCTCTGTACGGTCGAATCGGTATAAGTGAGAGCGCTAACCAATGAAGAGTTGATCTTCGTGTACCCACTCCCGCTGACCGTGCTGCGATAAATATTGTATCCGGACACCGTCGAAGTGCTGGCACTCCAGGTTAGCGTCGCCGAATGCTGTATGGGCGCAACTCCCGTTCCTGATACAGGAACCGCGGCGGGTGACCCGGTCGCATTGCTCACAATCGAAATACTTCCGTTTGCGGGCCCAGCTATCGTTGGACTGAACTGGACGGTCAGGATGAGGTTCTGCGATGGAGAAAGAGTTACAGGCGCGCTTCCGCCTGTCATTGTGAAACCTGATACGCCAAAGTTTATCTGGGAAATCGTCACACTCGAATTGCCGGTATTCGTGATAGTTACATTTTGTGTAGCCGAGGAAGTCCCCGTCGTCACATTGCCGAAACTCAGGCTGGTCGGATTTATTCCGAGCGTAAGAGTAGCGGCGATTCCTGTGCCGGAGAGAGCGACAGACGTCGGCGAAGTCGGTGCATTGCTCGTAATAGAGATGCTACCGGAAGCAGGGCCAACAGAAGTCGGCAGGAAAGCCACCGTAATTGTAGTTTGCTGCCCCGCGTTTACATTTAGGGGCAAAGTAAATCCACTGACGCTGAAGAAGGCTGAACCAGTTTCAGTGATTTGAGTAATGGTCAACGTAGCCGTGCCGGTGTTCTTGATGATCAGTGCCTGGGACAGGTTGGTGCCAACCACGTTACTTCCAAAGTTAATCGGATTCACCTGGATTGCTGGGGCCGGAGCCGGGTTCACTGTGAGCGTCGCTGCCGCGCTGGTCACCGTTCCCGCCGAATTGCTTACCACCACAGCGAACGTCGAGCCACTATCCGCTGTTGTCGTCGCAGGCGTCGTGTAACTCGCCGCCGTGGCTCCCGCGATG
>MNDE01000146.1 GCA_001914785.1 Acidobacteria bacterium 13_2_20CM_57_17 | reverse complement strand
GCCGTGTTGAACTACTTCCAGGGCACCGGAGGAGCCGGCGCGCCGCCATTCTTCCAAGGTACTGGAGGTGCTGGTGCGCCGCCATTCTTCCAAGGCACCGGAGGAGCAGGTGCTCCACCGTTTGCCATGATCACGGAGCCGTCGCCATGTGCGACGACTACCGTTTTTAGGCTCATAGCCCCGACCAGAACGAGCATGGCGAGGAAAACAACCGTGAGTTTGCGTGACATTGTGCCTCCGAGGTAAGAAACAACCCCGGTGGCATTGTATTCCTTAGTGCAGCAATGTCAAGCAGCTCAGAGCCTGAGCCTGTTGCGAAACGATACACACCCTCCTGTCCCATTGTTTCGATAAGCCTTCGCCTACCTGATAGGTGGGACAGTGTTCGATCCCACGCAGGATAGGTTTCACGACTGTTCGGGTCAACAGTACCCTAGTACTAACGATTATAGGACTGACTGACCTGTCGGAGCAGATGAAAGCTGGCATGGTTTTCGGGCAAATAAGGCGGAATGGGGTTGTTTTACCCAGTCCGGCTAGTGATTCCACTTGCTTGATTTCCATTTACATCACGGTTGGGTGTGTCCACGTCCGATATCCAATTAGGCAGAGCACCATGGCCCAGAACGCCTTGACACCTTTGCAGACGAATCCGTAGCATAAAGGGCTGCCTCATGCCGGCGTAGCTCAGTGGTAGAGCGAGGGTCTCATAATCCCTAGGCCGTGGGTTCGATTCCCCCCGCCGGCACCAATTCTGACCTTCCATGCATACGCCCAGCTATCTCGTGCCAAAATGGGCTTACATGACTCCAGCGCCTATAGCTGAGGAACAGCTGCATGAACGATCGCCCTGAAGCTTCCTCAATTCTGCGCGAATCTTCGGTTACTGTATTTGTCAACTCCGTAGCTGGCGGAGGCCGCTCACCTTCTTGCCTTTCACCAATTCAGAAACTATTCGAATCGTTCCACGTTGATGCGCAGTTTGTAATGACGAACTGTGCAGCGGAACTTGAGGCATCCGCACAGGACGCCATTTCGCATGGGCAGCGTACGCTCTTCGCGATGGGCGGTGACGGAACATTTCAGGCATTGGCGAATGCAACTTTAGGAGCAGACGTAGTCTTGGGTGTTCTCCCTGTCGGAGGAGGAAACGATTTTGCCGCCGCACTCGGGTTGCGTTATATCGCGTCAGCGCTGCGAGCGTTAGTAGGGTTCGTGCCTATTCCGGTGCGCGTGGACTTTCTCGACAGTGATATCCCTTCATGGGAAGCGAATGCGTTACTGGCAGCAGTGCTGAATTCCCCGACCTATGGTGCTGGTGTGAGATTGGCGCCCGAAGCGGCAGTCGATGACGGTTGTCTGCACGTGGTTCTAATCGAAGACATCGGCGCCTTGGGAATTATGCGGCTTCTGCCGCGATTGATGGGGAGTGGTGAACTTCGAACTTCGCGCGTGAAGCGCTGGCAGGTGAAGAAGGTGCGGCTTACGACGCATCAAACAACCGCGTTTCACGGTGATGGTGAGATCATTGGATCAACCCCGGTAGAAATCGAAGTTGTGCCCAGGGCCATCCAAGTCTTGGCGCCTTCACAGCGTTAGGACATTCGCTGGCCTATGACCTATGGACGTGGCAAGAGCAGGAGCATTACTGAACCAGGTCCAATACCAGACCTGTGTATCGTCGCTGGAAGCCCGCGAACTGACCAAAGAAAGGAGACGTAATGTTGTTGAATACGTCGTGCGGGTTCAGGCGGTTCGTAATGTCGGTCGAATACACGCCGAGACGCGCCTTGTGAGTTTTGGAACGCTCCGTCCGCGGTATGTGGAATCCAAACTCGCGGTACAGCCTGACATCAAGCGAGAAATAAACAGGGAAACGCTGGCTATCGGGCACGCCGGCATAATTCTGAAGAACATCCACGTTTGAATAGGGCAGTCCGGAGTGCACATCTAGCACCGGGCTGATAACCATCTTCCACGGCAGACCGAAGAACCCCGAGGCCACAACGCGATGAGGAACATCCGAAGACACGATACCCGTGACATTCGGCCGGATTACCGGAATCTGGAAAGGTACAAGTGTGTCCGACAAAGTGTTGAGGTCACCGCGCCCCCGGCTCCAGGTGTAGGACAGACTCATGTCAGCACGGTTACCAAACCGATTGTGGGCAGTAATGTCAGCCTGACGATAGTTTGCAACTCCCGTGTTCCTCACAGCCAATAACCCGGTTCCGCTGGCCGTATCGACTATCTGATCCAGAAGAAAGAGGTCCACGGTGTGGCTGTCAAGATAGCTGGCCCGGAGGTTGAGATTCTTTCGGAATTGGTGTTCCAGCACCACGTTCCAGCTAAATGTGCGAGGACTTGATCCGGGGTCGCGCGGGACGCCAGGCGTACTCGGCGGTGCGCTCGAAAGAAGATAGGTATTTACCAGGACTATGGGCTGGCCTATCAGCGCACCAGCAGAATCGAAGAAGCTAAGCACGCGCTCTTGATTGCTGGTGAAGTCTGCGGCCAGAAGCGGGACATGGCCGTACACCTCGGCGGCGCCGGCACGAATTACCGTGTTTCCCCCGTTCAGCGAATAGGCCGCGCCGATGCGCGGAGCAAACGCGGCAGTGCGGCCGATGGATTGTGTGGTTAAACGCGCTCCATAGTTGAGCGTCAAGTGACTGTTGATTGTCCAGCGATCCTGGATAAACTCAGCCACCTCCGTATCCGTTGCGCTCAACAGGCCCGCGCCTTGAAAATCAATCCGCTCAGCGACTGAGCCAGCCTGCGCGACCAAATCAATCGGACGGGAAATGCTGCTGCCGTCATACTGACGATATAGGGCGTCGGCGCCAAATCTTACTTCATGGCTACCATGCCAAGACTTTGCTGAGAGTTGATACGCGGGCAAAACTTCCAATTGGTTCGCCTTCCGGTCCCAACGATTGAAGGAATTGCCGCCCCATCCTTCCGGCGAAATTTGCATGTCGGCAGGTCCCTGTCCGTGGGCATTACTGTCGAAAAAAGTGAACCGAACCATGGTGTTCAAGACTGCCCCAGAGACAAACTGATACGAATCGGAGAACCCGCCCGATACTCCGCTTCGGCCATAGCTCGTTGACGCGCTTTGGGGGATCAACGCATTGATGTTGGCGAAGTCGAGCTCCATCGGGAAGGTGTTTACATTGAAATTCAACACGTGCCGAGGCGAAAGAATCACCTGAACGTTGGTGAGGGAAGTAAAGCTTCGCGTTTTGATCTCATTCACGGGAAACGACAACCCGCGCACAGGCTGTTTCCGCAATTCGTACGTAACCTCTTCGGAGAAATTCACCTTGTTCTTGATGAGCGGGCCACCGAACTCAAACCGCGGTGTCCAGTTGGCGAGTCCTACGAGGCTATCGTTTTTCCCGCGGAACGCCGGGATAAAATCCCGCAGCTTGTATTCCCATGTGCCGGAGGGAGGCATGGTCTCGATGGTTGTCAGACCACCTGTGAAGCCTCCGTACTGGGAACTCTCCGGCAAACTGTAAACAGTCATGGATTGAATGATGTCCACCGGAATGGGAATCGAGAAGCTTCCGGAAACAGGGTCCACGTTCTCCGCGGAGTCCACCACCAGCATTCCCTGGCTTTCTGCCTGGCCCTTGAACGTCAGCTTACCCGTGTGAGTTCGAACGACCCCTGGTATCAAAGAGAGAGCCTCCGTAAATTTCTGCGTCGGCAAAGGCAGGCTCTCTAATTGGTCAGTGTTTACCGTTGCAGTGATCGCCACGTTCTGAGTGGCAATTTCTGCGGCTTCTCCCTGAACCTCAACCTGCTGATTGACGGAACTGATCTGCAGAACGATGTCTTTGACAAGGGCCTGGTTTGCGCCGAGCGTTATCGTTGTGGACCATGTTTTGAAGCCATCGGCACTCGCTTCTATTGTGTAGGTTCCCGCGGCAAGTTGCGTGAACTGGTAATGCCCTTCCGCATCGGTCACCGTCGATTGCGGCGCTGGTCCGGCGGACGGACTCGTCAGTTTTACCGTGACTCCAGGAAGAACGTTGGTTGCCCCCTCTCCGGATATGGCCGTGATCCTGCCAGCCACGGAGGCCTTTGAAATGGTTGGATTTGCGCTCTGCGACCGTCGACCCAGAGTCGGGAACGGGAACAAAATCAGCGCGATAGAAATCGCACAGAAAGCATTGGACACAATTCTTCGAGCGATTTTCATTGTGTTTGCAGTCAAATCTCCAAAGATGAAAAACTCCCCACCCAGACTGATGATTCGACGCCCTATGCCCCCTGGCAGTTGCGTGACATTTTTACAGGCGTGTCCAAATTACCCACTGGTGCGCCAATACCGCACAGGAGCCCTTGCCAGCAGTGGGTCAGGCTGAACTACGGCGTGTTCTTATGAAACACCTTGCGGCGAATATCCGGCCAGAATTCCTTCAGTTCGTTGTTCATTCCGTCATACAGGATCAGAAAACCAAAAGTGGACGCATTGCGCGAAGCCGTCCGATCCTCCGGTACGTGGTACACATTTGACATGGCGGCGGCCACGGCATTGCCAATCGATTCCGAGTAGTTGAAGTGATCGTGCCCTGAATCCGTTCGGCTGACAAAGAGCCGGTTAACGGCATGGTAGGCCCGACGAGCGAAACTCCCATTTCCCATCTGGTAGTACCTCGGATCTTCATGGAGCAAGCTCGGGAAGATCGCTGTCGTCATATAAGTGCCGATACTGTTGTCGGCAAACGATGCGCCGTAACGTTTTCCATAGGCGTCCCACCCCTGTCCCCAAGCCTTGGGATCATTTCTCGCTTGTTCTATTCCAGCAAGGATGCCGTTGAACGGGTACGCCCCCCAATCGAATACGCCAGCGGTAGCCAATCTGAATTTCTGTCCCGTGGTGAGCGGAGGAAGGTTGATGGCATTTTCGACGGTGCCGTAGTTAGGCAGAACCTCGAAGATGCGATCGTTAATCGTTCCTGTTTCTCTTTCCAGTTTGCTCTTCCCGACTGTCTCTCCGGGTCTGTATTCCTTCCCCTCTTTCTCATTTGCCGTTTGCGGATCAGACGAGACCGGGGTGGGCTGTTGAGTCTCTTCCTGCTGTGCCAACGCAGGCATGGCGGCGCTCAATAATCCAACTAGGAGCAAAAGCACAATTTGGCGCTGCACCCCAATTTGTCTGATCATGACATCACCAATTGTCTCCCAGAGGATTTCCATTCCCGCAACAAAGGGATGACGACGTTCCACAGCGCCAGGTTCTCACTTAGATTCACTGCGCGAAGAAATGGTTTTACTCGAATATCGCCACGAGGAAGGCTGCAGCAAGCATGACTTATAGCTTTAAGCCGGGCGCACACACTTCAGCACGGCTCGCTGGCATAACTGACTCGCGGGAAGAAAGTGAATTCAGCTCTTTTTCTTGTCGATTTTCAAATTCAGGACGATGTCCTTGCGACTGTCGAAGCTGGACACAGTACGAGTCGGAGATTTGGCGCCCTCTTTTTCCGCGTGCAGTTCGTAATCCGCATTCGGGTCCAGTCCGCTGAACCGGTAGCTGCCGGTGTCATCCGTGTAACTGCTGCGGACGGAATTAGTGCGCACGTTTTTGAGAAAAACAACACTGCCGGAAAGAGGGCTATCGGACTTGTCAGACACCACGCCGCGGACCGTGCGGAGCTGAGCTTCGCGCTTCTTGTCCTGAGCAACCCCAATGCCCGCAAACACTGCGAGAATCAGTGCCAGACCACAGATGCGTCGCTGCACATTCATCCCTTGCCTCCCGCAGTTGGCTGCATACGGAACACTATGTTTTGCTCGCTTCCGCCGGTTCTTGCATCCACAGCGCGCGTCTGTTCTGAGTAACCCTTTGCGCGGACTACCATCTCATAGTCTGAGCCCTGAGGCACGCGGACTGCAAATTCCCCGCGGGAGTTCGTGTAACTTTCCCACCGGAATTTCTTTTCTCCGGCCCGCCGGATACGAAGTTCAACGCCCGGAAAGGAAAGCGCCTTCTCCGTAAACACGGTTCCACGAATCAGGTAGTCATTTGCGTGGCTGTATTTTTGCTTGACTGGCTTGCTGGTTGAGGCCGTGGGAGCCTGGGGAGCGGTTGCAGAACCAGTCCGCGGTGAGGCGGGTTCCTGACCCTTCCCAAACGCTACGCTGAAGGAAGCGACAAGCGCTGCCGTGCAGAGAATTGAAATCCACTGCGGGCGCTGCATTCTGTTGCTCCTTATAAAGTTAGATGGCAGCACGGACGCGGTAGGATGCTAGACGGCATGAGTCTTGCTACTTACTCCTCGTCTTCTTCTTCGTCTTCCTCGTCATCATCATCATCGATCAGGTCGCCATTTTCTCCGGGCTTATCCTCTTCGTCTTCATCGTCCTCTTCGTCCAGGTCATCGGAGATGAGATTCAGGTGGACGGGATGCGTCTGCGAAACCTCGAGCTCGGATTCGCATTCAGGACAGCTCAGAATCTCGCCTTCTTCGACTTCGTCTTCGTCCACATCGATCTCGGCGGAACATTCAGGGCAACGGATCACGGTCCACCCTCCGTAAAGTCGTTTGTAAAGTGGCGGTACGAGGACCGTGCCCGCCACTGTGCAGCGGATTATATACCGCGGGTATGAAGTCAACTCCCCTACCGGGTAGCACTGCTTTGAGCATCACCACTCCGCAAGTGGAAGGATCACCCGAATGGCCTCTTCCAGAGAATACCCCGAACGGCCAGTGGTTGGTATCGGGGGCGTGGTCATCGACCAGGGCCGCACGCTCCTGATTCGACGTGGCAGCGAACCGCTGCTTGGCGAATGGTCTATTCCTGGGGGAACTTTGGAGCTAGGTGAAAGTCTGCAAGAAGGCGTCGTTCGTGAATTGCTGGAAGAAACTGGAATCGAGGTTCGCGTCCTCGACCTGATCGAAGTGTTCGACCGAGTCTTCCCCGAGGATGGGGCAACTGGCGCGGAGGCGAAACGAAAACCGCGATTCCACTTCGTTATTGCTGATTATCTTTGCGAACGCCTCGGCGGCGAGCCGCGCGCGGGCAGCGATGTCACCGATGTCGCGTTCGCGCGTGAAGAAGAATTCGCCAGATTTCACCTCAGCGAAACCGCAACCCGCGTCCTGAGGAAAGCGTTCGCCATGGATCGTGCGCGACGAGCCGCCAAATGATGCGGCATACCATCAAGGGGCCTTGGCGATTTCAATGCTTCCATTCGAATCTGTAAGTTGAAGCTGGCAGCCGCCCGGGCCGATCGTGCCGTTCAGCGTATCGCCGCCGGTGCTGCCCGTTGAAGTGACCGGCAACTCCGAGGAAATCCGGCCGAAAGATGTCCTGGCCGTGAGGTTGTAGCCCACGCCTTCTGGAACGCGTACGCGGATGGACGAGAATGACGTCTTGAGCGAAATGTCCCGGCAACCGCTGGCCGGTCGCATGGCCGTCACAGAAATTGCTCCGTTCTGATTGTCCACGGTAATTCGCCCCCCCACAGTGTCCAGCGTAACGCCAGCGAATGAAGTGTTCACTCTGACGTCGCCTTTAACGTTTCGCGCGGTCACGGAGCCATTGCTGTTCTCCACTGTCAGGCTCCCATTAATGCCCTCGGCAAGCACACTGCCGAAACTCGTTTTTGCAAACGCATCTCCGCCAATGTCGGTGAGTGTAATTCCGCCGTTGCCCGTAACCGCGCGAATTCCCTTCGGGATGTTAGAAGCCTCGATAGCGCCAAAAGAGGACTTGAGCGTCACACTCCCGCGCGCATCGCGCACCAGCACTTTGCCGTTGGAGGTTTCCGCGTCAAGTGCGCCGCTGATCGTGTCCAGCTCGATGTTGCCGAAGGAATCGCGAATCGTCACCGAAGCGCCCAGAGCCGACCTCCCGTTAACCCGTGCGTTGTTGGTGACGCAATTCACGCGGCCGCGCACGTCGGAAAAAGTGACGTTTCCAAAACTGTTGGTGATGTCTGCGGAACCGCCAATATTGGAGAATTCGACGTTGCCATTGTTGTCGCGGACCAGGAGGTCGCCGCGAATGTTGCGCGCCTCCACACTTCCGAAAGAAGTCGTGATGTTCGCCGAGGCGGCTTCAATCAACGAAACCGTGCCGTTACCTCCGTTGATAGTCGCCGCGCCTTGAATGTTCCGCGTGGTGATGCTTCCGAACCGGTTGTGAACCTCGAGTGTGCCTTTCACGTCCGCGGCCTGCACCGAACCGTTGTTGTCATTGATAGTCACATTTCCCGCGGCGCCCGCGAGCTCGATGCTCCCGAAAGAGTTGTACAGCCGGGCTCCGCCGGCATCGCGGACCATAAGCGACCCATGGCTATTCTCAATGTCCATTGCACCGTGAATACGGCCGGCGTCCACGCTACCGAAGCTGTTGCGGACATTCAGCGGAGCGTCCGACGGTATCGCGATGTCGTAGTTGACCGAGTAAGAAGGACTCTTGCCAAGGCGGATGAATAAATGTTTTTCTTCGTCAGGGTAATTCGTTTTGATGCGCACGCCTTCGCCCGTCTGCTGCACATCAATCTGAATCTTTTGCGCGAAGGATTCAGCCTCGTCGCGCGTGTTGGCTTGAACGCGAATCGTCGCGGAGATTTTCACGTCTCTGCTAGGCTCGCCGTGGACACGGACCTCGCCAAACTTGTGCTCGACGCGCACGGACTGCCCGGCGCCCAGCGTCACGCTCTTCTGAAAGTCTTTCGTGACCTGCTCCTGAGCATTTGCGCCGAACATCGGCTCACCCGCGAGGAGCACGGAGAGCATGCCCGCAACTGGTGCGAGATGCAACAGTCCTCTCCGAAAAATGGACTGGGCGCGATTCATCGTTGTCTTGCCTCCAAGACTTCTTCCAGCGTGCGCTGCTTCTCCTGGTACATGGCCAGCAATTGATAGCGCAGTTGCGCGTTCGAGGGATTCAATCCAGCTTGCGCCCGGAGGTCCGCGATGGCGCTATCCAGCACTAGCAATTTCTCGTGGTAATTTGCGAGCAGTGGCGTCGCGGGATTGTCGAGTTGCGGTTTGGCCTCAGCGGCGAGCTTGTCAATCGCCCGCTCGTAGGCAGTTTCCGCGCTTTCCACTTCCTTGAGGGCTTTGCTTTTTAAGAGAGATTGGTCATCAGGATTTGGCTCAACAAAGCGCTGGCGATGTAAGATCCAGCCTCCTGAAACCGTCAGAATCAGAACGAGCGCGCCCGCCAGAGCAGTTTGCCATCCCAGCGAGATCTCAGGTAAGAACGAGAACCAACGGCGCAGCCCGGCACGTTGCGCCTTTTTCGTCGCTTCTTCCGCCAGCGCGCGTTCAATGCGTGGCCAGAACGAAGGACTCTCGGAATAATCGCGCAACTCTTTCGCCGCGACACTCAACGACTTCCAGGCGCGAACCTCTTCTTTACACACCGGGCAGGAGGCGGCATGTACCTCCAGAGCGGCCCATTCGCCGGTCGTGCCGTCCTCAAAAATCCTATCTCGATCGCTACATGTGACATTCATCGCGGTTCACCGTGCCTCCGCTGCGCTACCGCGCGGCGGTTCCAGCATTTGGCGAAGGCTTTTCTTCGCCTGAAAAAGTGTGTTCTTTGAAGCTGTCTCCGTCATCTCCAGCATCCCCGCAATCTCCGCATGACGAAAGCCTTCGACTTCGTATAAGAGAAAAACATCGCGCTGGTGTTGCGTGAGCTTGGCCAGCGCGCGCTCCAGCGCCATGCGGAGAGTGGGATGTGCTCCGGGAGCGCGGGGCTCAAACCCCGGCGACTCCTCGGAATCCTCGTTCGCGACTTCTTTCTTGCGCAACCGGCTGCGCCGAGCGTCGTAGCAGGTGTTAATGAGGATCCGGTACGTCCAGGTGACAAAACTCGATTGCCCGCGAAAACCGGCGATACTGCGATGCACTTTCAGAAACGTCTCCTGCACGGCGTCTTCAGCGTCAACGGGATTGCCAAGAAGATTCCGCGCCAGGTTCTTCATGCGCGCGCCATGTATCTCATAGAGACGTTCGTAGGCGCGCAGGTCGCCGGACCGGCAGGCAGCAGCCAGTGCGGCATCCTCGCTCTGCGCATCCTCGGCGGCTAGGTTGGGGCCGCCGACAAAGTGCTCGGAAGGTTCCACTCGCGTCCCCCGTTCGCGCGGCACGGAAGAGATTCTAGCCTTCCACGGCAGCGCAAGTCCCATTGTTCCCATTCCTGGCTCCTGAGGTATAGACGACAGGGAATGGTCAAATGTCAGGCATGTCCGCCAAAGGACGCTTGTGTCGGCAAACCCTTAGTTTCCGGCTGCCATCGATGATTTCCTTGACTTCTTCTACCCCTAGTTCGTAGGTAAACCTGCGTTATTTCCGCCCTGCCCGCCTTCTCCTGTTTCTGTGCCTAATGTTTTGGCACCTTGAAGACCTTCGGGAGAAAGGGGATTTACTACAACGTAATTCCATTTAAAATTAACACTTGCAGGAGTGCCCGCAAATGTTGATTCTAAACGACTTACATTAACACTAAGTTCTTTAGATGCAACATTTACAAGAAACTGGGGGGGAGGTCAGGCATTGCGTTTGGTCACAAAACGCCACGGGCGAGGTCAGTCTTCCACAGATCACACGGACCACTGACCGAATGACCGGTGCCGGGAAGGAAACGCCTGTCACAAATGCCCAAAGACTCCAACCATCGAATTCTGTATGATTTATCGAAAGCAGGGTACCTTTCGATTTGTAGTTGATTTCTAAGCGGGGGAATGGGTCCAACCAGCCACCTCATCCCTTTCACCCTAAGGGTGCCCCTTTGGAGGTGTGAAGTGATCAAGTCTCAAGCCCATCGAAACCTCTGGCTTGTCTTGGCAGGGGCGGCCGTTTTAGCCGTAGCCGGCTGCTCGGACAAGGCCACTAACGAAACAGCTAGCGCTCCCCGGAAGCCCGCGGCAGCAAAACCTGCGGCTGCAAAGCCTGCCGTCGTGGCCAAAGCACCGGAGCCGGCAACGATGATCACCTTGCCGAAAGGCACGGCGATCAGCGCGGCGGCCAGGCAAACGCTAGCCACCGACAAGAACAAGGTCGGTGACACCTTTGCCGCCAGCCTCACCGAGCCGATCCAAGTGGATGGAAAGACGGTGATTCCCAAGGGTACCCAAGTCACCTGTCGCATAGTCAAGGTCAGAAAGAACGAACTGAAGGTGACGCTCGCTTCGGTGGTCATCCACGGGAAATCTTACCCGCTGGACTCCAATTCAATCACCGGACCGAAGACCCATGCCAAGAGCAATGCCAAGAGCGCCGACAAGTCCAAGGCGAACAGGGACGTAACCCTGCTCGCTGCCAAGAGCAAGTTGACGTTCAAGCTCGCCAAGCCGGCAACCATTCCCGTCAAGGGATAACCGGATAATCGCCAACCCCGGGCCCCGGCCAGCGGAAGCTAGCCGGGGTTCTGGGTTTTTCCTTCAATTCAGCAGAGCGGCGCACAGATTGGACTTTCCCCAGGGAGCTGTCTTGTTGGGGAGGCAGGTCAGTCTGTAATCATGTGAACTGCCACTGCGGCAAGGATTGTTCCTGCAAGCACCACAGCAGCGGTCAATAAGCCCAATGCAAAATGGCGTCGGACGATCGCAACTGTCATTGTCACATCGTTGCGCAACGCCTGATCCTTACGCCAGTTTCGCAGGAGCGCGGTGCAACCTGCGGCGACAACAACGCCTGGCATCCCGATGAATAGGATCACGGCGCCGAGCCGCGAGACGTGCGTCATCGTCCACTCGAAGATGATCCAGCTTGTGCGAGCAGGCTCATACTGACGAGGCTGAAGCGTGCGTAATGCCGCTGCGGCGAGCAGCACCGTGGCTGGCAATACCATCAGCCACTCCCCGATGGCAATGGCTCGCAATTGCAAGAGTCCTGGCTGTTGCTTGTAGACGTTCTCCATGTCATCTCCTTCTTAACCGGCGATGGCGTCCGGCAAGGCTCCGCGTGTGCGTTCGCGCCTGTTGAATTCCATCACCGCTGCTTCCAGATCTTCGGCGGTAAAGTCCGGCCAGCGTTTTTGAAGAAATACGAATTCCGCGAACGCGCATTCCCACAGCAGAAAATCGGAAAGCCGCTGTTCGCCGCCGGTACGAATCAGCAAATCGACTTCCGTCGAGCCTCCGCGGAGAACCTCTGCCAGAACGGTGCTGAAAGATTCAGGAGAAAGCTCGGTGACTTTATAAAAGCGGCAGGCGGCGTGGTAGATGGCTTCGCGGGCGGAATAGTCCACCGCAAGCCGGAGGTGTAACCGCGTGCCTCTTGCTGTGGCGGCTTCCGAATCCGCAACGGCCTGGCGAAGCGTGGCCGGCAAGCGATCCCGGCGGCCGATGATGCTCAGCCGCACGCCTTCGTCAATGCAATGCGTAGTTTCGGTAAGAAGGTATTCGTGAAGCAACCGCAGAATCCCCTGGACCTCCACATCGGGCCGCTTCCAATTCGCGGAGGAGAGCGCGAAAAGCGTCAGCGTGTGAATGCCCATGCGGGGAGCGGCTGTAACGACCCGGCGGACTGTTTCAGCGCCGGCGCGATGACCGGCGGAGCGGGGCAGCCCCTTTGAAGTGGCCCAGCGGCCATTGCCGTCCGAGATGATGGCGACGTGGAGCCGCGGAGTGTAGTCAACGGTTGGTTGCGCAATGGGAATTTGCCGAACGGTCTGATGAGGCATGAGCATGTTCTTTCTCCGCCGCGGGGACAAGCGATGCAAACTACTCTGCACTGCAAAGTATACAGCCAAAAAATTTTGCCGTTTAGCCTTCGCGCGTCGCGCGAATAAGCGCTTCCATATGATTCAGGTAACGCTCCAGCGCCCGCCGCCCCGCTGCCGTCAAGCGGTATTCCGTTTTTGGCAAGCGCCCGTCGAATGATTTCGTGCACACGATGTAATCCGCCTCTTCCAGCTTGCGGGCGTGAACGCTCAGGTTGCCATCCGTGGTCTTCAACAGCGCTTTCAGTTCGTTGAAGGTCAGCGAGCGGTTCACCGCCAGCGCGCTGACGATCCCCAGCCGTATCCGTTCGTGAATCAGCCGGTCCAGATCTGCCGGCACGGCTTCCTGCGCTGGATTCCGGACAGCCTCCAACGAAGGATCACGTTCGCGAGATCGCTGTGGACGTTCTTGACGGGCTGCAGACGACTTAACCATGCGATTTCCTGCTAGCCTCCATAATGCCTTGCGATCCACCAGCCGAAGCCGATCTGCACCACCCCAAAGCCCGCGGCCATGAATGCATCTCCCAACTTTGCGGGAGCGAAAAGCGCGGCACCGCCGAGTGACATCAGGCACAGCCCCATCACCGGCACAACGCGAACGGAAAATGCTCCGCCGGTGACGATAGCCGTCCCATACAACAAAAGCCAAATACCCGGCAGGGCTGAAAGTATGCCGGCTTGATATAGGGCGAACGTCAAAAGCCCGCCAACGACAATCGGCGGTGAAAAGCTAAGGAGAAACTTGCGGCCGGGCCCAGAGAAGAGCGCGGAGTTGGCACGGTGCGCTTTGGTGGCTGCCGCAGGTGCGGCAATGGCCACGGCAACGAAGGCTTCGATTAACCAAACAGCCAGCCAAGCGCGAGGTGTGGTCTGACGCGAAGCTGCGAACGCGGCCACCAGTGCGGTGACGCCCATCGCCACGCCGCCCCAGCCAGGCACGGCCGTAAATTCAGCGGCGCTCTCCATCGTTTCGCGGATGTAGCGAAGGTGATCGGCGGCGCGAGCGTCAATGGGGATGGGCTCGCGTTGCGGAGAGCGAAGTGGACCAAGGTTCGCCATAGCCGATAGATTACCGCAGGCGGGCAAGGTCTGTCAAGTACTTTGTATTACAAAGTTTATTGAAGTGGGTCACGCTTTCCGCGGATATCTCCCTCTCAGGGAATTCCACCGGATCGTGAATACGTCAATGAACATCTGGATGCTGTCGCGCAGCATGCTTACTTTCGTCGCGGGAGAATGTCCCCAGCGCACGGGAATTTCCACCGCTCGCAGCCCATGATGCCGCGCCAAGTACAGTAACTCCGGGTCGAATCCGAATCGCTCGATCCTTTGCTGTTCGAAGATGATACCGCAGCGTTCGCGGCGGAAGGCCTTGAAGCCGCACTGGGTATCGACAAACGGCAGCCACAGGATGATTCGCACAATCTTATTGAAAATGATTCCCGCGAATTCACGGAACGGAGACTCATGTACGCTGATCAAACTGCGGTCCATGGCCCGGGAGCCGATAGCTACGTCAAACGTTTCCAGTGCATCGATGAGTTTCCCGGCTTCCTCGATCGGCGCGGAAAGATCCGCGTCCGTGAAAAGAGCGATGCGGCCTCGCGCTTCCTGCATGCCGTGCCGGACGCTGTAGCCCTTGCCCCGATTAGCACCGTTCGAAATCACGCGCAGTGTGGGAATCTTGATGCAAAAATATTCCGCCACCGCGGCCGTGCCATCTTTCGAGCCGTCATCCACGACTACAACTTCCGCTTTGATCCCGGAGTCCGCAAGGTATTCGGCAATGCTCTCCAGCGTGGCTGGAAGGCGCGATTCTTCGTTGTAAGAAGGAATGATGATGGAGAGGTCGGGACCTGCTGCGCTCATCGTCAGGAAGATTCCTGCCAGCCGTGGTAGCCGACAAGAGGCACAAATCGGCAGCCCTCCAGCATCCTGGTGGGGAAAGCATCACCGCGCTTTTCGATGAGCTGCAACTCCTGATGTTCCGCGCCTCCCACGGGAAGAATCAGCCGGCCTCCCTCGGCGAGCTGGGCAAGCAGAGGTTTCGGAACTGCGGGAGCGGCAGCGGCAACGAGGATGGCATCGAAGGGCGCGAATTCCGGCAGTCCAAGTGTCCCGTCCCCGCAATGCACGTGCGCATTGGAGTAGCCAAGCTGAGTCAGCTTGGCCGCAGCGCTCGAAGCAAGCTCTGGCCGCCGCTCGATGGAGAAAACTTCCCTGGCCAAACGCGAAAGCAGCGCGGCTTGATAACCACAGCCTGTGCCGATTTCCAGAACGCGGTCCGCTGGCTGCAAATGCAGCGCAGCGGTCATGGCCGCAACGATGTAAGGTTGCGAAATGGTTTGTCCGCCGCCGATGGGCAAAGGAAGGTCATCATAGGCGTGCGAACGCACTTCCTCGGGAACAAATTCGTGCCGCGGCACTGTCGCCATCGCCGCGAGCACGACGGGATCAATGACGCCGCGCCGCCGCAACTGCTTTTCAATCATTTCCGCGCGCTGTGCCGCGTATTCTTTCTTTTCAAGCATGCGTAACCGCCGCAGCATGTTTTTCCCACGCGCCCGTTTTGAGGATCTCTTCCATTTGCGCGAGCGTAAAATCACATTCATCTTCGCGATTGTAGAAATGCGGCGAAACGCGCACGCCGGCTTTGGGACGGTAGTCGACGAGGATGTCCCGCGCGAGGAGTTCACGGCAAACCTCATTAGCATGCGGGCACTCGACCGAAACTGTCCCCGCGCGCTCCACGGGATTCTCCGGGGTGTTCACGCGCCAGCCGCGAGATCGGGCGCCTTCGATGAGCCCCGCGGTCATGCGCACCGATTTTTCGCGGATTGCCACAATGCCAATCTTGTTGAGAATCTCCAGTCCAGGTTGGCACGCATAGAGCGCGGGAATATGCGGAGTGCCATTCAAATAACGGAAAGAATCGTTGCGCGGATCGATCGCACCGGTTTCAAACGCAAAAGGATTGCGATGCGCCATCCATCCCGTGAGCGCGGGGCGGAGCTTGGAGCGCAAATCTTCGCGGACGTAAAGGTAAGCGACGCCGGGTCCTCCGCAGAGCCACTTCAGGACGCCGCCGACCGCAAAATCAACACCAAGACCACGCACATTGAGAGGGATCGTTCCTGCTGCCTGAAAAACGTCAAGAATCACATGCGCGCCGACGCGATGCGCGCGTTCCACAATCGCGCGTGCGTCCACAATGTAAGAGCTGCGGAAAAGAACTTGCGAAATCGGGACGAGAAGCGTCGTTTCGTCGATAGCCGCAAGCAGCTTATCCAAATCAATTCGTATATGGTCCGGAGTCGGAATGACCTCGACGCGGGCGCCCAGCCGCCGTTGCTCGTGATAGAAATATTGAATCGAAGGAAACTCCAGCTCGACCATCACGATTTTGTTGCGCGGCCCGCGGAAATCAAAGCAAGACGAAATTACCGCCTGGGTAAGCGTCACATTCTGGTGCAGCGAAATTTCGCCAGGGCCCGCTCCGATCAGCGGTGCGATTTTATCGCCGATGCGCACCGCCATGTCCCACCAGCCCTCTTCCCAGGCGCGCACCCCGCGTTCCCCCCAGGAATCCGCATAGGATCGCAAGCCCTCGTAGACGCCGCGGGGCATCGCGCCCAATGAATTGCTGATCATGTACGTGGTGCGGTCCAGGATGGGAAATTCCCCGCGCCACTTCGAGAGTAGATCCATATCGGCCGCCACTTGCGTTGCCCCAGATGCTGCGAAACCTGGTTTAGCCTGTATAATGCAGCCAGAGGTTGTCTGTGAGCAAACGATATGTCCTGAGTGAGTACGTTGAGCTGGCGATGAGCCAGGCACTGTACGATAAGCTTGAGGACAATACCTTCTCAGGCCGTATTCCCTCGTGCCCAGGGGTACTATCCTTTGCCCGGACGCTCAAAGGATGTGAAGAGGAACTCCGGTCCACACTTGAGGATTGGGTTCTTGTCGGCCTCAAACTCCGCCATCGTCTGCCGGTCATCGGGAATATTGACTTGAATAAGGAACCCGCGCGTGAGCCGGTGGATTCCTTGTAAGCGTCGCGAATTCATCCGCCGTCTGCGTGCTCTCGGTTTCGATGGTCCGTTCTCGGGCGCCCGCCATCAATTTTTGATTCAAAATGAGAATCGCCTGACAATTCCCTCCAACGAAGAATACTCCGTCCCACAACTCCGAATGATGCTTCGCGAGGCCGGCTTTATCCTGGGCCGCGATATTTCCTTGGAGGAATGGGAGCGATTGTAGCAACTTCTTCGGAACCGCTCGAAGCCGCCTTACTCCGATTCGCGCGTGACCACATCCAATACCACAGTGTAATAAGCGCCAGCCAGGGCGCACCGGCTTGCAAAGTGATGCGGAATCCGGGAACCCACCAGGTTGAAATCAAGACTGCGACGACCCCACCCAGCCCGATAAGCGACGCCCACGGTCCAGGCGGCCCTAACCGAAGATAAGGTATTGCTTGCCTTTTGTGAAAGCGCCGGAACGCCAGATGCGTCAACAACGTCATCAGCCAGGCGAACAGTGCCCCAAACGAGCTGAGGCCGATCATGAAAACGAAAAGTGAATCCTTAAAGTACTCTGACAAAACGAGTGCCGACGCCATTCCCCCCGCAGAGGCCAGCACCGCAACTACCGGCATGTTCTTCCTGCTCAATCGCCCAAGCGCCGCGGGAAGATAGCCGCCACGCGCGAGCGAAAAAGCCAGCCGCCCCGCGAAATACAGATTGGCAACGGCGCTGGAAAGCGCCGCCGTCAGCACCACGAAATTCATGATGTGGCTCGCAGCAGGAATACCCACACTCTGAAAAACATGGACGAAAGGACTTTTGACGAGTTCGATCTGCGTCCAAGGGACAATGCCAACTACCAGTGCTAGCCCAACAACATAAAACAACACCAGCACGATCAGCGTCCGGCGCAGCGCCTTCGGTACCGCCACTTTTGGATCAGCCGCTTCCCCGGCCGCGCTTCCGACAACTTCGATTCCGAAAAAACTGAAAAGCCCCAGAATGACGCCAAGTCCTACACCCTTCCACCCATTCGGAAAAAAACCGCCGTGAGCCGTGTAATTTGCCAGGCCAACCTTCGGAAATCCCACGCCGAACAGCAACGCACTCCCCAGAATCAGAAACGCAACGATGGTCACTACCTTGATCATCGAGAGCCAGTATTCGAATGTTCCAAGATTTCCAATGCTCGCGGAATTGACGTAGAGAATCACAAGCGAGAACAATCCGATCCAAACCCACGACGGAGTTCCCGGAAACCACAGTTTGCAATAAATCGACGCGGCCACCACTTCGCTGCCGACCACCACCATCATGCAGAACCAGTAGGTGAGACGGACCGCAAATCCCGCCCACGGATGCAGGTACATCTCCGCGTAGAGTCCGAACGATCCTGCCGCCGGATGCGCCGCCGTCATCTCCGCCAGCGCCCACATCATCGTTAACGCGATGCACGCTCCACCGACAAAGCTCAGTATCACCGCCGGGCCAGCCAGCTTCACGGATATGGCGCTCCCAAGAAACAGTCCCGTTCCGATGGCGCTGCCCAGCCCGATCATGGCGACCTGCCGAGGCGAGAGGTCCTGGTGAAGTCCCGCTTCACGTTCAACAATCCCAGCGGAATCAGGCGCCGCCAGGACTGCGCCCGTTTGCGTTTCCATTTTTTGCATGGCGGGCATCGTAACAGAAATTCACTACCTGTACTCGGACCTGAACGTCGGGCCAGTAAACGGCGCGGCACAACTGTCCCGCGATCTAGTCGCGCCGCTCCAGGCCGCTTTCTAAAATCGTTGGCGTGGCGCGAACCCCCAGCGGAGCCCCGGAGGAAGTCATGAAAGCGGTCCTGGCATTGGTCCTTATTTACATCGGCACATTTTTCCTGGTGATTCAGGGTGCGTCTCAGAATTCTGTGCAGGCCTCGAGGCCAGGCGCGAACTCAGCGCAAGGCAACGCGGCCTCGGCCCAGGCAAATCCCTCCATTGACCCGGTGAAAGAAGCGGATATTCGTTCGTTGATGGAGCTTGTCGGCGCGAAAGACATCGTGCAGGACGGCGCGAACACTGCCATCGAACAATCTCGGGAAAAGCTTCTTGCCACCGTGCCTAACAACGACAAGGGGCAAGCATTTGTAAATGCTTTCGCTGCTAGCTACCAAAAGAAATTCGACGTGGACCAGGTAATGAATCAACTCGTGGCGCTTTATGACAAGCATTTCACGGACGACGAAATCAAAGGGCTATTGCAGTTTTACGGTTCGCCGCTGGGACAGAAAGTCGCCGCGGAGATGCCCAAGATCGGCCGCGAAAGTCAGGTAGCGATCCGTGCAGCGAGCACAAAGGCCTCCAAGGATGCGCTGGCTGAATTAAAACAGCAAAATCCGGAAATTGGGCAGACGGCGGGGCTCGGGAACGGTCAGGGCCAGGGCCGCTGGCAGCGCGGACAAGGGCAATCATCGCAGCAGGTAGCTACGCAGCAGCAAGATCCCCAATAACGCGATTCGCAACTCGACAAGCGCTTTCAGACTATTGAAAGCGCTTTTTGATTTTTATGTCGATGCCGAAAGTCCCGTTCTGATCCCGCAGCCCCACAATGGAGACGTTCCGGTCCACGTTGTATTCCACCTGAATTACTTGCTGCTGTGTCGAGCTCACATTCGAAACGTAAGTAATGGTGAGGTTGCGGGTAATCTGTTGCTCGACGGTAATGCGCGAGGCAGCGCTTTGCTGGGAGCCCGTCGAACCCACTCCGGCGAGGCCCGGATCAACACGGAAGCGCGTTATCCCAAACAAGCGCTCCAGGCGACCGCCTAGTTGGCTGGAAATCGCTTCGGAAAGAATCGCCGAAGCCCCCGCCGTTCCGCTCTGAGTCGTTCCGCCACTACGTGTCGTCGCCTCAGAACTGGTTTGCCCCAGCGCAAGCAGCGTAACGATATCGTTCGCCGGAAGCGGCGGATCGGAGCGATACGCCAGCGTGAGCTTGCTGGCTGGGCCATTGAAATTCAGCGTGATCTCATATTGCTGAATGGTCGTGGTCGCTTCCACATTCAAGACCGGATCAAGCCGGAACGGATTGGAAAAATTCAAATCGCCGCGCGAAACACGGTAGCGGTTGCCCGCAAAATACAGATCCCCGGACAGGATGTGGATATGTCCGAGAAGAATCGGATGCTCCCAGGTTCCCCGCACACGGAGATTCGCGTCCGCTTGCAATTGCGCGCCGGGCCATTCCATGCGCGCATCGGGTGCCGATAGCGCTTCGACGTCAAATTGCAGATTTCGCAAGTACGGCGAACTGGTCGTGGGACCGCTGATGCCTTGCTTTGCCGACACCAGCATGCCCGCCACTTCCAGTCCTTGCGTAAGAGTGACGCGGTCGATGGTCACTCGTCCCGACAGCACTCCTGCCGACGGCGTACCGGTCAGCCTCAACGATCCTCCCACCAGCCAACTCATGCCCTCCGGGTAGCGGATGCGCACGCGATCGGTGCGCACGCTCACGTCATAGCGAAGGGGACTTTCCGCGTAATTCACACTGCCGGTGAGGTGCAGGGTGCCTCCGCCGGATTCCGCGCTCATATTCTCGAAGTACAGGCGCGTGGCATCGAATACCACGTCGCCCTGAATCGCATTGAGTCCCGTGGGGAAATCCGCTGCGCGGGCGAAGGCATTTTCAATGTGTATGCGGCCGGTGATGCGTGGGTGGTCCAGTGTCCCTTCGAATGACGCGTTGATTTGCGCCGGACCTCGTGCGTCCAGATTGGGCACATACCCGCTGATCAGCCGCAAGTCTAGAGCCCCATTGAGGCGCAATCCCACGGTGCGCCGGCCGGCAAACTGCACCGAACCCGCAATTTGCAAATTGGTGTCCGTTCCCCGCAGGGTTACCGGGTTGATTTCCAGGCTGTCTTTCGTAGAACGGAAGTGAACCGGTCCGCTGTTCTCCAGGCGCACATTGGCATAATTCATTGTCAAGCGCGAAAAATTCGCATCCACTACGATGCTCTGCGGCTCGTTCAGAGAACCATCTACCGAAATATCTCCGTCTGCGTTGGCGTGACCGCTAAATTCCTTCACGTGCAACGCGGCGAGCAGAAATGGGTCCAGGTCAATATTCCTGATCGAAACCTTTCCGGTCAGGGGATACGGAGCAGCAAGTCCGAGCGTATAGCCGCCGGAAATTTCTCCCGTCGTCATGGCGGAGCCCAGTTCCAGGTGTGCTGTGCGGCCGTCTGAGGTCAGATTGCCGTTGAAGCTGCCCACAATCACTTGCCCAACGCGGAGGTCCACGACGCGAAATGTTCCCTCGCCGAGAGGTGTTTTCAAGGCGCCACTGGCCCTCAACCGGAAAGTTACCTGTCCTCCCACCGGCAGGCGTGCCGATTGCAGTTTTTCAAAATTTTCCAGCGGTAGCGCTGCGCCCACGAGGTCAGCAGAAATCGTCTCGTCCTTGGATCGGTAACCAAATGACCCGGTGATGATGCCCGCGCCGCGGCCACTTTCTTTTCCTGGCGGGAAGAATCGCAGCTCCGCGTCCGCGATGCGCACCTCACCCGGGGATATGTTTAGTTGTCCACGAAGCCGATTGAACGAAATCCCGTACAGTTTGCCGTCCGCCAGATCGAAGAGGCCAGTGACAGTAGGCTGCGCCCGCGTGCCGCGTCCATGAAATTGGCCCGTCAACGAACCACTCACGGGCAGAGTCATCCCCAGCACTTGTTCCAGGCTTTCGGCCGGAACTTTTTCGAGATTCGCCTCAGCCGTCCAGCCGCTGGCTGGAAGAAAACTCCATTTCGTCAGGGAGAGCGAACCCTCGATGTCCGTCTCCATGTTGCCACTTCGAGCGTGTCCGCGCTCCAGCGTAAACTCTGAAGGCGAATACGTCAGGTCACCTTCAACGAAATCCACAAAGTAACCGTCGTATCGCGCGCGCTCACCACGCAGGTGACCTTGAAACGTGGGGCTGCTTGAGGGGCCCAAGATTTTGCCGTCCCACCGCGCGCTCCCCGAAATTTCTTTCGCCGCCTCCGTGGAACCTGGTTTTGCTCCACGCAAACCGTTGATGAAATCCCTGTAGATCTCCAGAGATCCTGTATCGAACTGCAAATTGATCATCGTGTTTTGCGGCGCAAGAACGCCATCGATCGTACCGCGCGAAGACGGCGTTTCAAACTCACCGGATTCGATCGTCAGGATCCCCGGATCGTACCGATAGCGGAATTTCCATGCAGCGTTCACCGGTTGATGGTGTGACGCCGGTTGTTCTGGATTCTCCCAAACGGTATTTACGGAAATCTCGAAGTGCCGGAAAGGGCCGCTCCAGGTTTCCACAGTGTCCGCCGTCATCCGTGCGTCCCAGTGCAGTTCGTCAATGGGGAAGTCGCGATGTTCGATAGACGGCAGGACTCCCGCCAGCCTCACGTCTTGCACATGGGTGACTGCTCTGAACTGCGCCCCGTCGAAACGCATCGTTACTCGCCCGGTTACTTTCCCGCCGGAAACCCCGGCATAAAAATCCGGGACCTCAAGGCCGCGGTTGTCGATTTGGTAGCTTCCGGCGCTGGTGAGTCCGGTCGCATGAAAAACATCGTACGGAAGCGCGATGTTCTGCCCGGAATAGCTTCCGCTTCCCTTAAACTGGTCCATGGTGAACCGGCCTTCTCCTCGTAAATCAACCCTTCCCGTTGGCACTGTGGGTTCGCGCAGCGTTTCCCGGAAATCAACCAGTTCAACCCAGCCTCTATAGCGAAAACTCCACTGCGGATTCGAGAAGTTATTCATCTCCGCTTGCGCATCGAGATGCGAGTGTCCCGCGCTAAGCACGCCTTGCTCGAGCGTGAAGCCATCGGGCCAGACTGTGAATTTTGCCGAAAGACTTACCGGCAGGGGCATGTAGCGTTTCGATGTGAACTGCATGGTCTGCCAGTCAAGGTTGCCGACGTACAAAGGATGGTCCACTGTGCCCCCCGCATCGAGGTCGAAGCGCAAATCTCCTCCATGCACGGTAATTGGAGTCTTCGTGTCGTTGTAGAGAACCCAACCGTCTGTCAGCACAAGCCGCCGGATGCGCAGTCCGAATAGCGAGTCGCGCAGAGGCTTGCTTACGGTGGCTGCCCGCTGGGGCGTGGGCACATTTGTGTTGCCGTTCTTTTCAACCAGGACGTGTGCATGTGGCTTTTGGACGGCTAGTTCACTCAGCGAAATCCGCCTGCCCCAGAACGAATCGACGCGCAGATCTGCTTGTACTTCCTCCGCGGTAAAGAGTGGTTCCGTGCCGGCGGGTTCCTTCCCATGGATCACCAGACCCTTTATGGTGGCCCGCATCGCCAGCCAGCGAATCGATAGAGAGTGCAACTCCACCTTGCCGCCGGTCATTTGTTCCAATCGGCTTACAAGCAGGCGCGTCAGCAAAGGGTTGCCGGCGCCGCTGCCGAAGAATATCATTAGGCCCGTGACGATCAGGATGATCTTCGCGCCGAGAACCCAGGCGACGTGTCGCAACCAGCGCCACTTCCGGCGGCGGGTTTCCCGCGTCACTTTGACCCTCCATCCAGAAGAATCTCTACGTGCAGGCGCGCCCTGCTCTCCTTCAGCCACTTCTCCGCTTGCTCGTTGATGCCGCGCTGCACCAGCGCTTCCT
Organism: Acidobacteria bacterium 13_2_20CM_57_17; assembly: GCA_001914785.1. GTDB lineage: Bacteria > Acidobacteriota > Terriglobia > Acidiferrales > UBA7541 > Acidiferrum. Next base: position 22,202 of record MNDE01000146.1, on the reverse strand, counting down.
GGACTAAGTCATGCGCCGCATCCAAGGTTGGAGGTTCCTGTCCGCGCGCTTTGGCCTGCGGCACGACGGTGCTTGCATAAAAATCTTCAATCGCCTTTGAATCGACTTGCACGGAGGGGCGAAAGCGCGAGTCGAGGTAGTTGCTAAAGTACAGTTGCGAGGCCACGACGGTCCGCACTTCCGCTTCCCTCAACCCGCTCTGCTTTCTTCTAGCTTCGTATTGCTCCGGCGACGCGAACGATTTTCGCAGGCGCTCCAGGTCGCGTTCAATCTCCGCGTCGTACGGGTGAGGGAAGTGCGAAAGGTCGGCTTCGGTTCGCACCACCCACTGATCGATCAACCGGTCTAGAATCCGGGAGTCCGTTTCCGATTTTCCGTCTAGGAATTGCTGGTAGCGGCTTAGTGTCCGGATGTCGCTCAATAGGATGATGTCGTTTTCAATTCGTGCCGCAATACCGTCCACAACCTCTTGCGTCGCCAGACATCCCGGTGCAATTGTCATGAATAACGAGACCAAAAGCGCACGAATCGTCAGCCCGTGCACTAGAAGCTCGATCCCAGATTGAAAAAGATCTGAAAGCCCGGCAGCCGCGTGCTTTGCTGCCCGAGTGAGCCCACCAGGCAATTCGTGGCGCCGCTCGAACACGGAATCGGAATCACAAACAACGGACGATTCAGCTGGTATCCAAAATCGATGCGGATCGGACCAACTGGGGTTTTGTACCTCACGCCCAATCCGACCGTGTGAGCAAAATAATTGAGTTCATTGGTGCAATTCGTAGCGCACACCGGGACGTTTGTTGGCCCCGCAGGCAGCGCCGGATTTTGCAGCGCAAACGTGGGCTCCGGCAACATGCTATGGAAGGAGATCCGGTTCAGCCGGCTGTATACGTTGCCGCCGTCATAGAAGATAGCGCCTCCCAGAGATGTCCCGATAAACGGTAAGCGCATCGGAAAGCGAAATTCCTGGTTGAGCACCAGCATAGCCTGACCACCGATCGGGAAACCGGTGCAAGCATCGCGCGGTCCGGCTTGGTTGAGCGCAAAGCCGCGCAGGGACGTTCCGCCACCCGCAAAAAATCGCTCTGGGAGCGGAATGATCGTCGGAGTCGGGCCCGAAGGCGCAGTACCTGGAATGCACTGCCCGGGCGCGGGAGGTGGGAAGGTCAAGGATACCGTGTCGCCATAAGGCACCAAGAAGCCCAATCGCGTGGAACGCGCAAAACTGAATCTCCGTTTGATTGGGTAGTACGTGGAGTTTTGAAAAAAGAATCGCAGGAAACTGGCGCTCGATCCGACCCTCGTGTCTGCGTCGCTGAAGTCGGCGCTGTTGAAGCTTCCTTTCGACGCCTCGGCGGGACTGTCGCGGGAATCGCGGAACCACGTCACTCCAAACTGTGAAACCAGCGTGGGCTGGTTGAAGAGCGGCACTTCCTCGCTCAGGATTTTTAGATTGGAGACCTGAACCTTGCGGAAGGCATACCGGTAGAGCACTGTTGTCAGCGGCGTGACTTGCTCGGTCAACTGCACCGAACCCTCGTAGCGGTCCTCGGTGAACGTATTGATATCGCGCGTTTTTTCTGCAAACGCCGTCGCTTGAAAGCTGAAGTGCGGATTGGCGAAAGTATTCGGCGCCGAATACCCCAGCAACGCGCGCCCCTGCAAGGTGCTGCCACGCAGTTTGAAGGAAAGCGAATCTCCGCGCCCGGTCAGATTCAGTTTGCTCACTTCGAGAATTCCGCGCGGTGCGGCTTCGATCTGCGCGCCAGTCGGGCTCGTGGTGCTGGCGAGTCTCTGCACTTCGAATCCGCCGCCGTAGGCTAGCGTATAACGCTTGGCCTCCTCGACCAGAACGACGATGTCCTTTTCTGGGTTTGTTCCGTTGGCATTCTGCGGCTCGATCGTGACGCGATTGAATACTCCAAGGTTGTACAGCCGCCTCTGCGATTCCACGACGTCCCCTTCGCGTAGTGGCTCTTTAACTTTTATGTGCACCTCTCGATGAATCACTCCGGGCCGCGTGTGCCGGTATCCGCCGACTAGAATGCGCCGCACAAGCGTTTGCGGACCTTCCTGGATGTGATACACCAGCCGAACCGCCTCGGCCTGTTCAATCTGCGATTTAGTTTCCTTTTCTTTCTGCTCTTTATTTTCCTTTGTGGAAACGTTGCCCTCGCCCACTCCTGTTTTTTGTTCTGCCGGTGCCGCGGAAACGCGTTCCGCCGTCGCTGAAAAGCTCGCCTCGGGAAACCCCTCGTTAAAATAGAGTGCCAGAATATTGTCCCGGTCGGTCGTCACGCCGAAATCCGAATACGGTTGTCCCGGAGTTGAACCAATCACTCCGAGAAGTTCCTCCTCCTTGAACGCATGAATCCCCTCGATCGACAGCGAAGCCACGCGCGTCTGCTTTCCTTCCTGCACCTCGAAGCGGATAAACACATCTCCTTCTTTGCCTTTGTAATTGTCTTCCACGTGCGCCTCGACCCTGGCATCGAGAAAACCGTTTGCCTCGTACAGGTCGCGCATCGACTGCGCGTCGGAATCCACCAACTTCCGGCTGAAACGCCCCGTTGAAGCGAAGGCGCCCCCGAAGATCTGCAATCGGCTTCGCAGCAATTCCGTGTCGAAGTACTTGTTCCCCGTAATTTCAATCCCGACAAGCTTGTGCCGGTTGCCCCGCTCCACTTTGTACGTGATTATTTCTTCTGTGCCCCGCGCCACGCCACGAGCGGGCTTTGCCTCATGCGTCTCGGTCGTGTAATTCACGTCCGCGTCGAAATAACCCTGACGTTCCAGACGCTCGCGAATATTGCGCTTCCCTTCTTCAAGAAGGTCGGCGTCAACCGCCCCCTCCTGATAGACCGGGATCAGTTTTTTCAGTTCGCCTTGAGAAAAACTCGCGCCCGTTACGGTGATCTGCACGCGCGGTCCTTCCGTCACATCCAACTCCAGCGGAATCGTGTTCTTCGTGGCGTTATAGTCGCCTCGGCGACCTGCCGCTCGCCCGCTGAGATGGCCTTTCTTGATCAGATATTTTCGAATGCGGTCTGTTCCGCGTTGCAGCTTGGCCGACGTGATGTCGCTTCCCGCTTTCATTCTCAGCCGAGAAAGGATTTCCGCATCCCGGTACTCCATTTCGTTCTTCAATTGGATGTTGCCGACGCGTGCGCGAGGTCCGGACTTCACGTGCACGATAATGTCCATCTGGTGCGTCTCCGGGTGCGGCACTGTTTCCGCGGAGACTACCGCCTGGTACAAACCCTCCTCACGAAGCGTCTCTCGCAGCCGCTCCAGCGCCTCGTCGACGGTCGTACGCCGGTACGTCTGCCCCAGCGCGATTTGCATCGCTGCCGCTGCCGAGGCTTCGCTCGGAGGGGCGGAAAGACCGTCGATGCGCACCTGGTTGAAAAATAAATTCTCACGCACTATGAAATCCAATCGCGCGCCATCTGCTTCTGGTGTTACGGCCGCGCGCAGGTCGGCGTAATCTCCCGTCCCGTAAAGCGCGCGCAAGCTTTCCGCGACTTTCCCACGGTCCAAAGGCTTGCCGGTTTCCACCGTGATTCCCGAGGGTGTGTTGTACAAAACCTCCCCGTTTTCTTTTACGATGCGAATCGCCACAATCTTCGGTTCTTCCTTCGCAATACTCGCTGCCGAGCCATCTGGCGGCGTCTGCGCGTGTGTCGGCGCGGCTCCTATCAGGAGCGCGAGCACGACGATACCTCGCAACCCATTGGCCCAGCGCGATTTCATGTTTCCATTCGCTCAGACGAAGCCTAGCACAGCGGCGTTGCCTGACCCGTCCCCTTTGGCGCTATCATGTAGCTTAGCAGGCGCTCCGCCGTGCCTGCCGGGACCATGCCTTTTGTGAACGATTCTCTCCAGGAAAAATACTCGCGCCAGATGCTTTTCGCCGGGATCGGCCCGGAAGGGCAGCAGCGGCTGCTCGCCTCACGCGCGGCGATCGTCGGCTGCGGCGCTATCGGCGCTGCCGCCGCGAATCTTCTCGTTCGCGCCGGCGTCGGCTACCTTCGAATCATCGATCGCGATTTCGTCGAGCCCTCTAACCTGCAGCGCCAGACCCTATTCGACGAATCCGACGCCCTCAACGCCCTTCCCAAAGCCGTCGCCGCGGAACGCAAGCTTCGCCCCATCAATTCGTCCATCTCTATCGAAGGTGTGGTCGCCGATCTGAGTCCGCGCAACGCAGAAGAACTCCTCGATGGAGTCGATCTGCTACTCGACGGCACGGATAATTTCGAAACGCGCTTCCTGGTCAATGACGTCGCCGTGAAATCCAGCCGCCCTTGGATTTACGCGGCTGCCGTTGCCAGCTACGGCCTGACCATGACCGTTCGTCCCGGCGCAACCGCCTGCCTCGCCTGCCTTCTCGAATCCGGCGCCACTGCCCAGGGCCTCGAGGAAACTTGCGACACCATCGGGGTCCTCGGCCCCATCGTCAATCTGATCGCCTCTCTGGAAGTAGCCGAAGCTTTGAAAATCCTCTCCGGTCACCCCGAAGCTCTTCATGGGCGTCTGCTATCTTGTGACGTCTGGACCGGCCGCATGCAATCCATCGGCGTGGCGCGCAATCCTGATTGCCGCGCCTGCTCCAGGCGCGACTTCACCTATCTTGAGGGAGAAATCCAGCCTCGCATTACCATGTGCGGCCGTGACTCCGTCCAAATTCACGAACGCGCCCGGGCTCTCGACCTCGGCGTTCTCGAAGCTCGATTGCGGCCGCTCGTCGATAACGTGCGTCAAAACGAGTATCTGCTTCGCTTTGGGATTGCGCCTTATGAAATGACCGTCTTCGCCGACGGCCGCGCCATTCTCAAAGGCACCAAGGATCCCGCCGTGGCGCGCTCTCTCTACGCCAGGTATATCGGCGCCTGACCTCTCGCTTCTTTTCCGCTTCGGGACTTGTGATTCAACGAGGCAGGTGCCCGGAGCGTCCGAACGAACTCCGCATGTTCGAACGGTCGAGGTTTTCCCGCAGGTTCATCAGTGTCAGGAAAGTGCTCAGGATTCTGGCCTTTAGGTCGTCCGTCAAGTGCAAGCCGCTCGTTGCCACGCGGGCCAGGCGTTCCCCATGCTCTGTGATGAACTTCATGATTTCCCGCTGGCGCTCCTGCGGTGCGTTGCCCAGCGCGGTTTCCCGCCGCATCTCCGAACAGCTGGCCTCCAGCGAAAGCGTGAAGTGCAGCACGCACAGCCGCTGTTCGGCGAGTGCCGCTGGCGTGTCGTTCTTGCATCCCGCAATTTGGCAAGACGTTCCCATGGGCCTATAGAGCTGAAAGACTAGGGTTACATCTCCAATGCGCAAAATCCAGTGCGCGTCGCGCCGGTGGTGCGAATCTTACATCATGCCCTGCTTTTCGCGTCTCGAGCTTTGGTCCCGCCGATTCCCTTGCTAGAAAAAAGTCCGTAAAATCATTTGACAGAAGTATGCAATCGCCTGTATAAAAATACAGAGGCCTACGCCTCGATGCAAATGAGCACGCAGAAGACATTTCGCCACGGCCAGATACTGCGGCTGATCTCCGATCGGCAGATTGCCAATCAGGAAGAGCTGCGCCGCAATCTTGCCGCTCAAAAACTTCGGGTGACCCAGGCTACTCTTTCGCGCGACCTTCAGGAGCTACGACTGATTAAGACCCAGGAAGGCTACAAGACCGCCAGTGTTTTGCCTGAAGAAACTGCGCCTTTGCCTCCGCTTGCTCGCGCGCTCGGCGAATTTCTTCTCGATATCCGCCCCGCGGAAAATCTTCTCGTTTTGAAAACGCCTCCCAGCGGCGCGCAGCCCCTTGCTGCCGCCATGGATGGAGCGAAATTCACGGAGATTGCCGGAACCATCGCGGGTGACGACACCGTCTTGATCATCACGCCCAGCAAGAAAGCGCGCGAATCCCTCCAGAAAAAAATCGAAGCCCTCGTGAAATGAGAAATCCCCGCCAAGTCGCCGTTATGGGAGTCACCGGCTACACCGGTCTCGAGCTGGCGCGGATACTTTTGCGCCATCCCGAGCTTCCTCCGCCCGCTTTCTATGTCCGCGAACCGAACGGTGCGAAATGTCTTGCCGAACTCTTTCCTCAGTTCCGCGCCTGGGGCGAAGCGCCGCTCCGGCCCCTTTCTGTTGATGGCATCGCTTCAAGCAACGCTGGCACCGCGTTTCTTGCGACTCCTCACGAGGTTTCCGCGGAATTGGCGCCGGATTTGCTCCAGGCCGGCCTCCGTGTCGTCGATTTGAGCGGAGCGTTCCGCTTTCGCGATGCCGAAACCTTCACCTCCTGGTACAAGTTGCCCACGCCCCACGCTAAGTGGCTCACGGAAGCTGTCTATGGTATTCCCGAGCTTTATTCGAGCGAAATTTCTCAAGCTCGTTTGGTTGCGAATCCCGGTTGTTACGCCACCAGCGTGATTCTAGCTCTGCGGCCGCTCACGCAGGCGGGCCTGCTTGCGGCCGATTCCGGCGTCGTTTGCGACTGCAAATCCGGCGCCAGCGGCGCAGGCAAAGATCCTCGCCGCGATCTCCACTTTGTGGAAGTGGATGAAAATTTCAAAGCATACGGCCTTTTCACCCACCGCCACACCCCGGAAATTCTCGAACACACCGGTCTAAGCGAGTCGCGGGTCGTTTTCTCCACGCATCTGCTCCCGCTTGCGCGCGGCATTCTTTCCACGATCTACGTCACGCTCGGTGAACCGCAAACCGCCGCGGACGTCGAGTCTCTCTACCGGAGTTCTTATGCTGGCCGCGTGATGGTGCGCATCTGGCCCGCCGGCACGCTGCCCGAATTGCAGCACGTCGCGCACACCAATTTTTGTGATATCGGATTCGCTTTGGACAAATCTGGACGCCGCCTGGTCATCGTCTCTTGCCTCGACAATCTTGGAAAAGGCGCCGCCGGCCAGGCCGTGCAGAATTTCAATCACATGCTGGGAATAGAGGAGCAAACCTCACTTCAATGAGAATCGTAATCAAGTTCGCAGGAGCATTGCTTGAAGACGACGCCACGGTGCGCTCTCTTGCGCGCCAGGTCGCGGCGCTGGCGCAGCAGGGCCACGAAATTCTCGTCGTGCATGGCGGCGGGCGGCTTTTTACCGCCACGCTCAAGCGCATGGCCATCGAAAGCAAGTTCGTCGCCGGCTTGCGCGTCACGGACCGCGAAGCGCGCGACGTGGCCGTTATGGTTTTCGCCGGTTTGCTGAATAAGAAGTTGGCCGCAGCGATCTCGGCGGAAGGACAGCCTGCCATCGGCATCTCTGCAGCGGACGCTCGGTGTTTCCTCGCCGAGCCCATGGTCCACAACGAGGTCGAAGGCGGCCTGGGATTCGTGGGCTACCTCACCGGATTGAACACGCAATTTATCGAGTCTCTTTGGCGCGAAGGACTTCTGCCGGTTGCGCCGTGCCTCGGCCTAGGTTCAGACAACGAGTTGTACAACATCAACGCGGACCACATGGCCGCGGCCTGCGCGGAATATCTCAGCGCCGATCAGTTGATCTATCTCACCGATGTTGCTGGCGTCCTCGATGGGGAAAGAGTTCTCTCCGCCGTCAGCTGCGGGGAAATCGAACGACTGGTCCAAAGCCGTGTCGTCTCCGGGGGCATGGTTCTTAAGCTGGAAGCCGCCAAGCGTGCCATCGAGGGCGGCGTCCGCGAAGTTCGCATTGTTGGTGGCATGTCGTCCGATGCCTTGTTGCTGGCTTCTCAAGGAGCGGAAACTTCCGCTCACGACGGGGCCCCCTTGATTCCCGGAACACGCGTCCTTCGCGAACCCTTATCCGCTGCGCAAGCGGCTCTTTCGGCGGCATGATGCGCGCTTCGTCCCAAAAGAAGTCCCTGGTCCGTTCCGTGAGCAAGCCCAAACAGGGGCCGGCGAAAACTACCAAGCCGGACTCGCGTCTGCTGGATGCCGAACAATTTCTTCTGCCCACCTACAAGCGCCCTCCCGTGGTCATGACCCACGGCCGCGGCTCCTTTGTTTTCGATTCCACCGGCAAAAAGTATCTCGATTTTCTTGGCGGCATCGCTGTCAACGCTCTCGGCCATGCGCATCCGCGCATCGTGAAAGTCATCCGCCGCGAAGCCGCCCGGGCCATTCATCTCTCGAATCTTTATCACAATACTTACCAAGGCCCGCTCGCGCGCAAACTCGCCGGATGGTCTGGCATGGATCGCGTCTTTTTTTCCAACAGCGGCACGGAAGCCATCGATGGCGCAATGAAGCTGGCGCGCCTCTGTGGACGCCAGTCCAATGAACCTCCCGGGACCACCGCGAAAAAACACCGCTTCTTGGTCCTTGAGAATTCCTTTCACGGACGCACTTTCGGTGCTATCAGCGTCACCTCCACGGAAAAGTATCGGTTGCCTTTTGCGCCTGTCGTTCCAGGCGCGGAATTCGTCCGCTTCAACGACATCGCTGATCTCGAGGCGAAATTCGACGATACCGTTTGCGCCATCCTTCTGGAAACGGTGCAGGGAGAAGGCGGAATCTATCCTGTCAGCGAAGAATTCTGGAGTCGTGCCCGCACCCTGGCTACGCAGCACGGCGCTCTCCTGATCGCCGATGAGATTCAGTGCGGGCTTGGCCGCACCGGCCGCTATTTCGCCTATCAGAAATTTCCTTCGAGACCGGACATTGTCTTAATTGCCAAGCCGCTTGCCGCCGGGCTTCCACTCGGCGCGATTCTCACCACGGAAGCAGTCGCCTCTCGCGTCTCTCCCGGGATGCATGGCACCACTTTCGGGGGCGGCCCGCTGGCTTGCGCTGTGGCCCTCGAGTTTCTCAAGATCGTCGAGGACGAAAAACTCCTCGAAAATATCCGCGCGCGAGGCGCAGAGTTGCGCGACGGGCTTATAAAGCTTGCAGCAAAATTTGGCTTCATCCGCGAAATTCGCAGTGAAGGCCTGATGATCGGCGTCGAACTCTCTGTTGAAGGCACGCCTTTCGTCAGCGAAGCCATGCAGCGCGGCTTGCTCATCAACTGTACCCACGATTTTACGTTGCGTCTGCTGCCGGCGTTTATCATCACTCGCATGCAGGTGCGCGAATTCCTGAAACTCTTTGAACTTGTTCTTGCAAAAGCTCCGCAGCAAGCTTCCGCTTCGGATTCCGCGAAGCCCGCTGATTCTGGGCGGGTTGCCCATGCGTCGGCAAGGTGAAAAAATGACTACATCGACTCTCGTTGCCCCTATTTCCTTATCGAATGATCTGCTCACCGGAGCGGAGTGGAGCCCCGCGCACACGCGCGAATTGCTCCAGCTCTCGGCGGACATCAAGGCGCGCCCCATCCGTTACGCGTCCACCTTGCAGGGCAAATTTATCGCCCTGATTTTTGAAAAGCCTTCGTTGCGCACGCGCGTCACCTTCGACGTCGGCATCCAAAGCATGGGCGGCTCCGTCGTTTTTCTTGATCACACGCAGGCCTCTGCTTCTCTAGGCGCCCGCGAATCCATCGCCGATGTCGCGCGCAACCTCGATCGCTGGGTGCAGGGCATCGTCGCTCGTGTTTACCACCAGCGGGTCCTCGAGGAAATGGCCGCGAACGCGGACATCCCTGTGATCAACGCGCTCTCGGACAAATTCCACCCCTGCCAAGCGCTGGCGGACTTCTTCACGCTCGAAGAAAAATTCGGCGCATTGCGCGGGTTCAAGCTCACCTACGTCGGCGACGGCAACAACGTTTGCCACTCGCTGATCTATCTTGCCGCCCGTCTTGGCGTTCATTTGCGCATCGCCACGCCCGCGGAATATGCGCCGTTGCCCGAAGTCGTCGCCGACGGCAAGCGCGTTGGCCGCGAAACAAAAGCCAAAATCGAATTGATGACCGACCCGCGCGAAGCCGTCAGCGGCGCGATGGGCGTTTACACGGATTCCTGGACCAGTATGGGATTTGAAGCCGAAGGGCAAGTGCGAAACACGATATTTCAGCCGTACCAGGTCAACGCCGAGCTGATGTCGCTCGCCGCGCCCGACGCCGTCTTCATGCACTGTCTTCCGGCGCACCGCGGCCTGGAAGTCACTCCGGAAGTCCTCGACGGCCCGCAGTCGGTGGTCCTCGATCAATCCGAAAACCGCATGTATGTGCAAAAAGCAATCCTGCACACGCTGTTCTAGTCCAGCGATGTTCTCTATTACATCGCGAGAAGTTTTCTTTGTAAGCGTGCACGCCGCGGTGGGCGCCCCATTTCAGCAATACCAAGATGCGAGTGAGGAATCGTGAAAGCACAATTGCCTAAACCGAAAAAAGTTGTACTCGCCTATTCCGGCGGCCTGGATACGTCCATCATCATTCCCTGGCTCAAGGAAAACTACCGCTGCGAAGTGATCGCCGTGATCGGCGACGTCGGCCAGCAGGAAGACCTCGAAGCTGCGCGCAAGAAAGCGCTTGCTACGGGCGCTTCTTCCGCGCACGTCGAAGATCTGCGCGAAGAATTTGTGCGCGATTACATTTGGCCGACGCTTCGCGCCGGCGCAATTTACGAGCATACATACTTGCTCGGCACTTCCATGGCGCGCCCCGTCATCGCCAAGCGCCAGGCGGAAATCGCGCTGAAGCTTGGCGCCGACGGCCTTTCCCACGGCTGCACTGGAAAAGGCAACGACCAGGTGCGTTTCGAACTGGCCTACAAGGCCATCGCGCCGAATGTGCAAATCATCGCGCCTTGGCGCGAGTGGGACATCGATTCCCGCGAAGACGCCATTGCCTACGCGCAAAAGCACAACGTTCCTGTCGAACAAAGCAAGAAAAACATTTACAGCCGAGACCGAAACATTTGGCATCTCAGCCACGAAGGCGGCGAACTCGAAGATCCTGCGAACGCGCCCAACGAAGCGATGTGGCAGTGGGTCGTTTCCCCGGAAAAAGCACCGGACAAGGCCGAAGAAGTCGAAATCGGATTCGAGGCAGGCACGCCTGTTTCGGTGAACGGTTCGAAGCTCGGCCCAGTCGATCTGCTCAACACGCTCAACGAAATCGCCGCGAAGCACGGCATCGGCCGCACCGACCTTGTCGAAAATCGCCTCGTCGGGATGAAATCGCGCGGCGCGTACGAAACTCCCGGCGGAACGCTGCTCGTCAAAGCGCATCAGGAGCTCGAGCGCCTCACCGTGGACCGGGAAACCGCGCATTTCCAGCAGGCGCTCTCGCTGCGCTATGCGGAACTTGTTTACTACGGGTTGTGGTTTGCGCCGCTCCGCGAAGCGCTCGATGGATTTTTCAGTGTTGCGCAGCAGCGCGTCACCGGCGCTGTCGGCCTGAAACTGTGGAAAGGCACGCTCAACGTCACCAAGCGTGTTTCTCCGTTCTCGCTTTACCGCGCTGACCTGGCCAGCTTCACCATGGGCCGGTACAACCCCAAGGACGCTGAAGGTTTCATCAATTTGTTTGCGCTGCCTGTAACTGTTCGCCCAAAAGCAAAGGCGGAAGGAAATAAGTAGGAGAGACATTCTTGTCTGTCCGCGGTATTTGACGAGCGACGAAAACCGGAAAAGGCAAGAATGCCTGTCCGAGGAGTGCAAAATGACCGAACGCAGAGACGACCGGCTGTGGGGCGGACCCTTTGAGCGCGAACCGAATAAACAGTTCGACGCGTTCCAGCGCTCCTTTGCGTTCGACCGTCGCCTCCTGCCGTACGAGATTGCGGTTGACCGTGCCTGGGCCAAAGCTTTGGAGCCCGTGGGCATTTTCACCTCGGCGGAAGTGAAACAAACGCTCGCCTCCCTCGACAAAATTTCTGAGCGCGCGAAAACGGATTCTGCGTGGCTCGAATCGTTCGGCGCGACCGCCGAGGATGTCCACCATTTCGTCGAAAAAGCTCTGGTCGAGGAGCTCGGCCCGCTTGGCTGGAAATTGCACACCGGGCGCAGCCGCAACGAATTGGTCTCCACCGATTTCCGTTTGTTCGTCATCGATGCGGTCAGCGAAGTTCAGCATGGCATCGAGGCCTTGCTGAATTCTTTTTTGCTTCAAGCGAAAGCCAACTTCAGCGTTCCGATGGCGGGCATGACGCACATGCAGCATGCGCAGCCGATTTTGCTTTCGCATTTTCTCCTCGCGCACGCCGAAACTTTCAGCCGCGATATTACGCGTTTGCAACATGCAGCAGAAAGCGCCGACGTTTGTCCGATGGGCTCAGGCGCGCTGGCGGGAAATTCATTCGCGATTGACCGCAACGCAATTGCCCGCGAACTTGGTTTTTCCCGTATTACGGCAAACAGTCTCGATGCGGTCAGCGACCGCGATTTTGCCCTGGACTATATCTTTGCTCTTACCGGTATCGCCACGCATCTTTCGCGGCTCGCGGAAGATTTCGTCATCTTTGCGTCGCAGGAATTTTCTTACGTGATTCTTCCCGACGAATTTTCCACCGGCAGCAGCCTCATGCCGCAAAAAAAGAATCCTGACGCCTGGGAGCTCATCCGCGGCAAGACCGGGCGCATCACCGGGGCACTGGTCAGCCTGGTCACGACGCTGAAGGGCTTGCCGACGAGTTATCAGCGCGATCTTCAAGAAGACAAAGAGGCGCTCTTTGCCGCGCACGATCAGGTCGTGGACATGCTCGCGGTTGCGGCCGGCGCTGTCGCGGCAACGAAATTCAATACCGAGCGATTGAAATCTGCCGCATCGAATCCCGCGTTGCTCGCCACGGAAGCAGCGGATTATCTGGTCCGCAAAGGCGTTCCCTTCCGCCAGGCGCACGACATTGTCGGCAAAGTGCTGCGCGAAGCTGAGAAGCAAAATATTTCGTGGACGGCGCTCCCGCTCGAATCCTTGAAAAGACTCTCGCCTGCCTTTGAAGCCGATTTTTCGAAAGGCCTCAGCCTTAATGCAGCGCTTTCCTCGAAAAAAGTCCCCGGCGGTACCGCGCCGGAAAGCGTCGCTGACGCTATCGCAAATTTGGAAAGACGTCTCAACAAGAAAGCCATCAAAACAGGAGCCAAACCATGAATGCAAGCCAGGCAGCAAAACAACAATTATCCCTCGCCGCGGTTGCGGAGGATCGGAGGTCCCTTCCGGCAGAGACGCGCTAGTCACACGGATATCCCGTTGATGAAGCACGCCCTCTCCGAAGCCGCCCTCCCGCTCGGATTTCGCTTCGCCGCGACCGCCTGCGGCCTGAAGAAAACCGGCGCGCTCGACCTCGCCATTCTTTCGAGCGATGTACCTGCCTCGGCCGCCGCGGTCTTCACGCAAAATCTTGTTGTTGCCGCACCCGTGCTCATTTCAAAGGAGCATTTGCGCGCTTCGAAAGGGCGCATGCGCGGCGTGGTGGTGAACGCCGGGAACGCCAATTGCGCTACCGGAGAAGCAGGCCACGCCGCTGCCCTGCGCACGGTTGCCGAAGCCGCAAAACGGCTCGGCTGCGCGACGCAGGAATTGTTTGTCTGCTCCACTGGCGTGATCGGAGTTCCTCTGCCGCTGGAGAAAATTCTGCGTGCGCTGCCAGTCGTCGCGCGTTTCCGTCGGCCGTCGGCGCGCTCCTTCGCAGAAACCTCGCTTGCCATTTGCACCACGGATACGCGCCAGAAAACCGCGGCGGCTTCGTTCAAAATGGCCGGAAAGCGGATTCATTTCGTGGGCTGCGCCAAGGGCGCCGGAATGATCCATCCGAACATGGCGACGATGCTGGCGTTTGTCGCGACGGATGCCGCGATCGCTCCTTCGCTGCTGCAAAAAACGCTGCGTGACGTCACGGGACGAACATTCAACGCCATCAGCGTGGATGGCGACACTTCGACCAACGACACGCTGCTGGTGCTTGCGAATGGCGAAGCAGGAGCGCCCTCCATCAAGGCGGGGACGTCGGCATATCGCGCGTTCACTGCCGCGCTCGAAGAAGTTTGCCGCTCACTCGCACTGCAAATCGTAGCCGACGGCGAAGGCGCGCAGCGCGTCATCGAAATTGAAGTGCGCGGCGCAAAAACGGAAGCGGCGGCGAAGCGCATCGCGGAGACCATTGCGACCTCTCCGCTGGTGAAAACCGCTTTCGCCGGCGGCGACCCGAATTGGGGGCGCATTTTCGCGGCTGCGGGGCGCTCCGGAGTAAAGTTTGACACCGCGCTGGTAGACATCAAGATGGCCGGCATTTCCGTGTTGCGGCGCGGCCAGCCGCTCGATTTCAACGAGCGCGCCGCCAGCAACAAACTTCTCACCGAGCACGTTCCGCTGGTCGTGGATCTGCACGCCGGCAAAGCCCGGGCGCGCTACTGGACCTGCGACTTCACCGCGGAGTACGTTCGGATCAACGCTAGTTATCGCACCTAAGAACCTAAAAACAAAAGAGGCTCACAGTCGGAACTTTGCTAAACGAAGGGGAGGAGGGTGCCCGTACTTCGGGACAGTAACGCGCAGGCTAACGAGCAGCGGTGGTTCTATTGCGGCACCTCGGAATGGGCCAGTAAGTTGGATGGCATTGGCTCCAAATCCCGCCGCGCGGGCGAATACGAGGTGACCTCATGTGGGATGACTTCATCAGCGGCCAGATCCGGCGCACCAGCCGCAACCTCTTCCTTTTGGGCACCGCCGTCCTGACTATTCTGGGACTGCTTCTTGCAGCGGGCTGGCGGGACACTTACAACTTTGTGTTCGGACCGTTCCCGGTGCAAGGTTCCGAGCTGGTCTCGATCTGGAATCCCGCGGTTCCCAAACGGTATTTCCTGAAGGTGCAGGGAGAGAAATCGTTCGCCACCGGAATGCAAGAGGTGGATGCCGGCAACCACAACAAAATTCGCGCGGAGATCGTAGCGCTGGTGGTGAACAAGCGGCTGCTGCTGGTGAAGACTCCGGCGGACAATCATCAACTGCAATTCACGGGGACTTTGGCGGCAGTTCCGATGGAAATCTCCAACGGCGTGGTTCGTCCGTTCCAGCAGAAATATCCTGAGCAAAAGGACGCTTTTCTTCCGTTCATGCTGGATGCCACGGGCTTCCGAAAGGGAGGCAACCTCTTCGTGGCGGCTTTCGGCGCGGGCTTCGGCGTCCTCGGACTTGTGCTGGTCGGCATTCCTGTGCGGAGGAAGATGCGGCCTGAAATTCACCCTCTGCTCACGCAGCTTGTGAAATATGGCGGGTTGCAGGACGTGCGGATGCGCATTGATTCGGAAATGCGCAGCGAGGGCGGAGGCGAAAAGTTCGGCACGATGCAAATCACCACGAACTGGCTGATCAACGCGGCGGCGTACAAGACGAACGTGATGGCGACTCGAGACGTCGTGTGGGCGTATCCAAAAGTGACCAAGCACTATCACAATGGGATTCCCACGGGGAAAAGCTACTCGGCGATCATCCGCGACTCCAAGGGGCAGTCCCTGGAAATCAGCGGGAAGAAAGATTCAGTTCCGAAACTATTGGAGTCCCTGCAACGGCGGATGCCCTGGGTGCTCGTTGGTTTTAGCAAAGAGCTGGAAGCGCTCTGGTTGAAGGAAAAGTCAAAATTTTTGCAGCTTATCGAGCAGCGCCGCGCAAGTTTGGCCGGAGCGACACGCTAGGATTCCCTCTGGCATTTGATGTCGCGAGTGCAGTCCCTAACTGTCCATCCACGCCGTTCATCATTGGGATTGATTCGACGTGTCGACGATTGATACCGGACTCAGAGCCACGCCTTGCAGGTCAAAGACGTTTGACACCTGAACATTGAAGGGTGAGCCGGGAATCGGCGTAAGCATGCCAGTGGTTCGATCGAGGGCAGCCGCGTCAATGCAAAGGCTGGATTGGCCCGTGGGGCAGGAACGGCCTCGAGGCATATAAACGAACCGGCCCGTCGGATCCGCCGTGATTGAATTGTCCCCTCCCACAGCGAAGGGCGAACCAGGAACGGGTGCAAGCGCACCGGTGGATGGATCAATCCGATTTACATAGGTGTTGCCCCGGGCGTTCGCAATAAATAGGAACTGACCAAGGGGATCCATGGCCGCTCCAATACCGCCCCCCTACCGCGTTGAAGCCAAATGGTGAGCCAGGAACGGCCGTAAGTCCACCGGATGCTTGGTCAATCGCGAAAGCGTATATACTGCCTCCGGACTGCACATAGAGAAACTTGCCTGCGGGGTCCGTAGCGATCCAGGTGGGATCAACTCCAATGGAAAAGGGCGAGTCAGGAGCCAGCGTCAAGTCTCCCTTATGTCCGATGGCGAACGCAAGGAGAGTCACCGGAGCGGTGTCGCACGTCAGGTCTCCACGGCCGCGTGGCGGGCAACTGGTCACGAACAGAAATCGGGCTGTAGAATCTATCGCTACTGACCCGGAAGAATTGTTCGCCGGCAATTGCACGAGAGCCCGCCCGGCAAGCTGCGTCAGCACTCCGCTCTCGCGATCGACGGAATAGGTTAAAAGGCTTGGAGAATTGCCGCTGTAGTCCCCGCCGTAATCCACAGCATAGACAGACTTGCCGTCGGGACTAATGGCGAGGTAGATGGGGAGCCAGGTAGCGGCAAAGGGCGCGCCAGGAATCAGAGACAGAGATCCCGTGGAGGCATCAATGGAGTAGGACGAAATGCCTTGATTGAGGGATACGCCGCAACGTTGCGGAACAAAGAATTCGGCGCACGTATAGAAGTGTGAAATAAGTGAGAAGGCGAAGCGGCCTTTGGGATCCAACCTGAACGACCTCGGCGTACCACCGCCTTGTATCGGCGAGCCGGGAAGTTGTGTCAGCGCCCCGGTAGCCTGGTCGATGGTAAATGCGGATACACCGCCAGCCGTGGTCGCAACGTAGGCATACTCGCCGGACTGGGCCGACAGGCTGGTTGCACCTGCGCTCAACATCACCACGACTGCACTTAAGAATAAGGCTTTACTCCACTTGATAATGATCATGAACAGTTCCTCCTAAATTTCATTTTCTGGTTCGGGCCGGACACGAACGCTTTTCCAAAGTTTCTTTCCCCCTATAGACTGAGAAGAGAGGGAAGAATGGCGAGCACAGTCTTTGTGTCCGGATCCGCGTTAATAAATGGGCTTGCGGCATCGGCATTTCTCCTTCCTTTCACGGGAGCATTAGGGCCTTCCGTCTCTGCCGCGCCCCAGCGCCAGCACCTGGGTCATGAGCAGTTGCGATGGAGGTGGGCTCCAGTCCTGCTGCAAAGGGCGAGCCCGGCACAGGAGCGAGGGCGCCGGTATTCGCGTCGACCGCGTAAGCAGACACAGTGCCCGTAAAGTTGTTCATCGAAGAGCCTTGATTTGCTGTGAAGACGAACCGGCCCGCAGGATCGACCGCCGTTCCGACGGGAACCGCTCCCGCGAGAAAGGGAGAGCCTGGAACCGCAGTCAGCGAGCCAGTGACTGTGTCAATGGTGTAGCCGGCCACGCTGCCGGTTGGATAGCTTGGGTATGAATTCGATGCATAGAGGAACGGACCGCTGGAGTTCGCCTTCACGGAGTATGGGCCGCCCGGCACGGAGAACGGAGAGGCGGGAGAAAGCGCGAGTACTCCTGTGGCGCCATCAATGACGTACAGCCAAATGCCGTTTTGAAAAGAATCCGCCACATAGAGCGCCTGTCCCGCGGCTGTGGCATGCACGGTTACGGAGCAAGGCATCGTTCCGGGGGCCGGAAAGCCGGTCTTGGAGCGATCTGTGGGAACTGTGAACGGCGAGCCGGGAATCGGCGTCAGCGATCCGTTGCTTTGCTCAATGGTATAGGCCGAAACGGTTCCGTTTGCATTGTGATAGCCGCTCGCGACGTACACAAACTTGCCAGAAAGATCCACGGTTACAGACTGAGGATTTGTTCCCGCCGGAAAAGGCGAGCCGGGGGCCTGGGTTAGTGCGCCGGTATTCTGGTCAATCTGATAAGCACGGACGGTTCGATAGTTATAGTTCGCGACGAAGACAAACTTTCCCGCGGGATCGACGGCAACAGAAACGGGGAGCTCCCCACTCGCCGTAGGATCTTGCGGGAAAGGCGAACCGGGAACAGGAGTGAGAGCCCCGGTGCCGCCAATGGCGTACGCGCTGATGGTGTTGTCGCCGCGATTGGCGATGTATGCGAACCGGTTTTTAGGGTCCACTGCAATGGACCATGGGCCTCCCGGGTCCGCGAACGGCGAGCCTGGCACGGGGAGCAGGCCGCCCGTCTGCCTATCGATGGAGTAAGCGGAAATGCTGCCAGCGGCCGCGCCGGAGTTACCGCCGGCATTTGTGACGTAGACGAAGCCGACGCTCTGGGCGCGCAGAGTACTAACAGCAAAAGCACACAGCAGACACAGAACACAGAATGGAGACAATACTTTTCCGAATGTGAACAAGAACAACCCCCTTCCGAGTCCCGTCAAATCTGAATCCGTGGAGAGCGGCATTCCGATGGATCTTGAGGGTCTCTCCAGTGCTGAACAGTTGAAAACTTTTTCCGGGTATGCGGGTGGACAACTCAGGCGTTAAAGCCAGGGATTTCCTGCTGGGTCCCGCTGCTAACGTCCGTAGACGTTGAATTTGCAGGTTAGCTTTTAGCAAGCGCGAGAGGCTCTTGCAATCGGTTGAACGTGGGAATCAGAGTGGGGAGAATTGCTGAGAGCCATTCAGGGAAAGTGTGTAGTTTGAAAAAGGAATGTTGTTCATGAATGAAATCGAAAAGATGCGGGCGGGTAAGCCCAGCCTCTATGAATCCCATTTCCAATTGGCGAATTGTTCGCGGAGGGCGATTTTTTTGAATTTGCCGACGGACGTACGGGGAATGGCGTCAAGAAAGACGAAGGCGTCGGGGAGCTGCCACTTAGCGAAAGTTTCGGCGAGGAAACAGCGTAACTCTTGCGGCGTCGCGCTCGCGCCATCTTTCAAGACGACGGCGGCAAGCGGACGCTCCTGCCACTTGGGATGCGGAATGCCAACGACGCAAGCTTCCTTGACGGCGGGATGACCCATTAATGTATTTTCGAGATCGACAGAGCTGATCCACTCGCCGCCGGATTTCACCAAATCTTTCGCGCGGTCAACGATCTTGACGTAGCCTTCGTCGTCCATGGTGGCGACATCGCCGGTGCGGAACCAGCCGTCTTCCGTCCAGCGATGGGCTTGGTCGGGCGATTCGTGATAACTGGCGGCGACCCACGGACCCCGAATCTCAATCTCTCCAGAAGAAATGCCATCACATGGAACCTCTGTCGATTTGCCTTCGGGGCCCTCTGGGCGCGTCAAGCGAATCTCGACGAAGGGCGCCGGCCAACCCTGTTTGGCTCGAATTTCATATTTCTTTTCTTCGGGCAAGTCGCGCATATGAGGCCGGAGTCCGCCGGAAGTGCCGACGGGAGTCGTCTCGGTCATGCCCCACAGATGCTTGATGTGCAAGTTGAAGCGATCGAGCCGGCGAATCAGTTCGAGAGGCGGCGCCGTGCCTCCGCAGACGACGCGAATGGAATTGTCGAATTTCCACCGGGCGGGATTTTTCTCGAGCGCATCGAGCACAGCGATCCAGACGGTGGGGACGCCGCAAGCAACGGTGACGTGCTCACCGACCATCAAGCCAAGAACGCTTTCCGGATCGACATTCGGACCGGGGAGAACCAAGCGCGCGCCTAGCATGGTGCAAGCGAACGGCAGGCCCCAGGCGTTGGCATGGAACATCGGAGCGACCGGCAGCACGGTATCCATATGGCTCAACCCAAAAACTTCGTTGAGGCCGCAACAAAAAGAATGCAACACCAAGGCGCGGTGGGAATAGATAACGCCCTTGGAATGTCCGGTTGTGCCGGAGGTGAAGCACATGGCGGCGCCATCGTTTTCGTCAATAGGCGGATATCGAAAATCATCGCCAGCTTGCGCGAGCAGATCTTCGTAATTCAGGAAACCTTCGGGCATGGTGTTGCACCCATAGGGGACGACGATCACTCGTTCGAAGGAAACATCCTCGCGGAATTTTTCGTAAAGCGGCAGGAGGACATCGTCGATCAAAAGGAACCGGTCGCCGGCCTGCTTGGCGATGCCTGCAATTTCATGAGGATGGAGACGAAGATTCAGAGTGTGCAGGATGCCGCCGGCACACGGAACGCCGAAGAAGGCCTCCAGGTGGCCGGCATGATTCCACATCATGGAGGCGACACGGTCACCCGGTCGCAAACCGAGTTTGGTCAATGCAGCGGCGAACCGGCGCGCGCGACCGTGGAATTCACCATAGCACGTGCGATTGATGGACTTGTCTGGCCTGCGGGAAACGATCTCCACCCGCGGGAAAATCTTGCCGGAGCGCTCCAGGATGGTGGGCAGCGTCAACGGGAAATCCATCATCGTGCCGCGCATAAGGGCTCTCCCGGGCAAGGCAAATTGGCCGCATGCTACCACTAAACTGCGGCGAAGAGGAAAGGGCTAAGGAATGAGCGTGAGGATGGGGCTTCCCGATTTGGGACAATTTCTGTTGCAAAGTGGGTTAATTTCCGAGACGATGCAACAGACCGCTGAAGCAACGGTCCCGTGCCTGGGGTGGCCCGGCCAACCGGACTGCCGGTACTGGTAAAGGAAAGCTGTCTCTTCAGCGCGCTCCGCGACTCGCATTTTAGGTTCCGGACAGAAGGAGTAAGAGGTGAAGAAGCTCTATATCGGTAATCTTCCGTTTTCCGCGACGGAAGACCAGCTCAATGAGTGGTTCTCTCAAGTCGGTGTAACTCCCTCGGGCGTCAATCTGATTCGCGACCGCTTTACTGGACAATCGCGCGGTTTCGCCTTCGTTGAAGTGACCAATGACGAAGACGCGGACCGCGCTGTGAATTCCTTAAACGGTCAGAATTTCGGGGGAAGAAACCTCGTAGTAAACGAAGCACGTCCCCAGGCGGAGCGCAGTGGGGGTGGCGGAGGGCGCGGCGGGTACGGCGGCGGACGCGGTGGCCATGGCGGAGGCGGTGGTGGGCGTGGCGGCCATGGCGGAGGTGGCGGGCGCGGCGGAGATCGCGGCGACCGTGGTAATCGTTGGTAAGAAAGCGTTTCGAAACTAGGAACGCGGCGCCCTGGTTTCCATTGGGCGCTTCGGCCCGCTGTGGAAATCCTGCGTGGTACCTTTGTGTCAATCAGTTGCCCTAACAGACCTCACCTTCGCTAATACAGCTCGTCCAATTTCATGGAAGAGAAGTCGGCAAGAAAATTGTTGCACGAGGAGACTGCGCGAGCGAATCATCACGCTGATTAGTTTTGCGCGAATGTGTGTAGTATCCCGCGGCATGCCTGTCCTGTTTCGCGAAACAATTCGTCCCGTAACGTGTTTGAAACAACAGGCAAGGAAAATTGGTTGCGGACAGGTTTATGAAGTATATGAATAGTCCGGGGAGCGGTTCCGTGGAGGATGGGTGCGCGGCAGGAATCTGGTGAACCTTATCGGACGAAGGCGCATCAAAGGATTGAAGCAAACGTACTACGGGATAAAGTGATTCGAACGGGACCGCAGTTAAGATTGAAATGACGACTTGGCACAAACGCGATTGGAAGCAGTTTTACGAGCTGGCGCGGCGCCCCTGGCGACGTCACCGCCCGCCTCGGCCGGTCTATCCGACAGGGATAAATCGCGTCCTGCCAGCGCAAGGTTTCAGCCTGTCTGAGCTGGACGACGCAGGCGTGGATCTCGACCTTGCCGAGAGTCTCGGCCTGCCTGTGGATGCCGGACGCATCGGTGCTTACGGCCCCAACGTTACTGTTCTGCGCGATTTCATCCGCTCCTCACGGCAACCGCTCTGATGGAGTTTGCTTCCGTAGGCCAGTAGGGTAAACCTATTGACGAGCGCTGCTGGTTATAGCTGCGTTCATGACTGCCCGGTCGAGTCGATCCAGGTCATCCTGTAGCTGCTCCAGTTTTGCCTGTTCGATTCTTGACTGGTGTTCGAGCTCCGTTTCTCTCATATGCGCCTCTTGTTCCTCGGGCACTGACGCTTCCATCTGTGTCTTGAGCTCGTTGATCGCGTCCTCGAATTGCTTCCGTTGGGTGGCATTCTCGGCGCGATCCTTCATGCTTTCATACTGTTTGATCTGAACTTCTTGATATTTCCTTGTAGTTCGCAACTGCTCGATTGATGATCTCGCTTCATCCAGCCGTTGCGAAGGATGGGCAACGGCCGTTTCTTGTACGTGTAACCGGTAGATGAGAATCTGCGCTCTTCGTGCCGCAATCGCGGATGTTTGCAGGCTTGCCATCCCCCAGTTTAAATGACCTGTGCTGTGGGATCGCATCAACACTGCGGCTAGAGCCCGAGGATTGCATTCTTTGTGGTTTATTGGTTTCTG
>MNDE01000006.1 GCA_001914785.1 Acidobacteria bacterium 13_2_20CM_57_17 | reverse complement strand
AACCTCCTCAACCGTGGCGTCACCCATTGAGCGTTTCAGTGCATCCCTCAGCAGCTCGCGCTCCTCGGCCACGGCTTCACGCTCCAGATTTTTCTCTCGCGAGTAGATGAGCGCCTGGCTGATGGTTCTGTCTCCGCGTTCTTCCTTTAGCTGCTCTCTTCGCTCCTGCGCCCCTTCGACAACGCGCTGCGGCTGATTGCCGAAGGCTTCCGCCATCGCGCGATGCCGCTCCTGCATTGCTTCATGCGACAGTTCCAGCTTTCCTTCTCGCGTCTGGTGCGCGGCGATCTGCGCTGCACCTGCTCCTCGCTGGTTCTCCTTTGCGAGATGTTCCTCGATCTGCCGGCGGCGCGGACTCGACGCCTCCAGATACTCTTTGCTGTAGCCTTTGATTTCCGGCTGGCTGCTCTCGCCGCGCTCGATCTCATAGCCAAGTTCTTTCAACCGATGGGCCAGCTCCGAGCGATACACCGCTGTCGCATACTGCTGCGTCTTGTAGAGTTCCCGTGGCTGTAGCGCGTGTGCCTCGCCGTCGTCGGTCTCCGTAAGATTGAAGAAGACGACGTGGGTATGTAGTTGGGGTGCGGCATAGCCGTCCACGGGTCGCGCACTATCGTGCTCGAACTTCGCCGCTACCCACTTGCCCGTTGTCTCTGCTGGAAGATTCCCGCCGATGCGGGCCTGGACATATCGCTCTAGCTCATCAAGTGCGACGTCCACGCTTTCTCGATGCGCCTCCTGCACGCGCTCATCTCCACCCACGAGGGCGGTCAACGATACGCTCTTCGGTGCCGAAAACGTCGCGTCCCATCCTGCGCGGTGTTCCATCGGGCTTACCTGGTCGCCGCGCCTGTTCATGTATTCTCGGGCTGCTTGGTGGCGTATTAGCTGTTCGCCAGTGATCGGGTGTTGCCCTTCCGAGAGCCGCTGGAAGTGCTCTTCGCGAACCTCGCCGCGTAGCCCCCACTGTTCCGCGAGCCTCCCGTGCCACTCCCCGCGTATCCGGTCGCCCTCGGTGTAGTAATTGTCCTGCGCGTTGCTGAATTCCTCGCGATGATAAGCGCGGGCTTGTTCTGCACTGAGCGGCTTTGAAATCGTAAGCATGGGCCCTCTACTCGAAAAGGCGTCTCTTACGGGGCGTCACAGCGTGTTCGAGGGTCTGTTCCTGACGCGGCCTTTGCTCGGCTCCGGTGGCCTCTTTCGGCGTCCCGTTGTGCTTTGGAGAACCAGCGGCTCCCGCCGCGGCTGCGGCTGCCTTCGGTGGCTCCGAGGGCAATGCCTCTGTCGGTCGTTCGATGATCGCAGGCTGCGTCTTTGGAACTTTCACGTAAGGGAAGCTCAACTGCACGACAGCGTTGCCGAATTTCACGTAGCCACGCCGGTCCTCAAGCCCCATGATCTGCGACGGCAAGACGAGTGGTTCGATCCGCCGTTCCAGCTGATCGCTCCTGGAATGGCGATAGCGCGGAGACTGTTCCCGTGTGCGGCTTTCTCGTACCTGTTCGGTTTCTACCTCTCCGATGGTTTCGCTGATCCACTTCGCGCTGTCTGGCTCACTCGTCCGCAGAAAAATCTTCGTACCCGGCTGTGAGACCATCACCTCGGCGTCCAGCCCGTAATGCTTTTGCAACTGGCTGCGTCCTTGAAAGCCTAGAATTATCGGGTTGTTCGTCTTGCGGTTCCTGGTGATGGCGTCGTGCAACTTGGGCAGTTTTTGCAGAAGCGCAACCTCGTCCAGAATGAACCACACCCGGCGCAGTTTCCTTTCGTCGTCCTCCGCGCCCTCGTCCTGCGTGCGCATCACCAATAAATCGAACCACAGGCTGACGAGTGGCATAAGGCGGTCGCGAGTCATGTTGGTGCTTGGGAAAAACAGCCATCTTGAGCGCGTCTTCGACCATTCCACTGTGTTCCAGCATCCGTTGGCTTCGTTTTCGGCTGGCAAGAGGCTCAGCGCGTCGGCTACTCGGTTGAGCGAGCCGAGGACGCCGTTTCGCTGATCCGGTGACTGCGGATTGATCATCGCCGCGTAGGGTGTGCCCGCAACCAGCCGGTCAATCTCTACCGGGTGCGACATCCAATGGATCAACTGCTGCGCCGTTGGTTTGTAAGTCAGCAAGTGCGCGAAGATTTTTCGCGGTGTTTCCGCAAAAAAGGAGTCCTGGTTGGGCCGGCCCGGGAAGAGCGATACCGCCAGCGCGGACGCCTCGGCGGGATTCCGCACTTCGTCGCCGATGCTCCAGAAGGGCATACGCCGGTCGCATGGAAACAAGATCACGTCGCCCCGCTCCGGCCTGTAGAAGCGCGGCGTGTATTCGCGCTCCGGGTCGTGCACAATCGCGATTTCGTTGCGCTCCTCGATTTGCAGAAGTTGCTGAATGATGAGTTGCGTTTTGCTGGTCGCGGTGTCCCCCATGATCTCGAAGTGGCGGTTCTCTTTGACGAGAGGGATATGCAGTTTCTTGTTGAGGCCGAGCATACGCTCGAGCGCGGTGCGGTCCTCATTCCCAAAACCGATTCCTCTTGACCTGCGGTGTCTCCAGTTGAAATGCGCTACGGTAATCGAGTCCGGTCCCCTGAGTTTCCTTCCGTAGCGCAGCACCCTTATGCGCTTCCGCTCCATCCACGTGGCTGGCCACAAACCGACAAGGAACACTATGGGCACGGTCCAAAGCGCGGGCCTCGCCAGATCGAAGAGCGTCTGGTCGTGATAAATCCATTCGCCAAGGAAGGAATGCAGCTTGGCGTTGTCGTAAAGACCTCGCTGCAATTCAAGTCGCAATGCTCCTTGCTTCACAGCTTCGCTGGTGAGCGCAAAGGTTTTCTCCCCGCTGTCCGTCACCACTGGCACTACTTCGCTGTCTAGCGCCAAATGGTTCCCTTTTCGCGTCACCACTTCAAGCAGCGAGTACCATCCGTTCTGCCGCACGATCCCGGCAATCTCTGTTCCGACATAGGTGAGCAGATAGTGCCGTTCGAGCGGTGTCCAGACCCGCAGAAAACGAACGCATTCCACCCCTGAGCCCGCTACCACGGACAAGATCAATAACGCGATGGTGTATACCGGCTTGCTGCTGGGCCAATCCGTCCGTTCGTCTCTTCCCCATTCCGTCCGCATCGCTAGGCTCCGTTCGAGTCCGCCTCATCCCGCCTGTGGTTCCGTGGTTGTCGTGGTCAACCGGTCTAACGCTTTTGCCAGCTTGGACGCGTCGGCGCGATTGATCATGTCCTGCATGTCTTCGCTTGTTAGCGGCTCGCGGTTTGCAATGCTGAACAGCACGTTCACCAGGATCATTCGCAGTGCGAGTAATTCAGCCACGATAGTTTGGTCGGAGGGACTTGGCTTGCTGGCTCTAAGCAACACCTCACGCGCCCATTCGCTGATCGTCTGTGCGCCCGCGAGGGCTTCAAACTGCGCGTATTCCTGCTCGGTGACTTTGGTGCTGATGGACCTAGTGCGCGGTGTGGGCATGAATCTCTTCCTTGTTCCGAATGGAGGGCGCGCGGGCGATGGCGGCGTGATGACTAACAAAATCAAGGAGTTCCCATACAGGAACCGCAAGTTCCTGCGCAGAAACCGCGGTGAGCGACGAATTGCTAGCTGCCGCGTTTGCAGCGAGTTCCCATATAGCAACCATCGTTGCTATACGGCACCCGTTATGGGGTGACGTGTCAGTCCAACTCCCGGTGCCGAAGGCACCGCTCTTCATAGCTCGCCGTATTCGACGATCAAACCGTCCCACAGCGCCCGCACGGCGGGGATCTCCCAGGCACGGCGGAAGAGCTCCCGCACCGCCCTCCACTCTTTCTCCGAGAACGTGAACGTGATTCCGTTGCTGCGCGCACGAAACGAGAACTCGACCTCTTTACCATGCTCGCCGAGATAGCCAAAAAAGTATTCGCCCTTCCAGTGCTGCGCCGAGCCTTCCGGGCCGAGCGTTGCTAGCATGACGCGAAACTCGGCCATAACCGGGTACTCAGACAGTGGGTACATTGGCGCTCTCACACCTGGGAAGCTGAGGAGCACGGAGAAGTCGTTGCCTTCGCCGCGCGCAAAGGACAGAGTGAATCCGCCCTCGCTAATCGGCGGGATCGCTACTTGAAAGAAGCTCTCCGCGACGGCCTTGGCCTTGTCGCGGACGGGCTCCTTCGAAAGGTGATAATGGCCCCGTGCGGCGAGTCGCCAAAGGGACGGCCAATGAGGGCGGAGCGCACGATTGAGTGCGTCGGCATCTTTGACGCCATCATCTTCGAGAAGCGCATAAAGATTCCGCCCCGCTAGCAGTGGTTCCCATTTTGTGGCCGGATCGCTGAACTGTCGGCGTGTTTCCGCCACTGTTCGACGCACGATTTCGGGCGTGACTTTCTCGCTGCCTTCGGTGGCCCTTACTTTCGAGGGACGACAGTCCCAGGGAAGATTGCCCAGGTAATACTCATCTGAGGCGGACTGACCTTTGCGCAAATCGTAGGCTGCCGAGAACGCATCGAGGACGGCGATTAGAGACCCGCGAGATACATGACTTGGTGTGTCGCTCGAAAATGCTTCCAATCCCTGTTGAACAAAGTGGGCAAGGACCACCCACTCTGCCTTCGACAGGAGATGCTGAGCCTCGCCCTTTCTGCGAATTTCTCGAAGCGCTTTGGTCGGCTCCGACATGAGGTCCACAACTTCGAGGCGGTCTTCGCGGGCCGATTCGAGAAATTGCTTTGCGATCTCCGAAGTGGAGACGCTTTCGCCTGTCCTGGACGACATGAGTTTCTTGGCCCTGTCCAGGCGTTGGCGTAGCGCTTCGCTGATTCGCACTGAAAGGGTCTGTTGCTGCTTTGCTTTTTCCGATTTGTCCGGTGGCTTTCCCTCGGGTTTTTCAGGCTTGTCAGGCAATAGGAAGCTCCCTTTTCCGGCGGCTAATACAATCCGGCAAGATGTATCGAAACATATTGACAGAATACATGCGACCAGTTATGATGTCAATCCCATTTCCGATGGGGCCGAATGAACGTCCGCGATGCCCAATCCGACCCGCGCAAGAACCCAGACTCGCCAAGAGTGCATGGCTTGCGCCTCGCAGTAAGTCCGTCCGCAAGATCAATAGAATTGTCTCGAAAGTTGCCGGAAGTTCCGGGATCGCCGTTAGCGGTCTCTGCAGGTGAGGCGCCCAACCCACGTCTCTCGGAGACCACTAATGAAGGCACAGAGCAAGAAACCCAAGAAGGGCAATTCCTCACTGTCCAAGACGTAGCAAAGCTTCTACGCGTCCCCGTTTCTTGGGTCTACGGACACACTCGAAAACGATCTTTAGAACGCTTGCCGGGCTACCGACTTGGAAAGTATTGGCGCTTCCGCGAGGACGAAATCGTCGCTTGGGTGAAATGTCAGCGCGGAGGGCACCATGTCGCTTGACTCTAGAGGTACACTCAAAGCTGACATAGGAAAAGGCAGACGAGCCAACCTCAGAATAGAGAGGAGAAAGATGGCTCGTTGCCAGTATCAGAATGGTTGTCTTTTTATTCGCGGTAAGCGTAGGAAAATGTGGGTTGCGCGGTGGAGGGAAGACGTGATCCTCGCTGATGGATCAGCCAGCCGGGTAATGCGTTCGGTTGTGCTCGGACCTGTAAGCGAGATCGCAGGCCGCCGTGAAGCTCGCAGACTACTGGACGCTCGCCTCAACCCCATCAATCAAGGGCAGTACCGCCCGGAAGCCACGATGTTATTCTCGAAGTTTGCTGCAGACTGCTTCGAGCCGGGATTATTGCCGACACTCAAGTTTGCTACGCAAAAAATATACTCATTCCTCTTGCGGAAGCACTTGACCCCACGGTTTGGTGATTATCGCCTATGTGACATATCCAGAGCTGAAATCCAGCAGTACCTTCTGGAGAAACTCAAGCAAGGATTCGCATGGGAGACCACCAACCATCTGCGCAACTTAATGAGCAAGGTTCTAGGGACCGCCGTCAGTTGGAATTACCTGGCGGACAATGTCGTTCGTGGCGTCAAGATGCCTGAGCGCTCATTGAAGCGTCCTCATCAGTTTCTCAATGCGGATGAAGTGAAACGACTCGTTGCAGCCTGTACTGAGCCGACTCGCAGCATCGTAGTGGTTGCAGTCATGACGGGACTGCGGATTGGCGAGATTCTCGCGCTGCGGTGGGGACGCATAAACTTCATTGGAGAAACACTGGTGGTTGCTGAAACTTGTTTCATGGGACGCTTCGGTACGCCAAAAACTCGGGCAAGCAGGCGGGAAATCCCGCTCTCGCCCGCGGTCGTGGAGGCGTTAAAGGCTCACTACTCTCGCTCAGCGGATCGTTCTCCTAAGGCACTGGTTTTTGCCACTCGGCACGGTGGTCCTTTGGTGTCGAATAATCTGCGGAAGAGGGGGCTGCAATCCGCGTGCAAGCGCGCAGAACTGCCACGAATCAATTGGCACGCTCTTCGCCATACGCACGGCACGCTGTTGCACGTGCAAGGAACACCTCTGAAAGTGGCTCAGGCGCAGCTCGGGCATTCTCACATGGCGACAACTCTCGAAGTCTACACGCACGCCAGTGTGATCGCTCAGCGAGAGGCCGTGAACCTACTCGACGAGCAAGTGTTCCCAAGTGTTCCCAAAAACGCCAAAGAAGCTAGCAGTACAGCAGAGGTCGTTTCGCCAACTAATTGAATTTCCAAGATTAAGTGGCGCGCCCGGGGAGACTCGAACTCCCGACCCTCTGCTTAGAAGGCAGACGCTCTATCCAACTGAGCTACGGGCGCACGACTGGAGGCTGTTTTAGTTTAAGGCTATTGCTGAGCCAATCGCAACGGCACGACGTGGCAATGCACCACCGCTGCAAAGCGGACTGCACGATTCTGGCTGTGGAGCCCGAGTGGGCCGAAAGACGCGAATTCAACGTCCTCGCCATGCGCCAGCAAGTACAGTTTCGTGTTCGTGGCTCGCGCTGGAAATGTTATCGAGCACGGCGCGGAAGATGTGCATCCGGTAGTAGACGTGGACGAAATATATCACCGGCATAACGAGCAAGGCTACGCCCAAATTGACGCCATTGGCGCCGTAGCTTGCGGCGCTGGCCAGACCAGCTACAGCCGCGCCCACAAGGAAGTACGGGAACGTCCATTCGTAGCAAGAGGACCATATCTCTCTGAGGGAGCGTCCTTCAGCCAGAGAAACGACGAGCGAGACGAGCCCGGTATTCAGCACCACGTAAACGCAGCCCCCCAGAACCATCATCGCTGCCATTGAATTCAAACCGAGCATCGTGGGTATAGCGTGCGAAGTCCAAAATGCCGCCGCGGTACAAACTGTCAGACACGTCGCGTTAAAAAGCACTTGCACAGGCTTCGGCCGCGTCTGCGTCTTCCAAAGGGATTGGACGAGCGCACCGCCGAGGCCGATCAATACTGTCTCGCCAAAACTAAATAAGGCGATACCCGCTAGAATGAAAACAAAGTTTGTGGAGATCGTAGTCTTAAAGCCCGGCAGACGAATCTTCATCGCTGAGGCCACCATCGCCAGCCCAAAGAACAGAGCGAAGCGGCTCACGCTTTCCGGATTCCATCGAGAGGCCACGACACCAAGTATCGCGGCGGCTAGTGTGGCGATCGTCGCGATATACAGTTTGGCTTTAGTGGCCATCGCCTTCTCCCTGCTGCCAACCTGCGTCGCGGCGCTCACTTTTCACCGTCTATCATGACGTTGAGCGCCGTGGATGTAGTCTGGTTCGTTGCGTTACCCCAGACGACGCCCGTGCCCCAGACGACACTGAAGCCATCGCTCGTCCTGGAGCCCCAGCAGACACTGCTACCCCAAAGCACGGATGTACCGTTTACGAATACGTTCGTGCCCCAGACCACAGAAGTGTCCCAGACGGCGTCCGTTCCCCAAACAACGCTCGTTCCGTTAACTAAGGAAACGCTTTGGGTTGTGGGGTCGTACACCGCAGTTGGAGACGCAGCCGACGCATCGGCCAGATCGTTGCTGGATAACGCAGCGGCAATATCCAGGTAGCCCGCGCCAATGGTGAAAATGTCGTAGTAATCGGTGTAGGTGATGCCCGTGGCCGGGTCCGTGGCACTGCTACTGGCCGGGAACGTCTTGGAAGCCGTCTTCATCAACCGGGCCTTCACCTGGTCCGGTGTAAGGTTCGGATTCTGCTCAAGCAGAAGTACAGCGGCGCCGCTGACCACAGGCGTCGCCATGCTGGTCCCGCTTAACCGCATATAAGATGTCGAGATCGCGTTCGTGGCCACCGTGGAGAAGTTGTTCTTCTTATTGTTCTTATTATTGCCGCCCGAGCTGGTGGTGGTGGTCGTCGAGCTGGAGTACTCGCTCAGATAAACGTCCGTGGGGGAACCCAGCAGGGACGCATTCGGCGCCAGGGTGGAGACGACCTGATTTCCAGGCGCGACGATGTCAGGTTTCACCACATAGTCGTATGCCGTCGGTCCTTTCGAGCTGTAACTGGCAATGGTGTCGTCGATGCGGGTCGGTGTGTTTGCCGTCTTCATCACGCCCACTGTGATGACGTACGGGTCGTTGCCGGGAGCGGAGATGGTGCCGTAACCTTCCGTGCCCGCGCTGTCGTTGCGGCCCTGGTTGCCCGCGGCTGCGAGCACCACGATGCCCGCATTCCAGGCAGCCTCGACTGCCTGACAGAGCGGATCGACCGTATAGCTCTCGTATACCTGGCGCCCAAGCGAAAGGTTGATCACTCGAATGTTGTAGGTAGACTTCAGGCTGATCGCGGTTTGGATCGCCGCAATCACACTGGTGTCAGTGCCGGCGCCGTTTTGATCCAGCACTCGCAGGTTAATGATGTTTGCGTTCGGCGCTATCCCTTTGAATGTGTGGGTAAAGTTCGAACCGGTGGAAAACCAGCCTGCACCGGCAATAATTCCGGCCACGTGCGTTCCGTGTCCATATAGGTCCGAAGTGTCCGTTGTACCAGGAACGAAGCTCTGGCTATAGACAACGCGTGAGCCGTAGGTCTGATTCGACGGATTCCACCAGTAGAGATCGCCAACGGCAGTAACGCCGCTGTCAATGACCGCCACTCCGATTCCCGTGCCATCCAAACCCCACTGCTGCAAAGCCACTGACGCGTTGACCGCTTCGCGAGTGTAGTCGAGAGTAGACGTGCCAGTGCCTCTGAGAGGACGATTGGGCGAGATGTAGGCAACGTCCGGATCCTTTTCCAAGTCCTCTAGCGAGCCAGTCGGGACGGAATAATGAGCTCCTTTGATGACGTCCAGCCTTGTCTTCAGGGCTCCGCCCTTGTTCTGCACCTTATGATGATGGGCATCACTCGGCGTTTGGTTGAATTGAATGATCACGTCCACCGTGGCGCCGTTATGGCCGCCTTTGACAGCATCAAGCTCTTTGGACAGCTTATGCTTTTTGCCGTCGGCAAGGGACGTACCGGCTGCCAACAATACGATCAGGGCCAAGAGCGCAAGCCGCGCTCCCCAAGTTGTAGTTTTTAGCATGGTGTCGCTGGATGGTCGCTTTGTTTCCGGCGCAAAGGCCATGAACTGGGCTCCTGGGCTGAACCGAAGGACCAACGTGGAGAAGAGGGCGATGACTTCCCTTCAGTCAGTGCCGTGAGTATTAGGTCTGGCTAACAAAGCGTCCATAGTACAGGTGGGGTCGAAAGGTTAGTACGGAGGGACAGCTGTCCTTCGTGGCATCCGGGGAGCAGCCGGTCGCAAGACCTGTCGAGACTCGAAGACATTATCCTTTACAATACAATCGCAGGCCGTACTATTCCCAATCCACGCCTCACCTATCAAAATTTTCCAATATGGAGTCGTTCCGCGCTGTTTGTTGCGCTGGAGCGGTGAAATGCCACGGGGCCACTCTAACTCGCGAATAGAGTGTTTGTTGGTTTGTCTACGCGTGGGGCTTGAGCGCTCTTTGTGAGGTAGAGCCCTGCAGGAGCCGATCGGCAGAGAGCAGGAACGCGTGTGGTAGCAAGCGCTGCGAAGAACTACTGGAGCAACACTTGGAGTGACGTCAAGTCGCTCGGGATTCCTGCGCTAACTTTTATCCTCACTCAGCTGATCGGAGGGCTGCCTCTATTGCCCTACGCCCTCCTCAAATGGCACTCCGATGATATTTTCCGATATGGCTGCTTTCTAACTGTCGCATTGTGCGCCTCCGTGCTCAAAGTGCATTTGCCCGGCATCAAGGCTACGATGTCTGCGAATTTCCTTTTCATCCTCGTTGGCATTCTTGACCTCTCTTATTCTGAAACATTGCTGATGGGCTGTCTCGGGGGACTTGTCCAGACTCTTTGGCACGCCCAACCGCGTCCGCGCCCAATTCAGTGGCTTTTCAACCTCGCGAACCTCGCTCTTTCCATCAGCGCCGCAGAATTAGTCTTTCATAGCAGAGTCGCCGCGGGCGTCGGATTTCGCTGGCCAATGTTGATGGCCGCAGCGGCGACGACCTACTTCGCCTTCAACACCATTTCTGTCTCCGGCATCATCGCCATGACCGAGGGACGCAATCCCGTCCATGTTTGGAAGGAATGCTATTTGTGGGCCTTCCCCTATTACTTGCTCGGCGCACTGATCGCTTGTGGAGTGAGCGCCGTCAACCGGATGATCGGCTGGCAGTTCGGCCTTCTGGCCTTCCCGATCGTTTATTGGATCTACCGGTCCTATCAAACCTACTTGGGCCGCCTCGAGGCGCAAAAAAAACACGCCGAGGAAATTGCCGCGCTTCACTTGCGCACCATCGAGGCGCTTTCCCTTGCCATCGAAGCCAAGGATCACACCACCCACGATCACCTGCGACGCGTTCAGGTTTATGCGATCGAGATTGCCAAGGACCTCGGCGTGGACGACGCTCAGTTGAATGCCATTCGCGCAGCTTCCATGCTGCACGACATTGGCAAGCTCGCGGTCCCCGAGAACATTCTTTCCAAACCGGGACGCCTCACGCCTGAAGAGTTCGAGAAAATGAAAATCCACCCGATCGTTGGATCGGAAATTCTGGATCGCGTCCAATTCCCGTATCCCGTGGTTCCCATCGTGCGTTCCCATCACGAAAGATGGGACGGCACGGGTTATCCGGATGGCCTGAAACGCGAAGCGATCCCCATCGGCGCACGTATTCTCTCCGCCGTGGACTGCTTTGATGCTCTCGCTTCCGAGCGGCCCTATCGCCGGGCCATGACCCCAGCAGAAGCCATGAACAACCTCAGCGCTGAAAAAGGACGCAGCTTTGATCCTCGTGTTGTAGAGGTCATGGAACGCCGCTATCAGGAATTGGAGATGATGGTGAGTTCCATGGAAACCGAACGGCTGCGCCTGGACATCGCTCCGAAAATCGACCGTCAGGTTGCCCCCTCGTCCGGTTTCGCGGAAGTGCCGGATGAGGCTGAAATCCGCGCGACGTCGTTCCTGTCTTCGATTATTTCGGCGCGCCAGGAAGCCCAGCTTCTGTTCGAGCTAGCTCAGACCCTCGGCAATTCATTGAGCCTGAAGGAAACGCTTTCCGTTGTCGCGGTGCGATTGAAGGAAATGATTCCGCACGACTCAATCGTTTTCTTCGTTTGCCAGGACGGGATGCTGATTCCGGAATATGTTCATGGCGTGGACTACGATCTATTCAGCTCATTGCGCATTCCCATGGGGCAAGGTCTTTCCGGATGGGTTGCGCGCAATGAAAAACCGATAACCAATGGCAATCCTGCCGCCGAAACTCTCCATCTCGGCCCTTCCTCGGGCATCACAAACTTGCAATCGGCCGTGTGCGTCCCCCTTCGAGGCCGCGCGGGCGTAGCCGGTGTCCTCACCCTTTACCATCGCGAGAAGAATGGCTTCACGACGGATCATCTGCGCTTGCTCTTGGCGGCCAGTTCCAAACTTGGGCTTTCCGTCGAAAATGCTCTCGAATTCGAACAAGCTCAAAGCACCGCCAGCACCGATTATCTTACCGGCTTGCCCAACGCCAGATCGATCTGTCTGCATCTGGACAAGGAACTTACCCGCGTCCGGCGCTCCAAGGGACCTCTTGCAGTTTTGTTGTGCGACCTGGATGGGTTCAAAAAGGTCAACGACAAACTCGGTCACTTGACTGGAAACAAGTTGCTTCAGGAAGTGGCCACCAAGTTCAAATCTTCCTGCCGGGAGTACGATCAGGTCGGCAGGCTGGGCGGAGATGAATTCGTCTTCGTGCTTCCCGAGGTCACCAGGGATCTCGTGACGGAGATGGAGAAACGGCTCACGCGCGCCGTGCGCGAAGCAAGCCACATGGTTTGCGGCGACACGGTCGTTTCCGTCAGCGTAGGCAGCGCGTTTCATCCCGACGACGGCGTTTCAGCGGAAGAACTTCTTTCGGAAGCAGACCGCAGCATGTATCAGGTCAAAGAACAGCACTATTCGAAGCTTCAGCCGGCCTCCTAAATCGGATGCAGGCCCGGCAAACGCTTCGGCGTGAGTGAAAAGTGAACGAGACCCAAAAATCCGCGAATTTATTTCGGCTCGCGCTCCGGCGATTGGTCATTCTTCTCGGTCTCGGCCTCGTCGGAGCCCTCGCTAGCGCCACCCTGGTGCGTTTTGCGCCGGGATACGGCGTTACGGAGAGAGACCTCGATCCGCGCTTGAGCGCAAATAGTGCTGAAGCCTTGCGCCAAAAACAAGCGCTCAACCAAAGTCTGCCTGCGTTCTACTTCCACTATCTTTCAGCGCTTGCCCACGGCGATCTGGGGGAATCCGATTCGCTCAAGCGCCCCGTTCGCGAACTTCTTCGCCAAAGGTTCCCGGTAACCGGCAACTCTGTCATTCGAGGCATGGGAGTGGCATGGCTAGCCGCAACGCTCTTGGCATCGCTAGGACTTGTCATTCGCGGTTGGTTTTTCGAAGCTTCGGCCACCGCCTTTAACAGTTTCCTGCTGTCTCTGCCCTCCGCCGTAGTGGCCATGCTTGCCGTTCATCTGCGCGCGCCGGTTTTCTTCGCGATTGCCGTAGTCGTCTTTCCGCGGCTCTATAGTTACATCCGAAACCTGCTGATTCGAGCATACGACCAGCCCCACGTTCTCGCGGCTCGCACGAGAGGCTTGGGGAGCGGCGCCATTTTGTTCCGTCATGTGCTGCCATTGGCTGCTCCGCCGCTTCTCGCTCTTCTCGGAGTGTCGTTTGCCATTTCCTTTGGCGCCGCCATCCCTATAGAGGCGCTTTGTGATTCACCGGGTTTGGGCCAGCTTGCCTGGCACGCTGCTCTCAGCCGTGACCTGCCGCTCATTGTCAATGTGACCTTGATTGTTGCCCTCGTAATGCTTGCGGCGAATTCGCTTGCCGATTTTGCAGGCCGCACTTTCGCGGAGAGCACGTCATGACGCCTCTTCAGAAAGTGGCCGCCTCCATCCTGTGCGCGCTTTTTGCTCTGATTGTACTCACAACATTTCTCTTGCCAGCGCACTATGCTCGCCAGTTCAGAGACATTCCCAACGCCGGTCCTTCCTCTGCGCATCCCCTCGGCACTGACGCATTGGGCCGCGATTTCCTGTCTCGCTTACTCTATGGCACGCGCGTTTCCTTGCTCCTTGCGCCGGCTGCGGCTCTTCTTGCGACTTTGATCGCCGCCGTATTGGGCAGCGCTGCCGGTCTTCTGGGAGGCTGGTTCGAACACATTGTGCTGGCGGCAACCGATCTTTCTCTCGCTTTGCCGTGGCTATTTCTTCTCCTTCTCGTGCGTGCGATGTTGCCTCTCGACGTTCCGCCGCTCGTGTCCGTCGTCATTGCTTTTCTGATGATGGGCCTGCTGGGCTGGCAGGCTTCGGTTCGCGTCATCTGCGCTGCCGCGCGCGGCGTCCGAGACTCCGACTTCTTGCTCCTGGCGCGCTCCTCTGGCTGCAGACCCGCGCGCCTCTTGGTGCGCCATGTTGCGCCAAATCTTCGGCTGCTCTTCTATGCGCAATTTTTCATTTCGATCCCACTCTTCATTTTGACCGAAGCGAACTTAAGCATCCTGGGCCTCGGCGTCATGGAGCCGACGCCGTCTTGGGGAAATTTGATGCGCGGCTTCGAGGATTTTTCCACGCTCTCGGCAAATCCCTGGAGGCTGACGCCCCTCATCCTCCTCGTGATTGTAGTCATGTGTTTTCAACTCGTTCTGCCGTCGCAGGAGGTCGCCCAGTGATCCGCCGCGTTTGGATTGTTCTTGCTCTTACCTTTGTCTCGTGCTGGCCGGCATTCGCCGGCCCCCAGACTGCCGACCACTCCGGCGGCGAACTCCATTTCTGCTTGCGCGGTGAACCAAAAACTTTCAATCCGCTACTAGTCGAAGAGACGTCCTCGGAAACGATCCGCTACCTCACGGGCGGCGTCTTGATTCGCTTGAATCGGCAGACGCAAGCTCTCGAGCCCGGCCTGGCCACTTCTTGGAAAGTCAGCGCGGACGGCCGCACTATCAAATTTCATCTCCGCACTGGTCTGCATTTTTCCGACGGCACGCCATTCACTTCCGAAGACGTCGCTTACACGATGAAAGCTCTGATGGATCCGCAGATGCACTCGCCCACGGGCGACTCTTTCCGCTCGGGCGAAGGCCAGGTTGTCGTCCAAACACCTTCCTCGGACTCCATCGTTGTCACCTTTCCCGCTCCTGTAGCGGGGCTTGAGCGTCTCTTCGATCAAGTCGCGATTCTCTCCGCCCATTCTCCCAAAAAGGAGATGGCCGTCCTCGGCCCTTTCTATGTCGCGGACTACACGCCCGGCTCCTCCGTCCTTCTCCGGCGAAACACGAGCTACTGGAAAAAAGACCAGGAAGGAAAGCCTCTGCCTTATCTCGATTCCATTCGACTCGATATTCAGCGCAATCGCGATATTGAATTGCTGCGCTTTCGCCGTGGTGAAATTCATTTGATCGACGTGCTGGACGCCGAATACTTCGACCGTCTGCAGAAAGAAACACCGGCAGTAGCCCATGATGCAGGCACGGGCCTCGATTCCGAATTCGTGTGGTTTAACCAGGTTCCCACCGCACCTTTTGCCGAAAACAAAAAGGCCTGGTTCCGCTCCACGGAGTTTCGCAAAGCCATCTCCACGGCCATCAATCGCGACGATCTGTCCCGCATCGTTTTTGGCGGACACGCGCGTCCCGCCTTCGGGCCTGTTTCCCCGGCAAACCATTTCTGGTTCAATGTCTCGCTCCCTGTCCCGCAGTACGATTCGGCCGCCGCGCTTCGCCTCCTTGCCCAGGCAGGTTTTCGTCTCGAAGGCAGGACGCTGCGAGACTCTTCAGGAAATCGCGTGGAATTCACCGTCATCACCAATTCCGGAAATAAATCCCGCGAGCAAATGGTTGCCATGATTCAGCAAGACCTTTCACAAATTGGAATCAAGGTCAACCTCGTCACCCTCGATTTTCCCTCGCTCATCGAGCGCATCACTCGCACGTATGACTATGAAGCTTGCCTCCTCGGCCTGGTAAACACCGACCTTGACCCCAACAGCCAGATGAACGTGTGGCTCAGCTCCGCGGAGAATCATCAGTGGAATCCCAAGCAATCGAAGCCCGCGACCGTGTGGGAAGCGGAGCTAGACCGCCTGATGCACGCGCAAGCTTCCGCCACTTCGGACAAGAAACGCAAGGCCGACTGGGATCGCGTCCAGCAAATCGTTGCCGAGCAGCAGCCTTTCATCTATCTCGTGAACAAAGATGCCATGTCTGCTGTTTCGCCGGCCGTAGTCGGCTCCGCTCCTTCTGTGCTCGATCCCCACGCTTTCTGGAACGCGGAAGTTCTTCGCCTCGGCGCCGATCCCGCGTTGGGGGCGCAGAAGTGACCGAGGTTTTTCCACTTCTTTCGCTCCGGCTCTCCGTCGATTACCGCAACAAGCCTGGAGTCTTGCGCGATGTCTCGCTCGAAATCCGGCACGGCGAAATTCTCGGCCTCGTCGGGCAAAGCGGCTCCGGAAAAAGCACCCTGTCGCTGGCGATTCTCCGTCTCCTTCATTTGAAAGGCGGCATCGCCCGCGGCGATCTGCGCTTCAAGGGCGAAGACCTCTTTGCAAAGACCGAAGCGCAGATGCGCTCGCTCCGCGGAAGCGAAATCAGTATCGTCCTCCAGAGCCCCTT
The DNA here is from genome assembly GCA_001914785.1 of Acidobacteria bacterium 13_2_20CM_57_17. GTDB lineage: Bacteria > Acidobacteriota > Terriglobia > Acidiferrales > UBA7541 > Acidiferrum. Next base: position 2,477 of record MNDE01000006.1, on the reverse strand, counting down.
GTCGTCCCTCAACCCAGCTTTGCGCATCGGCTCGCAACTCAGCGAAGTCTGGCGCGCTCACGCCACTGGAACGCAAACAGAATGTGCCACGGCCGTCAGCAATGCGCTTTCAAGCGTGAGTCTCTCGAACGACGCCGACTTTCTGCATCGCCGCCCCGGCCAACTCAGCGTCGGCCAGGCCCAGCGCGTTATCATCGCTATGGCTATCCTCCACCGCCCGTCCTTGCTCATCGCCGATGAAGCCACCAGCGCCCTGGACACCATCACGCAATCCGAAATCCTGCGCTTGTTTGCGCAGCTCAACCGCGCACTCGGCATGGGCATCCTGTATATTTCTCACGATTTGCTCTCCGTCGCCGCGCTCTGCCATCGCATCGCCATTCTCAACGCCGGCGAAATTGTCGAGTGCGGCCCCCCCTCGCAAATCTTCGGCGCCCCCCAGCATGCCTACACGCAAAAACTCGTCGCCGCCCTCCCACGCCTGCCTATTTTTGATTGTTCTTCCGGGACGCTCTCAAAGCCGGCTCCAAACGAAGAACATCTCGAACCAGTTTTCAGAAGCAAATAGGCTTGGAAATGAAAGGAAATAGCGCATCCATTGGAGCCGAACCGCATGGGAGCAAGATAACAAATCGCACCTGGTATCGCGTCTTGTGGGTTGTCGAGATAATAGCAATCGTAATCGCCACGTTTGTGGTGACCGTGCCGATTCAGGACTACGCTCTCAGGGAGTTCAAGGCATGGGTCAGCCATCCTTCACCGGAAGCATTCACGGCATTTCGCAACAAACAACAAGAAGAGTCCCGCCTCCGTATGACCATCGCAGCCCCTTTCGTTACCCTGGCAATTCTGTTGGCCCTTCCTCTGTACCGATTGCGTCCGAAGTCAAAGAGCTAGTCATTACAGGTACGATTGCCAACTTCCTTTTTCTACTGTATGATTCTCTTATGTCGATGTTTACCCAGAAGAGCGCGCTGCTCTGCATCTGTTGTATGTGCTGTATGCGTGTGTCTTCTGGCGCGGAGAGGCTGAGCTCCTAAGGTTTTAGGCTAGCCTCGAAAGTTTTTCAGACCCACCGCCAGAAACGAACTGGCAGGTGGGATTTTTATTTTGGGAGCAAACGAGTTTCAAACTGAACGCAAAGGAGAAAGCAATGTCCGATTACAAACACCCGGAAGTTTTGGTTTCAACCGATTGGGCCGCTCAAAATCTCAATTCCCCCAATCTTCGTTTCGTCGAAGTCGATGTGGATACCACCGCCTACGACCAGGGACACATTCCCGGCGCCGTCGGCTGGAACTGGCAAACCCAGCTTCAGGACAACATCCGCCGCGACCTCATCGACAAATCCACGCTTGAAAAGCTTCTCAGCACCTCCGGCATTTCCAATGACACCACTATTCTTCTCTACGGCGACAACAACAATTGGTTCGCCGCGTACGCCCTTTGGCAATTGAAGCTTTACGGCCACAAGGACGTCCGCCTCATCAATGGCGGCCGCAAGAAATGGCTCGAGGAGAAGCGCCCAGTTACCAAGGATCCCGCGAACGTCGCTCCCACGTCCTATCGCGTTTCTGGCACCGACGAATCCATTCGCGCGCGCAAGGAAGAAGTCTTCGCCATAGTGGACGGCCGCAAGCCTGGCCAGCTCGTCGACGTTCGTTCCGTCGACGAATTCACCGGCAAAATTATCGCCCCTCCGGGCATGACCGAAACGGCCCAGCGCGCCGGTCACATTCCCAAGGCCGCGAATATTCCCTGGGCACAGGCTTCCAACGAAGATGGCACTTTCAAGTCCTACGACGACTTGAAAAAGCTTTACGAGTCCAAGGGGATCAATGGCAAAGAGGAAGTCATCGCCTACTGCCGCATCGGTGAGCGCAGCTCGCACACCTGGTTCGTCCTCAAGTATTTGCTGGGCTTCAACCAGGTCCGCAACTACGACGGATCGTGGACCGAATGGGGCAACCTCATCGGCGCCCCGATCGTCAACGAAACCCGTGCCGCCCATCCCGAAGCAGCTGCCGCCGCACGCTGAGCCTGCTTTGTAGCGGCGGATCTTAGTGCAGAGCAGGGGGCCAAGGGCGAAGACGCCTCTCCCATCTTCGCCCTCAAATCTCGGTGCACGCGGTGAATTTGCACTGCTCTTTCCCAGACGTAAAACGGATTACGGATGACTGATAACTGAAACGCGTTTTTTGTCCGGGGGCGCGGTCGCCAAGTGGTAAGGCAATGGTCTGCAAAACCATTATCGGCGGTTCGATTCCGCCTCGCGCCTCCAATCTTTCATTTCTCCTCTTCCCTCTTCGCGTTCCCCCTGTTGCTCTCATGGAACGTCCTAAGGCCGTTTCCGCTGACATTGCGCCCTAGAACAGTTGCAAAATAAGGACGAGCCCAGCGAACACCTCCCCACGTGGCGTCTTCACCCGGGCTCCAATTGGAATGCTTGCAAACGCCCGAAAGGACTTAATCGTATG
>MNDE01000157.1 GCA_001914785.1 Acidobacteria bacterium 13_2_20CM_57_17 | reverse complement strand
CGGCTGCGGTACTGACCTTGGCATTGGGCATCGGCGGCACAACCGCGATTTTCACGCTGATTCACGCCGTAATGCTCCGTTCCTTGCCTGTTTCTGACCCCGGCAGGCTCTACCGCGTTGGCGAAGGCGACGAGTGCTGCGTCGAAGGCGGTCCTCAAGACCGCTGGGGCATGGTTTCCTTCCCTTTGTACGAACGCCTTAAGACCGAAACTCCTGAATTCGAGGAAGTTACCGCCTTCCAGGCTGGACGCTGGCGCATGGGCGTGCGGCGTCAAGGTGTCGAATCCGTGGCCCGTCCTCTCCGCTCGGAGTACGTCACCGGTACTTATTTCTCAACCCTGGGAGTTCGCGCCTTCGGAGGCCGCGTCTTCACGCCGGAGGACGACAAGCCCGCCGCTCCGCCAGTCGCTGTCCTCAGCCACCGTGTCTGGCAAACCGCCTATGCTTCCGATCCTTCCGTCGTAGGTTCCACGTTCATCATCGAGGGCCATCCTGTGACCGTAATCGGCGTCGCTCCCCCCGGATTCTTCGGCGAAACTCTCCAGAGCGACCCGCCTGATATCTGGGTTCCCCTGCAGCAGGAACCCATGATCAATGCCGGCGGCAGCCTGTTGCGCCAGCCCGTTTCGGCATGGCTTCGCATGATTGGCCGTTTGCGCCCCGGAGCTTCGATTGACGGGATGTCTCCGCGCCTCACGGCAGTCCTCCGCCAGTGGCTGCAGCACGATTCGGGCTATCCCGCCAACTGGATGCAGGACATGGTCAGCTTGCTTCCCAAGCAGGTCCTCAACGTGGTGCCTGCTGGAGCGGGCGTTGCCGTAATGAAAGAGGAATATGGCCGCAGCCTGCAGATCCTCCTCTCCGTGTGCGGCTTGGTGCTTCTGATTGCCTGCTCCAACGTGGCGAATCTGCTGCTCGCTCGCGGCGTTGCCCGTCGTGGCCAAACTGCTGTGCGGCTAGCCGTTGGCGCCACTCCCCGGCAAATCGTCGTGCAAGCCCTTACGGAAAGCGTCCTGCTCGCCATTGGCGGCGGCATCGTCGGGCTTGTAGTGGCCATGGCTGCGGCGCGTCTGCTGCTTGTTCTCGCCTTCCACAACTCGCATTTTCTTCCCATCAGCACCGCGCCATCGCTGATGGTCCTGGCCTTTGCTTTTGTCTTGGCCCTCGTCACCGGAATCATTTTCGGCGCGGCTCCTGCGTGGTTAGCGACACGTACTGACCCCGCCGAAGCGCTTCGCGGTTCAGGCCGCGGCACGCAGGATCGTTCTTCGTTTGCTCGCAAAGCCCTGTTGGTTGTTCAGGCCACCTTGTCGGTTGTTCTCGTTGCCGGTGCCACCATGCTCGCCCGCAGCCTCAATAAGCTCGAGCATCAGGACTTCGGCTTCCAGGTGCAAAACCGCGTGGAAGTCAACATGCACCGGCCTCCCGCCACCTACACGCTGCCGCAGGTAGCCGCGCTCTATCGTCAGCTCGAAGGACAGCTCAACCGTCTCCCTGGCGTTCAGGGCGCTGGTCTGGCCCTCTATAACCCGCTCACCGACAATTGGGGCGAACTCATCATGGTCGCCGGCCATCCTCCCGCCAAACTCAACGAGGAATCAGGCGCCTCTTGGGACCGCGTAAGCGCCGATTATCTTCAGAATCTTGGCATGCCGATTTTGCGCGGGCGCGCGTTCACCACGGCCGATAACGAAACCACCGCGCCCGTGGCCATCGTCAACGAAGCTTTCGTCAAGCGTTTTTTCAAGAGCACGGAAGACCCGCTCGATCAGCACTTTGGCCTTGATGTCCCCGAGTATTCCGGCACCTTCCGCATCGTCGGCGTCGTGCGCGATGCCAAGTTTGCGGGCTGGGGCCTTCGCAGGCCCGCGCGTCCCATGTTCTACGTCCCGCTGGCCCAAACTGTGAATTATCCCGATAACCTGCTGAAGATGGTCGAGTTGAACTCTCACTTTATCGGCGGAATCCTGCTCGTCACCAACATGACGCCTGGCACCCTCGAAGCGCAGCTCACCAGGATCCTGGCGGAATTGGATCCCAACCTCACCATTAACAGCGTCCGGACCATGCAGCAGCAGATTGAACTTACCTTCGATCAGGAGCGCGCCGTGGCCAGCCTTGCCGGCCTCTTTGGCATCGTCGCGCTCGTCCTTGCCGCCATCGGCCTCTACGGCGTCACCGCCTATTCCGTTGCCCAGAAAACCAACGAAATCGGCATTCGCATGGCGCTCGGAGCCGATCGCCCGAAAGTGCTTCGCCTCATCCTCGGCGGAGCCTTCAAGCGCGTGGCTATCGGGCTCATCCTTGGCTTGCCGCTGGCCGTCGGAGCCGGCCGCTTGCTCTCTGCCCAGCTTTACGGCGTCTCTTCGTGGGACCCCTTCGCCCTCACCGTCGCCGCCGGCGCGCTTGGCATCTGCTCCTTCTTCGCAGCCATCATTCCCGCCAACCGTGCCGCCTCCATCTCTCCCATGAACGCCCTCAGAATTGAGTAGACCGGGCTACTCTTTGCACGGACCATTAGACTTGCTACGGTGGTGGCTCAAGTTCAGACTCCGATGGACATTTCTCCAACGAAGGCCCGGACCGACAGGGCGGCAGTCGCTCTCGCGACTATCGCCCCTCTTATTGTCGTAGTCCTTGCCACTCCGGGCACAATGATGATTGGGGAACAGTACGGCACTGACGCGCTGCCTTTCGTTTTGGTTGGTTGGTGTGTCGTTCTACTCGGGTTCGCTATCGGGCTCAATCGGGTCTTACTCCATGAAGTAAAATCATTTCTTCCGTTCCTGGCTGCTGTCGTCGTTATCCTCGCAATCTGGTTTTGGCAGAGGCAGGCCTTTGCCCTCCTTGTTCCACACACTGGCCTTACGTACGGTTATTTCCTCCAGCCGGAAGGTGCGAGGGCTAGATTCTGGGTTCTTTCGCTTCCATTCTGGGTTGGTTTGGCTTGCCTGTCGGTTTGCTGCCTCGTTGCGCTGATTCTTGGGTGGCGTGCCGGCGCCCGCCGTTCGTTGGCTTGCATGATTCCGTGGTGGCTAGCAGCGTTTATTGTTTTCGCATTTCCGTCGATGTACCTCGACGGCCAAGGAAACGCTTCCATCTTCATCTAACGACCGTTTGCCGGTGACGAAATGAAGGCCAACCTTCCCCGAGGTTGCGTGGGTGGAAATTCAATACACGCCAAAGTTTTCCTTGACTTTTCTCTAACTTTGTGTATACTTTACCCTGTATATTACTACATTTGGACTGCGGGGGCTTGCCCCCGCTTTTCTTTTTAGGATAGTCATTTCTCCCTTTACTCGTCCGAAACAACCAAAATCACGTCCTTTAGAATCAACCGTTTACGAAATACTCTTTTTGTAAGTCCTTTCTTTTGACGTTCATGCAAATTGATGGGGGGGTGGGGGGGTACGCGGCCTCCTCTGCCGGGTTTTCGATCGATTCCAACATTTCAAAGTTGCTGGACAATTCCTCGCGAAAGAAGGTTGCCGCTCGGAAAAACCCTCTTTGTTATACTGGACCTTAAACGTGAGCCCTCGAACCGTGACCAAACTTCGCATCTCCATCGTGCAATATCTCAACACCGCGCCGCTCGTCTGGGGTTTCACCAACGGCCCGCTGCGCGGCAAATACGATTTGTCCTTCACCGTTCCCTCGCAGTGCGCCGATGATTTGCGTTCCGGCAAAGCGGATGTCGCTATCATTCCCGCCATCGAATACCAGCGCATCAGCGGCTTGGTGATTTTGCCGGACATGGCCATCGCCTCGAAAAAACAGGTGCGCAGCCTATTGGTCATTGCGAAGAAGCCTATCGAACACGTGAAGAGCTTCGCCCTGGATGCCAGTTCGCGCAGCACGCAAACGCTGACGCGCATCCTGTGCGCGGAAAAGTGGAAGATCGTGCCGCAATTCTTTGAATCGCCTCCGGACTTGCCGGCGATGTTGCAACGAGCAGACGCAGCGCTAATCATCGGCGATCCCGCCTTGCGCATCAGCGTTGGAATGGAAAAAGAAAGTTGGCCCGGCGTGGAAGGCCAAACCTTTTGCCCGGCGGCCACTCTCGGAATCACCAGCGCAGAAATGCTTTACGTCTACGACGTGGTTGGCGAATGGCGAAGTCTGACCGGGTTGCCCGCAGTCCTCGCCGTCTGGGCCGCCAAGCGGGACGTCGCCACTACGGAAGTGGCCGCGGATTTTCTCGCCTCGCGTGATTTCGGTTTGTCGCGCATCACGGAAATTTGTTTCGACGCCGCACGCGAACTGGAGTTGCCGCAGCGAACTCTCGAATCGTACTTGTGGCATAATATTGACTTTTCGCTTGACGAAGAAAATCGCCGCGGCCTGGAACTATATTTCACGCACGCTGCAAACCTCGGCTTGATCCCGCAAGCCAAGCCAATCGAGTGGGCCGCTACGAAAGCGGAAGCCGTGAAATTGTAGGGTATTGAAAAACTACGACAGAAGGTCATTCCGAGCGAAGCGAGGAATCTGCTTTTGCGAAGTGCAAGGGGCAGAAGAGGATAGATGGTGGCACTGACCAAACAACAAGCTCTGGACATGCTCGAATCCGACGATCTCATCGGCATCGGCATGGAAGCTCACCAATTTCGCCTGAAGAAAAACGATCCTCGCGTCGCCACCTACCAGATCGACCGCAACATCAACTACACCAATTTCTGCACCGAGTATTGTTCTTTCTGCGCGTTCTACCGCCCGCTCGGCGCGAAAGACGGCTACATTCTGCCGTTCGAGGAAATCTACAAGAAAATCGACGAAATGCTGGAACTTGGCGGCACCGGCATTTTGCTCCAGGGTGGCCTGCACCCGGACTTGCAAATCGGTTATTACGAAAATCTTCTGCGCTCTTTAAAAGCGCGCTACGCGCAAGTCCATCTGCATTGTTTTTCCGCGCCGGAAATTTTGTGCATCGCGGAAGTCAGCGAAATCAGTATTCGCGAAACGATTCAACGCTTGATGGATGCGGGTCTACAATCCATTCCCGGTGGCGGCGCGGAAATTCTCGACGATGAAGTCCGGGCGAAGATTGCACGCCTGAAGTGCACCAGTGACGACTGGGAAGAAATGCACCGCGTCGCTCATTCGCTGGGACTACGCACCACCGCCACCATGATGTTCGGCTGCGGCGAGGAGCTCCGCCATCGCGTCAACCATCTTGAACGCTTGCGGCGCATTCAGGAAGATACCGGCGGTTTCACCGCGTTCATTCCCTGGATGTTTGCCGCTGAAAATACCTCCCTCGGAAAAAAAGTGCAGGAAACCACGGCCGTGGATTATCTGAAAACGCTAGCCGTCAGCCGCCTATATCTCGACAACATCGACCACATCCAGTCCAGTTGGCTCACGCCCGGGATCAAAGTCTGTCAGATTGGCTTGCAATTCGGCGCCGACGACGTCGGCAGCATTCTAATTGAAGAAAACGTGGTCTTTGCCGCCGGCGTAAAAAATCGTACCAACGAAAGCGAACTCCGCCGCGTCATCTCCGACGCCGGCTTCATTCCCGCGCAGCGCGACACTCTTTATAGAAGTTATGTTTTGAAATGATTCCAGCCGCTGCGAAAAAAATCGCGGCGAGGACAAATCAAACAGGCTTTGGGCGCAGGTGAATGGAAACGTCGACCACCATGCCGTCCGGCAATTCGACGTCTTCCAGCAGATAAAGAACGCCGCCGCGAAAACGCGCTTGAATCTTTCGCGGCTCCGGTTTGGAGCTAACGGCTTCAGTTTTCGATCTAGCCGGTTCAGATTTCGGGCTGGCCGACGAGGTTTTGGAGCCAGCCAATTCAGTTTTTTTTGCCGCTGCCGAGCCGGAAGCTTTTCCTTCGGTTTCATCCAGCGCTTCGTTGGCGAGCGCGTCGGCTTCGCGGTTCTGTTCGCGGTAAACGTGCTCGATGCGGAAAGAATCGAATCCTTTCGACATTTTCTGAGCGCGTTCGAAAAGCGGACGCAGATCCTCGCTTTTCACTTTGTACTGCCCGCGCATTTGCTTGACGAGAAGCTCGGAATCGCTCTCAATGCGCAGCGCGCGAATGCCGTGCGATTGCGCGTAGTCCATCGCCGCGATCAAGCCGTAGTATTCGGCAACGTTGTTGGTCATGCGGCCAATATATTTTTTCAGCTTGGCGACGATTTCGCCGCGCCCATCGCGTATCACCACGCCATAAGCAGCGGGCCCGGGATTGCCGCGCGAGCCGCCGTCAATGTTTGCGCGGTGCGTAGCAGCGGCGGGCTTGGGCTCCGCGTGAGCCTCGGCGAACAAATCTTTTCCACGGGGAGTTGGCGGGCGGCGCGGCATCAGGAGTTTGTCGAAGCCGCCGAGGAAGTATTTGCGGAACCAGGCGCGGGATTCGCAACAGGAATCGGTTCCAGGGTGTACAGGATAAGTCCGCAGCTCTCGCAGCGGTAAACTTCTTCGTTGGTTTCCGTGGCCAGTTCCTGAAGAATGTGCGGAAGGACGCGCATGCCGCAGCCGCGGCACTGGCCGTCGCGGGCTTCGGCCATGGCCATGCCGTTGTGTCGTTTGGCGATGCGCGCGTACAGTTCGCGCAAATCTTCCGGCACCGGCGCGATGATTTTTTCGCGCTCGGCCGTGGCGGTCTCCAATTGTTTCTTTTTTTCCGTGCCCTGCGCCTGAATCTCTTTTCGCTCCGCCGCGACGGCCTGCTCGGCTTCCTTCAGCCGCGACTCCGTGATCTTCACCCGGCGCTCGGTTTCTTCCGCGGCCATCATCACTTCCAGCTGGCGGTCTTCGGCTTTGGCAACTTCGGCTTCGGCGTTGGCGATTTCGTGTTGCAATGCCTTGAAAGCTTCGTTGGTTTTTACCGCCCCGCTTTGGTCGCGGTATTTTCGCGCGCGGTCTTTCCACTGCTGCACGTCAAGCTCGAACTTCTTGCGTTCCGTGATGATCTGCGTGTACGCCTCTTTCGCGGAAGCAACACCGGCGCGGGCGCCGCCGAGTTTGGTTTCCGCGTCACGGATGCGTTTTGGAAACGCTTCCAGCTCTGCGCGCAACACGGCAATCTGGTGGTCGACGCGCTGCAGCTCGATCAAGTGAGGAATGGCGGGATGCATGAGCAAACAATTCTAGCACAGGGTCGCGGCGGACTTTGCGGGAACCGCGGCGGCGGATAGAATGCCTGAGATTGCATGCAAGAAATACGAAGTTGCCCGTTCTAAGGAGGAAAGAGACATGCCGCACGTGCAGGTTACCTGGGTAGAAGGCCGGACGCCGGAGCAAAAACGGAAAATCGCGGAGCGCGTCACGTCCGTGCTAATCGAAGATGGCAAGGCCAAGCGGGAGAACATTCACGTATCGTTTCATGATGTACCGGCAACGAACTACGCCGAAGCCGGCGTGCTGGTGGTGGACCAAAAGCGCGCGCCGTGAGCAAGAAGCGCCAGTATGTTCTGCTGGCGAAAAGTAGCTGGCGAGAGGAGGGCCTCGCATGGCCGATTCACTGAAGAAACGGCTGGAGCGATGGGTTTCAGCCGGGGTGGTGGATGCAGGCACGGCGTCACGCATTCGAACATTTGAGGAGTCGGACAGTTCTGGCGAGCGTCTGCGCTGGCCTGTGCTGCTGGCCGTGGCACTCGGCGGGCTGCTGCTTTGCGCGGGTGTCTTGCTGTTCGTGGCCGCCCACTGGGATGAGCTTTCACCGGCGTGGCGTTTCATGCTGGTCATGATCCTGGTGGCAGTGTTTCCTCTTGTTGGGGCATTCACGCAGGAGCGATTCCCGGCGCTCTCAACGACGTTCTACGCCATCGGGACCGTTTGCGTCGGCGCGGGGACTTTTCTGACCGCGCAAATTTTCAATCTGCAAGAGCATTGGCCAAGCGGCATTCTGATGTGGGCGATCGGCGCGCTTGCCGGGTGGCTTCTGCTGCGGCATTGGACGCAAGCGGCGCTACTGGCATTGCTCGTGCCTGGATGGCTTGTAGGCGAGTGGGAAGTGCGCACTCAGGGATTTGCGGTGAGCAACCGGTTGATCACCGAAGCGCTGGTGCTGATCGCAATCACTTACTTGAGCGCCAGAACGAGCCAGGAAGACTCCAGCACGCGCCGCGCGCTCGCGTGGATCGGCGGGCTTGCCGTATTGCCTCTCAGCCTCTGGGCATTTGTCGAAGGCCGGGGATACTGGGGATGGTGGCAGAATCGCCCGCCGGTTTCCTCTTTTCTGCAAATCACTGGCTGGACCATTGCGATCTGCGGGCCTCTGGCATTGGCTTATGCGCTGCGCAAGAAAGCGGCGTGGACAAACGCACTGGCGGCGGTCTGGGTTCTGGTGATTGGAACATTTCACGCCAGGAATGGAAATGCCAGTGACAAGCTGCCGATATTTGCGTGGAATTCTCTAGGCCCGTATTTTTGGGCCGGAGTCGGGGCGCTCGCCATGGTGGCGTGGGGACTGGTGGACCGGAGGCGAGAGCGCATCAACCTGGGAGTCGCAGGGTTTGCCTTGACGGTGATCTTTTTCTATTTCTCGAACGTTATGGATAAGCTCGGGCGTTCCGCGAGCCTGATCGGCCTTGGTGTGTTGTTCCTGTTCGGTGGCTGGGTGCTGGAGCGAACGCGGCGGCAACTGGTGGCGCGAGTCGCGGGAGGAACGCTATGAAACTTTCACGCAAGGGGATTCTCCTGGCGGTGCTGCAACTGGCGATTGTCGGGAGTCTGGCGGCGAAATATGCCATCGATCGCGCGCGCTTTCCGCGGGTCTGGGCGCAGACCGTGGCTTACGATCCTGACCTGCCGATTCGCGGCCGGTATTTGAGCGTGCGATTGCGCGTGGATGCGGATCGGGTCTACGGCGCTTCCCAGCCGCCGAAATCAATTCAAGGCAATTTCTGGGGCGACATGCGGGATGTTTATTTGTACGCCGAGAATGGACACTTGGTGGCAAGCTCCGCACCCCAACCGACCGGCCTGAGCGTAACGAGATGGAGAGCGCGCAACGGAGATATGGTGGCGGCCCTCAGCGAGCCGGTGGCTTATTTTTTGCCGGAACACGCAGTCGATCCTTCGCGGCGGCAGCAAGGCGAAGAATTGTGGGTCGAGGTAACCGTTCCTAAGAAGGGCCCGCCACGTCCAATCCGGCTGGCAGTGAAGCGCGGAGACAAATTCACTCCCCTCGAAATCAAATGAAGCAAAATGAAATGCGGACCGGCTCTTCACAAAAATGTGAAGACCGATCCGCTTTTTATTGGAACGCTGATTCCTCTTTTCTCAAGCCCGGGCGTCGCGGCGGATCATGGACCAGTCCACGAAGTAGCCGAGTCCAACCGCAAGAGGAATGATGCCGAACGCTGCAACGGTCCAGATGTCGCGGTCCGCTTGGATGCTGGCAATCAATCCAAAAGTCGCGAGGTAGCCAAGCGCTCCGCTGACCAGCAAAATGCCGGAACGGCGGGACCGCGCCGCCTGGTTCAACTCAGGCTCCATCGGAATGTCGACTCCGCGGGCAATCGCCGCGAGCCGCTCTTCGCTTCGAAGCTTGCGGACCCGGTAATACGTATACAGTGCGCCGAGGGGGACACCCATCCCCAGCGTCACGGCCACCAATCCAATCAATTCTCCGCCCATAGTGTGATCCTTCTTTCCTTCGTTTGGTCGCCCGCCGCCGGCGGGCGCGTTTTGTTGGGGGAACCGCTTTCAATGAGAGGTACGCGGAGTCAACAGGAAAAGTTCCCGGAAGTTATGAGTGAAGTCTCTCGGCATGTGCTGCTCAGGGCAGATGCCACTCCTCACCGGCGGTCAGTCAATTTCGTGGATTTGCATGGTGGCGTCGACGGCGAAATTGGGATAGCGAATGGGCGAGCTGGCAGGTGCGGGCGAATGATGCGCAGCGGCCGTGAATTCGCCGCCGAAACATTCGACGGAGTAGGAGTAGCCGTCGCGCTCGGAGCGGGTCATGGAAAGAGAACCGGAGGACATGAGCTCGTCGAGCGGAGTGCAATGGCCGTTGATGGCGATGTAGGCGCGTTCCGCCTCGGCAATCCGCAGGAGGTCGCTTCGAACGCCGATCAGGGTGATGGCCTGCGTGGACGCCGTGCCTTGGTCAGTCGCCGGCATTTTCTTCAAAAAGATCTGGTAAACGACAAAGAAAAGGGCGGCACATACCAGAAGGCCGACAAGAGAGCGCATGAAGAAATTGTGGCGCGGCCCTTGGCGCACTTCAACTGAAGCGCACGACGAGTTGCTTAGGAAACAACGGCGTTCATTCTCGCACCGAGTTGCAGGGGCGATTTTTCCTTGAGGGTGCAACCGCAAGCACGGCGAAGCCATCCAACGAGTGTCATTTGATCAGCGGCGCTCTCTTTCCCTGCTTTGTGCGACCCGCAACGGTGGCGTACACTGAATGTTTCGCGGTCCCGTCTAATTCCGAGTGAGGCATCCTTGAGCATATCGATTCGTAGTTGCGTGACTCCCTTCCTTTGTGCGCTTGCTCTCCTTTCCGGTATGGCGCATTCGGCGCACGCCGCGCCACCGGACATGCCGGCGAAGCGCTCGCCGCTGCTTGCGGCGCTGCAAGCGGAACTGGAACGCTCGATGAAGACTTTGGGCACGCTGGATCCGCCGGTCTACTACCTGGCATACACGGTAACGGAGACACAGCGCGCGGATGTGTCCGGCTCGAACGGTGCGCTGCTCAACAGCAACGCCGCCCGCAACCGGTGGCTGGAAGTTTCGGTTCGCGTCAACGACTACAAGCTCGACAACACCCACAAGGTCGGCGAACGGCAACAGCAGAGCGGCGGGGTTGCGCCCGTGCCGATCGACGATGACGCCGAAGTGCTGCGCAGGACGATTTGGCTGGAGACCGACAAACAGTACCGGGCCGCGTCCGAAGCGCTGATCAAGATCAAGACGGGCAAGGAAGTAAAAGTAGAGACGGCAGAAGGGCGCGCGCCGGATTTCTCGCGCGAAGAGCCGCACACCTCCATTGGACCGCAGGTTTCCCTCGCCGTGGATCGCCAGCCTTGGGAGGAAAAAGTCCGAGCGTACACCAAGGCCTTTCGCGAATCGCCGGCGATTATCAATTCCATCGTGACGTTCTCGGCGCAAGCGCAAAACGCGTATCAGGTGACCAGCGAGGGCACGCAACTGCAATTCGGGCAGATTCGCTACCGTCTCGAGTTGTTCATCCAGGGTAAAGCGCCGGACGGCATGGACATCGACCGCTACTACAATTTCGATTGGGTGGACGCCAAGGACGCGCCTGACGACAAAGCGGTGTACGCGGCCGAAGCCACGATGCGTAAGGAGTTGGAAGGGCTGGTCGCCGCGCCCATTAACGATCCGACAGTGGGGCCGGCGTTGCTGACAGGACGCGCCGCGGCGGTGTTTTTCCATGAAGTCTTCGGGCATCGCGCCGAAGGCCATCGCCAAAAAGATGTGACCGAGGGACAAACGTTTTCGAAAAAAGTGGGCGAGCAAATTTTGCCGGAGTTTCTGAGCATCACCGACGACACGACGATGAGAAAGCTCGGCAAGCAGGACCTGCTGGGTTACTACCAGTTTGATGATGAAGGCGTGCCGGCGCAGCGCGTGCCATTGGTGGAGCATGGCGTGCTGAAAAATTTCGAGATGTCGCGCTCGCCGCTGGTCGGGTTTCAGCATTCGAACGGGCATGGCAGGCGGCAGCTCGGCGCCACGCCGGTTTCGCGCCAAGGCAACTTGATCGTGCAGAGCAGCAAAACGGTAACGAACGCGCAACTCCGCGCCAAGCTGATTGAATTGATCAAAGCGCAGGGCAAACCGTTTGGATTGTTGATCGACGACATCGCCGGCGGATTTACGTTCACCGGACGCGGACAGCCGCAGGCGTTTCAAGTGTTGCCGCTGGTGGTCTACAAAGTTTTTCCGGACGGACGGCCTGACGAATTGGTGCGCGGAGTGGATATTGTGGGCACGCCGCTCGCGGCGCTGACGAAGATTGTTGCGACGGGAGATACGCCGGAGGTTTTCAACGGTTACTGCGGCGCGGAATCGGGCTCCGTTCCCGTTGCCGCGGCCTCGCCCGCGATTCTGACTTCGGAATTGGAAGTACAGAAAAAAGAAAGTTCGACGGACCGGCCGCCGATCCTGCCGCCGCCCGCGCACGACGTCGTCAAGACGGGAGGCCAGCAGTGAGACGCGCAGAGAGAATGGCAGGACTGATTTTATTTTTGATGGCGATAGGCTCCGGGGCAGCCGCGGGCGCACAGGCTCCATCGGATAACGATCACACGCTGCAGGCCATGCGTGATGAAATGGCCCGCGCGAAGAGTCGCCTGGAATTAAAAATTCCGAACATCGACCAGCCGGTGCGGCCGTACTTCGTTCAGTACCGTTTGCTCGATCTGGAAGTCCACGAAGTTGTCGCGGAATTCGGCGCCTTACTGTCCAGCACGCAAACGCGGAACCGCTTCATGGATGTGGATGCGCGGGTGGGCAGTTACAAGCTGGACAGCTCGAATTTTGTAAGCGACGAAGGCTTTCGCGGCTTTATCGGGCCGACGGGCCAGGTGGGAATCGACCGCGATTACGATTCGCTGCGGCAGGACTTGTGGATTGCGACCGATCAGGCGTTCAAGGAAGCGGTGGAAACGTACTCGCGCAAGCAAGCGTATCTCAGCAGCCTGGCGCGGCAATCGGATATCGATGATTTCGCGAAGGCGGAGCCGGTACAACTTATCGAACCGCGGGAAACGCCGGATTGGACCAGCCGCAACTGGGATCAGGAAGCGCGCGACACTTCGGCCACGCTGCGCGCGTTTTCCGAGATTCACGAATCGCGCGTGACCTATTACCTCGTGTACGCGACGGAATATTTACTGACTAGCGAAGGAACGGAAATCCGCCAGAACCGGCATTTTGCGGCGATTGAAGCGGGCATGAGCACGTTCGCCGCCGACGGCGTGCCGCTGAATCATTTTTATACCACGTACGCGACGCGTCCGGCCGACTTGCCCGGCGTCGAGACAGTGCGTAAAGGATTAAATGTTACCGGCACCGAGCTCATGACGCTGCGAGCCGCGCCCCCTGCGCAGGACTATACCGGGCCGGTCCTTTTCGAAGCGCGCGCCGCCGCGCCGCTGCTGGCGCAAGTGCTTGGACCGGCGGTGAACGGTGCACGTCCTCCGATTTCCTTCAGTCCGGTCATGGAGCAGATGCTTGGCAACCTGGGCGGCAAGAGCGATTGGGTGGGTCGGCTCGGCGCGCGAGTTCTGCCGGCTAGCGTTTCCCTTGTGGATGATCCGGGCGCAAAAGATTTCCATGGCATGGCGCTGATTGGCGGTTATGCCGTGGACAACGAAGGCGTCCGCGCCCAGAAAGTCACGCTGGTGGATAGCGGCAACTTAAAGAACGAGCTGATGTCCCGGCGGCCCGGGCCGGATTTCAATCAGTCCAACGGACACGGCCGCGCCGCGTTCTTGAACGATGCCAAGCCGACGATGAGCAATCTTCTCTTTTTCTCGGCGGAAACACTTTCCGCGGCGGACTTGAAGAAGAAATTTATGGACAGCTGCCGCGCGGAAAAACTGAACTATTGCCTGGTGGTGCGCGAAATGGATAATCCCGTGATCAGCCTGCTGCACCAGGAGGATTTCTCCGAGCTTCTGGCGAGCTATGGCGGAGGCGCCGGGAACGGTGACCGCCTGCCGCTGGTTGTTTACCGTGTGTACCCTGAAACCGGCCGGGAAGAGGTGATTCGCGGGGCGCGCGTCATCGGATTGAACACCCGCGCGCTGCGGAACCTAACCGGAATCGGGAACGACAATTTTGTCTACAACTACATGCAAAGCCAAAACAACGGATTTGCCGGCACCGCGCTAGGAGCGTTTGGCTCAGCGCAAGTAGGCTTACCGGCTTCCGTGGTGGCGCCGTCGCTGCTGTTTGACGAGCTGGAGGTACGCGGAGCGCGCGGCGAAGCCAAGCGCCTGCCGCTTTTGCCGCCGCCGCCGATGAGCCCCGCAAAGTAAGGTCGTTTCTGGAATTGCCGCGGTGCATTTCGTCCCGCCAAAGCGATAGCTTCTACATATTCGCGAAGGAATAAAAACTGGTCTGCTCACTGAGCGGTGAGCGTCAAGTACCCTCCTCCGCGTTTCGGCCAAAGATGCGAATCTGAGTTAGTCTAGGCGGACGATGGTTGTTCCCTATTCAGTGGAAGAAGGACGGGAGAAGAAGCGGGCAGCGCTTTTGAGCGTGGGCTCGGCACTGCTGCTGGTTTCGCTGAAAACGTTTTTGGTAGTCCGAACGGGCAGCTTGGGAGTCCTTTCGGAAGCGTTACATTCCGGTCTCGACCTGCTTGCGGCGATCATCACGTTTCTCTCCGTGAGGATGTCCGATCAGCCGGCGGATGAGAAGCATCCCTACGGGCACGGCAAGTTTGAGAACTTTTCCGCCTTCGTTGAGACGGGGCTGCTAGCGCTGACCGCTCTCTACATCGTTTATGAGGCGTTTGACCGGCTGTTCTTCCGCAGCGTCCACATCCAGCCGAGCATCACGGCAATCCTGATTCTGCTGATCGCTTTGTCGATCGATCTGACGCGGGCGCGGGCCCTCGGATACGTCTCTCGCAAGTATTCCAGTGACGCTCTGGAAGCCGACGCCCTGCATTTCTCGACCGATGTGTGGAGCACGATCGTGGTGATCGCCGGCATCGGGCTGGTGTGGGTCGGCGAGACGTGGAACCTGCCCTGGTTGAATTACGCGGATGCCCTCGCGGGATTGACAGTGGCAGCCGTCATTTTGTGGGTGGGCGCGCAACTAGGCAGACGCACGCTGGATGCCTTGCTGGACGCGGCGCCTCAGGGTTTGCAGCAGGAAATCGCCAAGGCTGTCGCGCGCATGGACGGGGTGCTGGACGTCGATCGCGTGCGAGTGAGGCGGGCCGGCAACCGCCACTTTGTGGACGCAACGGTGAGCGTCGCGAGGACCGCGAGCCTCGAGCAAGTCCATGCCCTGAGCGACGCCATCGAAAAGCGCATCGGCGAGATTGTTCCTTCGGACGTGATGGTGCACGCTGAACCGCGCGCTCCCCAAGGCGAACATCTTTTTGAAGCGATTCGTGCGGCAGCGCAGAAGATGGGCCTTGCCGTTCATGACTTGACCGCGGTGCAACAGGACGGTCAACTTTTCATCGAGCTACACCTGGAGGTCGACGAGCACTTGAGCCTGGGCGATGCGCACCGCCAGGCTACCGACCTGGAAGAAAAAATTCGTGAGCTGCGCGACGGGCAGGTAGAAGTTAATATCCACATCGAACCGCTGGGCACACACATTGCCACGCCGGACGCGGGCGGCGGGGAAATGAAACAGCTTTCGCGCGCGATCGAAGAGTTTTTGAACAAGCTGCCGCTGGAGTTCGACGAGCTCGTGAATTGCCACGACGTGCGCGTGCGCCAGGTGGAGCACCACATCCTGGTTTCGTGCCATTGCACGATGAGGAGCGAGCTGCCCATCACGCAAATCCACGACGTGACCGCGGCGCTGGAAGACCGCGTGAAGGAAAAGTTTCCTCAGATTTACCGCGTCACCATTCACCCCGAACCTTTCGAGGAAAAATAACGGCACAGGATTTGTCCTGTGCTGTTTTTGGGAGCAATCATGAGACAAGCGGAGGCGGCGCTACTGCACTTCGGAAGGGCGAGCGAAAACTTGCGCACCCATCGCTATCAGCGCAGGAAAACAAACGAGAACATAGCGCGGCTCGGGCGCTTCCACCGTGGTCAGAAAGGCCGTGCGGATCAGAATGCATAGCGCCAGGAAGGCAACCACAGGCTGGGCTGAAGAGTTCGAGCGCCAAAGCCGCGCCGCACCCCAGACGCCCAGTCCTACATAAAATAAATTCAGCACAAAAAACAGGGTGGTGACTTCCTGATCGACGGGATCATCCTCACGCATTTGCGCCAATGGAAAAACATGCCCTGAAACGGGCAGCAATTCGATGCGCGGCGTGAACCATATGGCGGCAGCACGCGCAGCAGGCAACCAGAGGTACGTTCGCAAAGGATGGCGCGCTGTGCGCTCGCGCGCCAGCCGAGCGAACTCCGCATCTTCTTCCGGGGTCAGCGTCAAATCATTGTTGTATTGTTCGAGAATGGCAGCGACGCGCTGCTTTTCTTCCGGCGTATCAAAGGCGCGGGCGGAAATTTCTTCGACGTTGATGGCTTCTTCGTTCAGCTTCCACGACACCAGGTAGCAATCCCGGACACGATAGAGCCAGGTCTTTTCCCAGGCCATGAAGCCGTAGGGGACAAGCTCGCCCGGCAGATTCGAGTTTTTGGGAGCGAGGAATTGCGGTTCGCCCAGCGTTATCATGTTCCGAATGGCCCACGGGGAAAGAATCACCACGCAGCCGAGCGCCATGGCCAGGCAAACCCAGAACCAGCGGCGGAAATTTCCACGCGGGAAAAATAATCCGCCAAAACTGACGGCAACTGCAACGAGCAACAGCGGTGTTTCAGGGCGGAAAAGCGTTCCCAGACCGACAATCAATCCTCCACTCAGCGCAGAGTATTCCACGCTTTTTCCCAGGCGAAGATGGGTGCCCTTCAATAGAAAATCCGGCTTCTGCACTCTTCTCAACGCTACCAGGAAAGCATTGCAGGCCAGAGCGGTCCAGAAAGTTGCAAACACTTCGGTCAGGGGCACGGCGGTGTAGTTAGCGGTAAAGGGACACAACGCGGCGAGCCACAGCGCAACGGAAAACACCCGCTTGTTCGGCGTTGGATCTTCCGAGGCGCAGGCTAAAAGCGTCGCCAGCCTGGCAATCAGCAAGCAGGAAAGCAAATCCACAGCAATCTGCGCCAGCATGACCCAGAGGCGGGCGGCCTCACCCGTGCGGCCCGTGAGCGCGTAGAGGATGGCAAGAAACGCCGGATAACCCGGCATGCGCAGATCAACGGGCGTGATCGCCCCGCTAACGGTCATGGCGTAGACGTGGTGTTTTAGCCAGTTGGTGGCGATTTGCTCGTAAAGAACCGTGTCGCTGGAATTGGCGGGGAACTTCAGCACGAAATAGAGCCGCAGGCAAAGACCTGCAATTAACGCCACAAGAGGATTCGAGAAAACTCGCTTCATCAATGCCACGCATCTTACAATAGAGGAGACGGAATCGCGCAGACGGACTCAGCCCTGGCCTGATGTAGATTTGCCTGCCGCGCAGCCGTTTGAAAGGTGACATGAAGGAACGCGGTCCCATATTTTATGACGCGGAGCGTGTGCGTTGGCGCCGCACGCGGCGCGTAATGGAAATCACCGGCGTCCTGCTGACCCTTTTGCTCGCCTATTTTTTCGTGACCATCGCTGTCAGCGTGGAACTGCCCGCAGGTCTCCTGCCGGACACCAAGCCCGGGTACCACGCCGTCAAATCGAAAAAGAAGCTGCTAACTCGTGAAGGCCGCCGCCGGCGCGTGGCCAACATCGGAAAGCTCCCGGCGAGTTACGATCCGCTGCGCGCGGCATTTTTTGTGAGCTGGGATCCCAACAGCCTGGCTTCTCTCAAGAAGCATTACAAAGATATCGACTTGCTGATTCCCGAGCAGCTCCATGCCGTCTCCGCCGATGGCGCGCTGACCATCGTGGACTACGAACGCGGCCAATACACCGCCAAAGCTACGCCTTCCGAAGCCATTTTAATTTTGAAAGAAGACAAGCTGCACCAGTGGATGAAATCATTCAATCCACCTATCGAGCTGCCGATGATGGGCATGCTGAACAATTACGACGGCGTGGAGTGGCGCATCAAGGAAATGGCGCAGATGCTAGCGAACCCCATTGCGCGGCAGAGATTGGTGCGGGACGTTGTTGAATACACGGTGGAGTCGCACGAGGCAGGCATCGTCGTCGATTTTGAAGAGGTTCCCGATGCCAGCCAGGCGCACTTTCGCGAACTCATCGGCGCGTTGGCGCCCGCGCTCCACTCTGCCGGACTGAAACTCATGATCGCTCTGCCGGCGCGCGACGACTCCTACGACTACGAATACTTTGGCCAACAGTGTGACGCCATCGATCTCATGAATTTCGACCAGCACTGGCCGTATTCGCCGCCTGGTCCCATCGCGGCTCAAGACTGGTTCATGGAAAACCTGCGGCAAGTCTTGGAAGTCGTTCCCGCGCAAAAAATCATTGTGGGGATAGCGAATTATGCCTACGACTGGGCCTCGGCGCCGAAAAAAGGCTACCAAACAGCGGAGGAATGGAGCGTCCAGGAAGCTTTGCTGCACGCCGAGGAGTCGGATACCGACGTCGAATTCGACAGCGATTCGCTGAACCCGCACTATTCCTACTATGACGAGCACAACCACCTGCACCAGGTATGGATGCTGGACGCCGTTACGGCGTACAACGAGCTTCGGACCAGCGAGCGATTGGGCGTGCAAGGCACGGCGCTGTGGCGGCTCGGTTCTTCAGACACTTCCATGTGGCCAATCTGGGATGCGACTCACGCCGACGATGCGGCCCGGCAAAAACTTGCCGATCTGCCGCCGGGTCCGGACTTGATCCTCGAAGGCGATGGCGACATCTGGCACTTTACCGATATACCGAAGCACGGCAAGCGCTCCTTCGAGTACGACGCGGGCAGCGATCTTTTCACCGAAGAGTCCTACGACGCCATCCCGCTTTCCTACAACATCGATCGCCTCGGCGGAGCGAACAAGAAAATTGCCATCTCCTTCGACGATGGTCCCGACCCGCAGTGGACGCCCAAGATTCTCGACATCCTGAAGGAAAAGAAAGCGCCTGGAGTTTTCTTTATCATCGGTGACCAGGCAAATAAGAGGCCGGATATCCTAAAGCGAGAATTCGCCGAGGGCCACGAGATCGGCAATCACACATTCACTCACCCGAAATTCGACGAGATCTCGCACACCCAGCTCCGCTGGGAATTGAACCTGACGCAGCGGCTGATCGAAAGCACCCTCGACGTCAAAACCATTCTTTTCCGTCCTCCCTACGGCATCGATCATCAGCCGGAGTATTCGGAGGAGGTGGCGCAACTTCCCGTTGCTCAGGAGATGGGCTATTTAATCGTGGGCCAGCGTATCGATCCGGATGACTGGAGCTTGCGCAACGGCAAGCCCATCCCAGCGAAAGAGATAGTCGACAGCGTTCTGAGGCAGGCTGGCAACGGCAATATCATCTTGCTGCACGACGGAGGCGGCGACCGCACCCAGACGGTTGCGGCGCTTCCGCGGATTATCGACGCCCTGCGCAAGAAGGGGTACCAGCTTGTTTCCGTTTCAGATCTGATTGGAAAAACGCGGGCCGAAGTGATGCCCCTGCTCTCTCCCGAAGAGCGCTTCGAAGCTCGCGCCGACGGATTTATCTTCACCCTGTTTCAATGGTCGCGGTTCTTCATCGGCATTATCTTCTTTCTTGGCATTGTGATGGTCAGCGGGCGCGCCGTGATTATCGGATTGCTTGCGCTGATCGAAAAGCTTCGCCCCGACCACGCTGTGATGCCCAACCCTCCTCCAAGCGTGACCGTGCTGATTCCCGCGCACAATGAGCAGAGCGTAATCGTGCAAACCGTCGAGTCCGTCCTTCTGTCCGATCTGAAGGGGTTGCACATCATCGTCGTGAATGACGGCTCCACGGATCGAACGCGCGATCTGCTGGACGAGAACTTCTCGCGTGAGCCTCGCGTGCGCATAATTCATCAGGTGAATCGCGGGAAAGCGGCGGCGCTGAACGTTGCCATGTCCTTGGCGAATACCGACATTGTGGTGACCATCGACGCGGACACGGAAATCGAACCGGACGCCATCAGCAAACTCGTTCGACATTTCTCCGATCCCAAGGTTGGCGCCGTCGCCGGCAACGTCAAGGTTGGCAACCGTTCGCGGTGGCTCACGCGCTGGCAAGCGCTCGAGTACATCACCAGCCAGAACATGGAGAAACGCGCTTTCGACTTGCTGAATTGCATTACGGTCGTGCCGGGTGCGCTCGGCGCCTGGCGCAAAAGAGCCATCGAAGCCGCGGGCGGCATCACCGCGGACACCGTCGCCGAAGACGCCGATTTGACCATCGCCATCCGCCGCCTTGGCTGGCACATCAGCTACGATGAAGAAGCCATTGCCTGGACCGAAGCTCCGGAAACGGCCGGCCAACTGATCCGCCAGCGTTTCCGCTGGACCTTTGGCACCCTGCAATCCTTCTGGAAGCACGGCGACACGCTGCTGCGGCCAAAATACGGAACGCTCGGCTGGATCGCGCTGCCCAACATCTTTTTATTCCAGCTTGTTCTGCCGCTGATTTCGCCGGTTATCGACCTGATGTTCTTTGGCTCGCTGTTGCTTTGGGGACTCGCGCAGTTCCGCGTCACGCGTCTGCCGCAACTTTGGACCGCCGCGGACGTCGAAAAATCGCTTCTGTTCTTTCTTGGATTCTTGCTCATTGACATACTGACGTGCATGGTCGCATTCGTGCTGGAACGCAAGGAAGATTGGACCCTGCTCATTCCCGTATTGTTGCAGCGCTTCTACTATCGCCAGTTGATGTACGTGGTTCTGTTCCGCTCCGTGAAGGAAGCGGTCAGTGGCCGTCCCGTGGGCTGGCGCGGCGTCGAACCGGAAGCACCGCCGCGAACCTCCAAAGCTCCGCCCAAGCCCGCCACCGCCCCCGTCGAAGGCAACTGAATTTGCTCACGCCCGGCCTAACGGTGCGTCTGATCCGTGGGGGACAACGCGTGGACCGCCGGGAGTCGCTCGCCGTTCCGCCATCTTACTTTATTGAGCTTTCCCTGTAGGGAATTCTATGGATTTTCAACCACCCTGTGGTTGTTGTAGGATATTCGCCTGCAAGTTGGGAGGACTCCATGGCCATCAGTTTTACCTTGAACGGCAAACCTCAATCCGTCGATGTCAGCCCGGACATGCCTCTGCTCTGGGTGCTCCGTGACACGCTGAACATGACCGGCACTAAGTTCGGCTGCGGCATGGCGCTCTGCGGAGCCTGTACCGTACACATCAACGGCGAGGCCACGCGTTCCTGCATCACCGCGATCTCCAGCGTCGCGGGCAAGAAAGTCACCACGATCGAAGGCCTTTCCGTGGACGGCAGCCATCCCGTCCAGAAAGCCTGGATGGAAGAAGACGTTCCGCAGTGCGGCTATTGCCAGTCCGGACAAATCATGTCCGCCGTCGCCCTGCTTTCGAAGAAACCCAACCCTACCGACACCGACATCGACGATGCCATGAGCGGCAACATCTGCCGTTGCGGCACGTACCAGCGCATTCGTAAAGCCATTCACCGCGCCGCGTCCATGCAAGCGGGCAAGGCCTAGTCCCGGCTTACGCTGTCTTCAACGGTAGTTGTAATTACAAATTCAGAGGTGTTCCATGGCAATCGCTCCAGTCGTAAATCGCCGTGATTTTCTTAAGACCGGTGCCGCCGGAGGTGTCGCGCTCGTCGTTGGCTTCCATCTCTCTCCGGCCGCTCTCGCCGATCAAGCCCAGGACCAGGAAAAGAAAACTCCCAATCCCTTCGATGCCTGGGTGCGCATCACTCCGGACAATCGCGTCACCCTCATTCTCGGTAAATCGGAAATGGGCCAGGGCATCATGACCGCGCTTCCCATGATCCTCGCGGAAGAACTGTGCGTGGACTGGAAGCAGGTGAAGGTCCAGCAAGCGCCCACCAATCCGAAAATGTATGACCTCGGTACCGGTGGAAGCGGCAGCGTCGCCGGCTCCTGGCTGCCGTTGCGCCGGGCGGGGGCAGCCGCGCGTGAAATGCTCGTCGCTGCGGCGGCCAAACAATGGGAAGTCGGTCCAGACACGTGCAAAGCCCAGGACGGACAAGTGGTTCACGGTCATCCCCAGCGCTCTCTATCTTACGGTGAACTGGTCGAGGCCGCTTCCAAACTTCCGATTCCCAATCTCAACACCGTTCCGCTCAAGAACTCCGACGACTTCACCGTCGTTGGCCATGACACGCGGCGCTTTGAAGGCCGCGACAAAGCCACCGGTTCCGCCAAGTTTGGTATCGATTCGCGTGTTCCCGGTATGCTTTTTGCCGTCGTCGCGCGTTGTCCGGTTTTTGGCGGGAAGCTCGCCTCGTTTGACGCCGCGACAGCGAAAGCCGTGCCCGGCGTTCGCGACGTCATTCCATTTGAAACCAGCGGACGCGGCGCTTCGACCACCGGCGGAGTCGCTGTTCTCGCAGACAATTCCTGGGCCGCCATCCAGGGCCGCAATACTCTCGAAGTGAAATGGGAGGAAGGCCCGGCGGCAAAGGAATCAACAGCCGAGCTTCAAAAGCAGTTTCTCGCGAACGCCGCCAAGCCCGGAAGAGTTCTTCGCAACGAAGGCGATGCGGACTCCGCTCTGGGTTCCAGCGCGAAAAAAATCGAAGCCGTCTACGAGCTGCCCTTCGCACCGCACGCTTGCATGGAGCCGATGAATTGCACCGTGCAGATCCGGCCTGACGGTGCGGAAGCGTGGATTCCAACGCAGGCGCCGCAATGGGCGCAAGGCGTCATCGCCGAAGCTTCCAAGCTGCCGCCGGAAAAAGTGATCGTGCACACCACGCTGATGGGCGGCGGCTTTGGTCGCCGCTATCAGGCGGATTTTGTCATGGAAGCGGCGCAAGTAGCCACAAAGAGCGCGGGCAGGCCTGTCATGGTTCTTTGGACCCGCGAAGACGACATGCACCACGGTTTTTACCGCCCGGCGTCCTATCACAAAATGCAGGGCGCCTTGGACGCCAATGGAAATCTCGCGGCGTGGAAACATTTTCAAACTTCGACCTCTATCGCCGCCAAGTGGAGCCAGGAGGGCGCGAATGATCCGGGGCTCGGTGAATTCGGCACGGGAGCTACCATTCCTTACATAACGCCGAACCTCCGCCTCGAATACACCTTGGCGGAATCGAGCGTGCCGCGCGCGTGGTGGCGCTCCGTTGAACACTCCAGCAGCGGCTTCGTCGTGGAAAGTTTTATTGATGAGATTGCCGCTGCCGCCGGCCAGGATCCTCTGGCGTTTCGCCTGAAACTCATCGGCGAGGACCGCAAAATTCCGCGGTTCGGCGAAGAGAAAGCAACGCCGCTCGACACGGCGAGGCTCAAGGGCGTTTTGAAACTCGCCGCCGAGAAGGCGGGCTGGGGGAAACCTCTGCCCAAAGGTATGGGCCGAGGCATCGCCGCATTTTTTTCGTTCAATTCCTACACCGCCGCCGTCGCGGAAGCCAGCGTCAAAGATGGGGCCGTGAAGCTGCACCGTCTCGTTTACGCCGTGGATTGTGGCCGTCCCATTAATCCGGACGGCATCCGCGCGCAAGTGGAAAGCGCCGCGATCTACGGGCTTTCCGCCGCCCTGCACGATGCCATCACCATCAAGGATGGCCGCGTCGAGCAATCGAATTTCAACGATTACCAGATGCCGCGCATCAGCGCGACTCCCAAAACAGAAGTCCACGTAATCATGAGCAAGGAAGAGCCGACCGGCATCGGCGAGCCCGGATTGCCGGTGGTCACTCCGGCCATGTGCAACGCCATTTTCGCGGCAACCGGGAAGCGCATCCGGCGGCTTCCCATTCGCGCAGGAGATCTGGCATAGCGTTTCCTGCGCGCGTTATTGCAGAATAGCGCGTGCCTTTATCACCGACTCTTCTCGCCGCCATTCCGCTGGCGATCTGGATATACCTCTTGCTCGCGCGCGGAAATTTCTGGCAAGTGCGTGAAGAGGAGACTCAGCCGGAGCCTTTGCCAAACTGGCCTCGCGTCGCCGCCGTCGTTCCCGCGCGCAACGAAGCTGGAACCATCGCGCGAACCGTCAGCTCTCTAGCAGGACAGGACTATCCCGGAGAATTCTCGATTGTCGTTGTTGACGATCACAGCGAAGACGGCACGGTCGCCCTTGCACGCAAGGCAGCAGCGGAATCCCGCGCCGCAGAACGAATCGCGATTCATTCAGCGGCAGACATTCCTCCGGGCTGGACGGGAAAACTCTGGGCGCTGAATGAAGGCGCGCAGGCCGCGTCCGAAGGCAAGCCTGATTTCTTTTGGTTCACCGACGCGGATGTGGTGCACGCGCCGGACGCGTTGAAGCGGTTGGTCTTTCGCGCGGAAAAAGATTCGCTTGATCTCGCCTCATTGATGGTGCTTCTGCAAGCGAAGACATTTCCTGAACGGCTGCTGATTCCCCCATTTCTTTATTTTTTCCTGTTGCTCTACCCTCCGCGCTGGATCGCCGATCCGAATGCAAGCACAGCCGCAGCCGCGGGAGGCTGCATTTTGCTGCGGCGGAACGTGCTCGCGCCCATCGGCGGGTTTGCCTCGATTCGCGGCGAGGTGATTGACGATTGTGCGCTGGCGCGCGCCGTGAAGAGCCGCGACGGAAGAATCTGGATGGGCCTGACGCGAGCGAGCGTGAGCTTGCGGAGCTACGGCAGCTTTGCGGAAATTCGCGACATGATCGCGCGCACGGCGTTTACGCAGCTTCGCTATTCGTTGGTCCTGTTGATCGTCGCGCTGGCCGGGCTCTTTGCAACCTTTCTGCTGGCCTGGGTTCTTTTTTTCGCTTATCCGGGTGAAGCTTGGCTTCTTGTGGACAGCGCCATTGCTCTAATGGCTGCGTGCTTCCTCGTCACAGTGCGCTTTTACAACTTGTCGGCGGCCTGGGTTCTGACGTTGCCGGTCGCGGCAATTTTCTACGGTTACGCAACGTGTGTATCCGCAGCGCGCTACTGGCTTGGCCGCGGCGGGCAATGGAAGGGCCGCGCCCAAGCGGCGCGCCGAAACTAATCCGGATGGCGACGCATCCAAATTTGTAGTCTTGCGCATCGAAATTTGTTATCCTGCGCAAAGGTGAAGTACAGGGCTGTATCCCGTTGGCCGCCGAGCGGCCACCTATTAAAACAGGAAGGGAACGGCACCGGAGGCCACCATGAGCGTTGTCCCTAATTCCGGGAACGGAAAAATCACCGTGCCCGATCTCCTGCAGCGCAAGACTCAGGCAGCGGGCTCCCCCTCCAACTTCCAGAAAATCACTTGTCTGACGGCGTATGACTATCCGATAGCTCGGTTACTCGATGAAGCCGGGGTGGACTTGATACTTGTCGGCGATTCGCTTGGCATGGTGGTGCTGGGGCATGAGAACACCCTGTCCGTCACCATCGACGAAATGCTGCACCATACGCGCGCCGTGCGCCGCGGAACGCGCCGCGCGCTTGTCGTTGCGGATATGCCTTATGGCAGCTATCACACGGACTTGGCGGATTCGTTGCACAATGCGATGCGCTTCGTGAAGGAAGCAGGCGCAGAGGCCGTGAAAGTGGAGGGCGGAGAGCGCCGACTGGAATTGATTTCGCGACTGACGGAAGCGGAAATTCCGGTGATGGGGCACGTGGGATTGACGCCGCAATCGGTGAACGCGCTGGGCGGATACCGCGTACAGGGAAAAACGGCGGACGCCGCGGAACAGTTGATTCGCGATGCGCGCGCGGTGGAAGCGGCGGGCGCTTTCGCGGTTGTGCTGGAGGCGGTGCCGCGCGAGCTGGCGGCGCAGATTACGCGCGAACTGCGCATTCCCACGATCGGTATCGGCGCGGGCCCGGACTGCGACGGGCAGATTCTTGTGGTGCACGATCTTCTGGGGCTTACGTTTGGCCAGACGCCAAAATTTGCACGCCAGTATGCCAACGTCGGGGAGATGATTTCCAAAGCCGTGCGCGAATACTGCGACGATGTGCGCGGGGGCGAGTTTCCTTCTGATGAAGAGTCCTATCATGCGGCGCGGATGGCGATGGAGCAGAAAGAGGCGCCGGTTAATAGTGACGGTGACTGGTAGAAAGCGCATCACGAAGTAAAAGTCAAAAAGTGGACTCCTCCCGCCGCGGCGGGCTCGGAATGACAACCGAAATTTAGCATTGCAAGTGGAGAGGAAGATGACGCCACAAGAGATGCGCGGGCTGTACGACTACAACGCTTGGGCGAATCATCGGGCGCTGGAGGCGGCGTCCAAGCTCACGGCGGAACAGTTCGTTCAACCGATGGGTTCCAGCTTCGGCTCCGTGCGCGATACGCTCGCGCACATTTTCGGTGCCGAATGGATCTGGCTGGAGCGGTTCCAGGGGCGCTCGCCGGCATCGCTGCCGGATACGGCGCAGTTCAAAGACATCGCGAGTCTGAAAGAACGCTGGGACGAGCACGAGGCGCGGCTTCTCAGTTTTGTCCGCGGGCTGACGCAATCGGACCTGGATCGCGTGATGGAGTACAAGACCCTGAAGTTCGGCGTTTACAGCAACCCTCTCTGGCAATCGATGCAGCATGTCGTGAATCACGGAAGCTATCATCGCGGGCAGGTCACAACGCTTTTGCGGCAACTCGGCGCGCAGCCGATCCTGACCGACCTGATGCATTTTTATCGCGAACGCGCCACTGCGGCGGGCGCGTAGTTTCGATTTTTCTCTTCCCACCGTGGAAACCATCCGAACTGTCGCCTGGATGAAAGAGTACGCGCGGCAAGCGCGCGCGGAGAGCCGCATCATCGGGCTGGTGCCGACGATGGGCGCGCTGCACGCGGGACATTTGTCGCTGATCGAGCGAGCGCGCAAGGAGTGCTCGCCGGTGATTGCTTCGATTTTCGTCAACCCGAAACAGTTTGGCCCGAACGAAGATTTCTCAAAATATCCGCGCACTTTTGAAAGCGACAGCGAAAAACTTCAGCGCGCGGGCGTGGATGCGCTCTTTGCGCCGGAACCCGCTGAAATTTACCCGAATGGATTTTCGACCTACGTTAACGTGGACGGATTGAGCGACCGGCTGGAAGGGCGCTCGCGGCCCGGGCATTTTCGCGGCGTGACCACCGTCGTAATGAAGTTGTTGCAAATCGTACAGCCAAACTTTGCGTACTTCGGGCGCAAGGACGCGCAGCAGTCGCGGCTGATCACGCAAATGTCGCGCGATTTGAACCTGGATACGGAAATCGTGGTTTGCCCGCCGGTGCGCGAGCCGGACGGCCTGGCGCTTTCCTCGCGAAATGTTTACTTGAACGCGGACGAACGCAAAGCCGCCACGGTTTTGCATCGCGCGCTGGAAGCAGCAAGGGACGAACTTGCCACCGGAGTTCGCGACGCGCTGCAACTGCAATCCAGTGTGCGGCGCAAACTAGATTCGGAACGTCTCGCGCGAGTGGACTACGCGGAAGTTGTTGACGCGGAAACACTTGAGCCGGTCGTGCGCGTTCGCAAACCCTGCTACGTGCTGCTTGCGGTTTTTGTCGGGAAGACGCGGTTGATCGATAATTTGTACATTGAACCGAAATTATCGGACTCCGAAGAACTGGTGTTTCACTTCTAGCGCCGTGGTGGCGCGGCGTTCCTGCGTTCGCTCTTCTTTTTGCTAGACTTTTCTTACGGTCCTAAATTTCTTCTTGAGGTGACGGAGATGAAATCTCGAATTCGATTTGCTTCGATCTTTCTTGCACTGGTGCTGGTATTGCCCGCCCTGGTCCAGGCAGCAGGCACGGTTCCAGAGGGAACAAAGATTACGGTGGTGACCGACCAGTCCGTGAGCTCGAAGAGCGCCAAGGCGGGACAGTCAGTCACGGGCTCGGTCGCGCACGATGTAATTTCGGGCGGTAAAGTAGTGATTCCCAAGGGAGCGCCGGTCAAGCTAACGGTGAGCGGCGTGCAGGCTTCGGGGCGCTTGTCCACGCCGGCAAAACTTTACCTGCGGCTGCGCACGGTGACCGTGGGCGGCAAAACGTACACGATTGCAACGAGTTCCGCGGGAAGAACGCTGGGCGGCAAGGGCAAACGAGATGCCGGGTTCATCGGCGGCGGGGCAGCGGGCGGCGCGGTCATCGGAGCGCTCGCGGGCGGCGGCAAGGGTGCAGCGATCGGAGCAGCGGCCGGAGCGGGAGCCGGAACGGCCGGCGCGGCGGCGACAGGGAAGAAAGACATCGAGTTTCCCGCCGAGACGAAGCTGGCGTTCACCGTGCGGGCGGCCGTGACGATCAATTAGGGGATTCGCAGCGCGGGGCTGGGCGAAGCCGCAGCCACGAACCTAATAAAGGCGGCGAACTGAAGAGTGGCAATTTCTGGTTAACAATAACAGGACCCCCTCCCCCGGGGTTTCACGTAAGTGTTGCATCTAAAGGATTTAGTATTTCTATAAGTAGTTTAGAATCAACACTTGCGGGCGGGCTCTGTAAGTGTTGATTTTAAAGAGAGTTAGAGACGCTATTTTCTGTTTTTTCTTCAAGTGTTGATTCTAAATGACTTGGCGAGGGATAGGGCCCTACTGCCTTGACAACGACTGACTGCGCCTGAAAAGTTACGAAGTTTTAACTGCAAAGTAGTATACCAGAACGTTAAGAAAAGTCAAGGAAGAGTTGGGGGCAGTGAAGTTCGCCCAGGTCATCGCGCGCTCAGGCCGGGCTCCACTTCAGCCTTTGGCCCTTGAGAGCGTGGCGGGATTCCCTTCATAATGTTCAGTATTTGAGGGCAGAGTCTACGGGCTATTTTTTCGAGATGACGCCTAGGACTTCGGAGGCGTGGCCTTTGGCTCTGACGAGGGGCCAGAGTTCCTCGATTTTTCCGGTTTTGCCGATGAGGAAAGAGCTGCGGACGATACCCATGAAGGCGCGGCCCATGAATTGTTTTCTCTGCCAGACGCCGAACTTCTGGATGGTTTTGCGCCCTGGGTCGCTGAGCAAAGGGAAATTGAGTCGGTGCTTTTCCTTGAAGGAAGCAAGAGCCTTGACGGGATCAGCGCTCATCCCGAGGATGGCCACGCCGAGCTTGTCGAATTTCCTCTTTGCGTCACGAAACTCGGACGCTTCGATGGTTCAACCGGGAGTGCTGGCTTTGGGGAAGAAAAAAAGGAGAACGCGCTGGCCAGCGAAGTCGTTGAGGGCGAGTTCTTTGCCCTCGTCGGATTGCAGGCGGAAGGCGGGGGCTTTGGCGCCTACTTTGAGCATGGGACATTCCTCGGGTCAGTTGTTGGAAGCATAACAGGAATCGGAGCGGATGGGCTGGGAAGACCCGAAAAGCGACGGTCAGCCGCCGCGCTCGCAAAAGCCTCAGGCCTAAAGGCCTGAGCTACAGCGCCGGCCTGAGCTACAACTTGTTCTACGAAAACAAACAACGACAAACTTCACTTTGCCTGCGAAAGGAGCTTGCGGAGGATGTCGTTGACGGCTTGCGGGTTGGCTTGGCCGCGCGTGGCCTTCATGACCTGGCCAACGAAAAACTTGAAGACGCCTTCGTTGCCGGATTTGAACTTGGCGACGTTGTCCGAATTTTTCGCGATGACTTCCCGGACGGCTTGCTCGATGGCCGCGTCACTGACTTGGGCGGCGAGGCCTTCGGCGGCGACGATCTCGGAGGCAGTGCGGCCGGATTCGAACATGGCGGCAAAAACTTTCTTGGCGACGGCGCCAGTGATTTTGGCGGATTCGACGAGCGTCACCAACTCTGCGAGTGCCGCAGGCGAAACGGGGCTCGCGCTGATCTCCTTGCCGGAATCTTTCAGGCCGCGAAGAAGTTCGGTTTGCATCCAGTTGGCGGCAGCTTTGCCGAGAGCGCCGGCTTTGACGACGGCTTCGAAATAATCGGCGAGAGCTGGGGTGTTGGTGAGAACTTCGGAGTCGTAGGGCGTGATGCCGTAGGCGGCGACGAAGCGGGCGCGCTTGGCTTCGGGGAGTTCGGGAAGTGCGCGGCGGACTTCTTCGCGCCAAGCCGAGCTGATGTGGACGGGGAGAAGGTCAGGCTCTGGGAAATAGCGGTAGTCGTGAGCTTTTTCCTTGGAACGCATGGAGACGGTGTGGCCTTCGGCTTGATTCCACAGGCGCGTTTCCTGGAAGAGACGGCCCCCGGATTCCAGGACGCCGATGTGGCGCTCGATTTCGTATTCGAGCGCTTTTTGCAGAAAGCGGAAAGAATTTAGGTTTTTTACTTCGACCTTGGTGCCGAATTCTTTTGAGCCGCGCAGGCGCACGCTGACGTTGGCGTCGCAGCGGAGCGAGCCTTCTTCCATATTGCAATCGCTGACGCCGGTATAAAGCATGATTTGGCGGAGCGTGGTGAGGTAGGCGTAGGCCTCCTCGGGCGTGCGCATGTCCGGCTCGGAGACGATTTCGCTGAGCGGTGTGCCGCAGCGGTTGTAGTCAATGTAGGCCTTGGTGGCGGATTGCGAGAAACCTTCGTGGAGATTTTTGGCAGCGTCTTCTTCGAGATGGAGGCGCGTGATGCCGATGCGTTTTCTTGCGCCGTTGGCTTCGATCTCCAGCCAGCCACCGGTGGCGAGCGGCAATTCGTATTGGGAAATTTGGTAGCCCTTGGGGAGGTCGGGGTAGAAATAGTTTTTGCGAGCGAAGCGGGAATGGTCGTGGACCGTGCAGTTCAGGGCGAGCGAGGCGCGCATGGCCATCTCGACGGCGCGCTTGTTGAGCACGGGCAGAGTGCCGGGGAGGCCGAGGCAGACGGGACAGACATTGGTGTTGGGCGGATCACCAAAACGCGTCGAGCAGCCGCAGAAGATTTTTGTGCGCGTGAGGAGCTGCACGTGGACCTCGAGGCCGATGACGGGCTCGTATTTGGCGAGCACGTCAGGTGCGATGGAGGCGGCCTCTGGAGCGGATTTCGGCATGAAGAGACAAAGATTATAGCATTAGCACACGGAGAGACGGACCGTCCGTCATCGATCGGGGCGCCACGCAGGTTCTGCATCGTCGGAGCACAGCCAAGAGTGGCTGTGCCACCAAAACCTACGGTTGGGACGCTTGTTGCAGAGCCGGAAAACGACGCTCGGCGAGCGCGTAGGCGCCGAAGAGCAGCGCGGCGTAGAAGGTGTCGCCCGCGAGGGTATTCCAGAAGAAGGGAATGCCGGCGAGATAGCAGGCGGCAAGGCCGGAAGCGGTTTTGGGATAGGAGTTCAGAAGCCACCAGACGGCAAAATTCGTGACCAGGAAGAACTGGATGGCGCCGAGGAGCGTGGCAATAGAGATGCGGGCGACGGTGCGGCGGTCGCGGAGCCAGAGACCGATGGCTACGTTGATGAGGAAACTGGCGTAGACGATGAGGAGTAGCTTGTGGAAGCCGATGAAAATGTCACCCACAAAGAGCGCAACAAGCGGGAATACGAAAGCGAGGCGGCGGTCCTTGAGCAGCGCGCCGGAGAAAAGGGCCATGGCGCCGACGGGAGTGAAGTTCCAGGGATGCGGAGCGATGCGCAATCCGGCGGCGAGAAGTATCAGGGCGAGCACGAGCACGGTGCTATAAAGCAGATTTTCTTTTTGAGAGAGTTCGGCGTTCATTTTGGTGTCTCCTCCATTTGGGGCAATACTTGAAAAAAAAGACAGAGTAAAGCCTCACCCCTGAAGGGGTGAGCTACAGGGTTGAGGCAAGAGATCGCAAAAGACAAAGCCATCGCGGTTGACGACTTCTCCCGTTCGAATGGGAATGGGTGATTGAAAAATCGGGCCATCGAAGACGAAGGTGTGAAATTCGCCGTTTTCGCCGCAAGGGTCGACTTGGGGCGGAAGGTCGCGGAAGAAAGACTCGTCGAGTTCGCGGCCGGCAAAGCTTGGGTCGAGAATTTTGGTGTCAATGCAAGCGGCGATGGCGCGGAAACGCTGTTCGTGAAAGTGGCGGATTAGTTCGCGCGTGTCGCGCTTCCAGATGGGGAAGAGCGCGGTCATGCCCACGCGGGCGAGATTTTTCTCGCGGTAGGCGCGGAGGTCTTCCAGGAAGATATCGCCGAAAGCGACCGTGCGGACGCCCTGGGCGAGGTGAATGCGCAGGGCTTCCTCCATGCGCGCTTCGTAGATGGGATTTACGCATTGTGGAGGAATGAGGACTTCGTGGAGAGGGAGACCGATGGATTCGGCCTGGCGCTGAAGAAGTTCGCGGCGAACACCGTGCATGGCGATGCGGTCGTAGGTCTCGGTGACGGTGGTGAGTAGGGCTGCGACCTGAAAAGTCTTCTGTTGGAGCAGGGTGTGCAGCGCCATAGCGCTGTCTTTGCCGCCGCTCCAGCAGAAAAGAATGGGTTCGAGTGCTGTCAAGAGAATCTCCTAAAGTAACGAGTTTTGCCGAGATGGGGCGCAGCATGCTGCACCCCTCTAGAGAAGATGGGATCGGGCAAAATGGGCTTTGCAATGGGCATCAGTTCCTGCCGGTGAAGCGGTAGTTGAGACCGAGACGGAAATCGCGGCGAAGCGCCGGGAAGCCAAGGGCGTCCTGGTATTGCTTGTCGAAAAGATTGGTGACGCGGCCGGTGAAGGAAATACCGCGAGCGATGAGATACGTAGTGGCGATGTCGAAGCGCGCATAGCCCGGATTGTGAGTCAGGCCGAAGCCGAGGAAATCGCTATCGGTGCGAAGGCCAGAGAAATAGCCGGTAAGATTCAGATTCCATTGGCGATAGGAAGTATTGAGGATGATGCTTCCCGAGTTGACGGGACGGCGAAGAAGATGATTTCCGGCCATCTGAACGGGATCGAAGGCGTTGGGGGATTTCAAGACGCGCGTGTCGTCATGGGAGTAGTTGCCATCAAGGCTGAGCCAACGGCGAAGGCGCAATTCGCCAGAAAGATTGACGCCGCGGGCACGGGCCAGATCGGTGTTGAAATACGTGCCGGTGCCTTGTTGGCAGGCGGTAGTCGTTGTGGGATCGAAAGTGAAACTGACGATGTCGCGGAAGCGATTATTGAAGTAGGTGGTGGAAAGACGAAGGCGCTGACCAGCGAGAAACTGGTCGAGACCGGCGTCATACGTTTGGCTGCGCTCGGGGCGAAGGGAGGAATTGCCTGGGAAACAAGGATCGCTGCCGAAAGATTGCTCAAGAGCGGGCTCCTTGAAACCCTGACCGTAGGAAAAACGTGCGCGCATGTCGCCCCAGAAGCCACGGCCATTGTGAAGAGCGTAGACAACGCCGGCCCGGGGCACAACGCGGGTGCCGAAAGTCGTGTTGGCCTCGGCGCGTGCTCCGGCGCTGAGGGTGAGGCGCGCAATCGGTTGCCAGCGGGCGTCGAGAAAGCCAGCCTGGTTGTTACGGCGCGCGTGGAATCCGGTGATGAGGCTCGGATAAGCGTTCTCGACTTCGTATTCGTAGCCAGCAGCGATAGCACCGGTGCGGAACGTATAGGTGGATTGCTCTTGAAGACCGGCGCGATTGAATTGGTCGACGAAAGTGAAGGATGGAGGATTGGCGTTGGTGTCCAGCGTACGGTTTTCATGGCCACTGAAGCGATGGATCCAGTGCGGGCCGTTGCGGAAATCCCAGCTGAGATGCAGGAGGAGAAGCTTGAGACGTTCGAATTGAGAGAGACTGGGCGGGAGGAAAAGGATAGGCCCTGGAAGGCCGGCGAAACTGGAGTTGCTTCTGGCCGTAAGGCGCAAATGATTGGAGTCGCTGAAGCTGTAGCCGAGGTTGCCGGAGAAACTGCGATTGAGGAAAGCGTCGTTGGATCCTTGGCCGTCGGTCTGGAAATAGGAGCCCGCGAGGGAGTAATCGAATCCGCCGAGGAGGCCAGCGACCAGACCACCGCCGCGCGCGGAGGAATAGCTGCCGCCTTCGGCGAAGAGATTGAGTTCGGGAACGCGCGTGGCGCCGCGATGGCTGAAGAGTTGGACGACGCCAGAAACCGCATCCGTGCCGTAGAGAGCGCTTTCGGCGCCGTGGACGACTTCGAGCTTGTCGATGTTGTCGAGGGTTTGGTTGGAAAGATTGAGGAAGCCGCCGGGTTCGTTGAGTGGCGTGCCGTCAACGAAGAATTTTGTGAAATTGGAGTTGCCGCCATCGAGGAAAAAGGTGGTGAGACCTCCTTCGCGGCCGGTGCGAGCGATAGCGCCGCCGGAAAGAGTGCCGAGAGCATCGGCGACCGAGACAAGCTGACGCTGGCGGATTTCGTCGGGCGTGAGGACATCGACGGGAGCAGGAGTCTGGCTGATTTCGAGAGGCTGGGAGTTGGCGGTGACGACGACATTTTCGGAGACTTGCGCGATTTCGAGCTTGATGTCGAGAGTACGAGAATCTGAAGCGGCCAGCGAAAGAGAAAATTCGCGAGGGACGAAAGCGGCGCGTTCGAAACGAATTCGATAGCGGCCGGGAGGCAAGATTAGAGAAAAGGCGCCGTCTGCGACCGTGGAAGTCGAAGCCGAAGCCGCAGCCGCAGGGAAGGCGGCATTTTCAGGTTGAGCGGTGATTTTTACGCTCGCGATGGTGTAGCCGGAAGCATCGGTAACACGGCCGGAAAGGCGGGCCTCGGATGAATTGCTTTGGGCTTGCAAGGAAAAGCTGACTACAGAAACTGCGAAGAGGAAAAAGGCAGTTCGAAGAAGAGTCTTATTCATTTTATCCTCCGCTCCCTCTCGCGCGGGAGTTGAAGGTTGACCTGTGCGATCAAAATGAATCGCACGGCTGCGAACTTCGCCGGTCTCCTGGCTTGGCGGTAGCTCCGGCCCTTTCGAATGAGGACCGTTGCGGGGCCTTCCCGCGGTGTCGCCCAGCGATGGAGCGACTGGCCCGCAGTGGCCCGCGCATACACTGAATCCGCCCTACAGTCGCGCGGCGGCGACGGTTTTCTACTTGGCTGACGATTCCGAAGGAACTGGAATCAACAATTCAAGTGCAACCGCTAAGCGGTTGCCCGTCTTCCCGAGCACGAAGTTCGCGGTGATTGTGGTCTGCGGCACAAGGCCGCAGGGTTGGGGTTAACGAGAAAAGAGGCGCCCGCCGCGGCGGACGCCCCTGCGCTACGCTTCAGTTCCAGCTAAAACGGTGACACGCGGCCGGCCGGAGGAGCCAAGCTCCACGGTAAGCGGCGTCTGGAAAACCTGTTCCAGCAATTCGCGCTGATAAATGTTTATGGGCGGACCCACGCGCAGGCAGCGGCCACGCTGCATCAAGACGACTTGATCGGCATACTCGGCGGCGAGATTCAGCTCGTGCGTCACGACGACGACGGTGTAACGATTCGCCGCAGCAAGGCGGCGAAGAGCGTCGAGCAAACCGATCTGCGCGGCGATATCGAGATGGAGAGTGGGCTCATCAAGCAGCAGAAGCAGCGGCTGCTGAGCCAAAGCTCGGGCGAGAATGACCCTCTGCTTTTCGCCGCCGGAGATTTGATCCATCCAGCGATCGCTGAGATCAGCGGCGCCCACCTGGGCTAGAGCGTTTTTGGCGATGATGATGTCGTCTTCGGATTCAAAACGCAGCGAGCGGCCGTGGGCATGGCGGCCCTGAAGGACGAATTCCCAGGCGCGGGCGGGGAAGAGCAAACGGCTCTCCTGCTGGACGACGGCGATGCGCTGCGCGCGAGTGCGCGGCGTGAGCGAGTGCGTGACGAAGCCGTTGAGCAAAATGCGGCCGGAGAGTGGCGCGAGTGCACCGGCGATCAATTTGAGCAAAGTGGATTTTCCGCTGGCGTTGGGCCCAAGAATGGCCACAATTTCGCCAGGCCTGGCCTGAAAGCTGGTGGCTTCTAGGGTAAAGAGGGGGGCCTGCGCCGGATTCGCGGAATAGGCGTAACTGATTTGTTCGACACTCAAGCGTATCTCGTTGGCCAAGCGGCCAGCCTCGGCAAGATGCCGCGCGTGAGACGAGCCGGGGCTCATGCGAGTCTCCTGCGCAGGAGGTAGATGAACAGGGGCGCGCCCACTACGGCAGTTACAGCGCCGACGGCGAGTTCATTAGGCGCAACAACGGTACGCGCCAGCGTGTCCGCGAATACGACGGCAATGGCACCGCCAATCGCGGCTGTCGGCAGCAAGGTACGATGGTCCGAGCCGAAGATGAGGCGCATGACATGCGGCACGATCAGGCCGACGTAACCGATGGCGCCGCTGACTGAGACAGCCAAACCGGTGAGCAAAGACGCGGCGATGTAGACGACGAGACGGACGCGGGGGACGTCGACGCCAAGGTGCATGGCCTCTTTTTCCCCCGCCAGGAGCAGGTTCAGATCGGAAGCGGTGGTGTATATCGCGCCGGAGGCAACGAGGAAACCAATGCCCAAGAACCAATAGACACTCCTTTGGAGAGGAGTGGAAAGATCGCCCATCAACCAGAAGGAGAGGCCACGGAGATTCCCAGTGAGCGTGCTCATGAGGAACATGATGATGGCGGAGATGAAAGAAGCAGTGATGACACCGCCGAGAAGGAGCGTAGTGCTGTCAATCTGGCCTTCGCGCCGGCCGAGAAGATAGACGACAGTGACAGTAGCGGCGGCCCCGAGAAAGGCGCCGAGAGGAGTCAACAGTGCGGCGAACACTGGAGAAAGCGTGACGTGGGGTTCGACGATAAGCGCAAGGATGGCTCCGAGGCCTGCGCCGCTGGATACGCCGAGGACGTAGGGGTCAGCGAGAGGATTACGAAGTAGGGCCTGAAAGCTCGTGCCGGCAACGGAGAGGGAAGCGCCCACCATGATTCCAAGGAGAATGCGGGGAAGGCGGATATTTTGGATGATCAAGACGTAATCGCTGGAGATGTTGGTGCGCTGGTGCAATAAGACGTTCCATAGATCGCGGCCAAGGGCGTAGAGGGAAACGGGGACGGCGCCAAACTTGATGGCGATGACCACAACGACGAACAAAATCACAAGTAATGCGAAGCATTGCAGGAGGAGGCGCCGGAGCGTCAGCGGGCGCATGCGCGGCCTCCGGGAACGGCGTCGCTGCCGCGCAGTCCACCGGAAGGAAGAGAAAATGCCAAATGGGGCGGCTGAATCGGCGGCGGAGGCGTCTTTTCGTCCTTGTCCTTTCCGGTTTTTTCTTTCTCCATTTTTTCCTTGACGGAATTCTCGTTGAGGTTCTCCGGTTTTTCAGCTAAGAGCTCAGGATGAAGCTGACGGGCAAGTTCTTCAATGGCGGAGACAATCCGCGGAGCTGGACGGTTCACGGCGTCACTAATCACAGCGTAACGGCGGTTGGCGACGGCCTCCATGATGCGCCAGCCGGGAAGAGTGGAAAGAGCCTCAAGACCGGGAGGAGACGCTTCAGAATGCGAGGCCGCAAAGGCGAGGTAGTCAGGTTGCAAGCGAGCGGCTTCTTCGAGACTGACCTGCGGCCAGTCCTGCTCAGCATCCACTATGGAGACAGCGCCAGCGTAGCGGAGAGCATCGGCGATGAAAGTGTGCTTGCCAACAGAGATGAGCGGCTGGTGCCAAACAACGAAGAGAACACGCTTGGCCGGACTAGACGCAAGGCGTCGCTGCAAGGCCGCAAGCTGACGCTCCATTTCGGCAGCCACGGAAGCGCCGGCCTCTGGAACGCCCAAAAGATCGGCGAGCTTTTTCGTTGAAGCGATAATGTCATTCACGGTGTGAGGGTCGGTGGCGTAGGAAGAAATTCCCAGGTTATCCAGAGCGTGGACGGTTTCAAGGCGGTTCAGACCTTTAGTCACGAGGACGAGATCCGGATGGAGAGCGGCAATTTGTTCAAGGCTGGGGTTGACGGCGCCGCCGACCTTGGTTTTTTTCTGGGCATCGGGCGGATAGTCGCAGAACTCCGTGTCGCCGACCAGGCGGTCCTGCAAACCGAGAGCATAGACAGTTTCGGTAAGGCTAGGAGCCAGGGACACGATGCGACGAACGGGTTGAGGAACGCGGACAGACCGGCCAGTTTCATCGGTGACTTCGCGGTAGACCGGGGAGCTGGAAGAGCTAAGGGAAGCACTCTGAGCACGGGAGGGCGCCGTCCCGAGCAGCAAAGCAGCCACTGAAAGGATCACCGTTTGCAAGAGTTGGTTGGCTAACTTCACGAATCTCCCACACCGAGGAAAGTTCCATTGTCCAACAAAAAAGCCCCACGAGACAGCTTGGGGCGGATGGCATGGCTCTTTCTCGCGAAGAGCGCGGCCCTCTGCGGCACGGGAGGGTGGCCTGGCTTACGGCTTTTGAGCCGATTACAGTGGCGGGACCGCGGCCGATTCACACGGCCTTCCCCGCTACCCTTGCCTGCAAATTGAAACACGAGTGTAATCCGTGAAGTTCGGAGGTGTCAATGGAAGCGGCGCTTCAGCGTCAAATCTCAACTTGATGCCTTTTTTAGATTCCTCGAAAAGAGATAGCCCAGAAACAGACCGATACTTGCGCCCCACAGAAAGTGTTCTCGCCAGTTCGCCGAGTGGGTTTTGCCGTCAAAAATGAGCGAGGTTGCTATCGCCATTCCAACGGTCCAACCGGCGATTTTGAAGATTCGCGCCATCATGACTTCCGGAGGGACACTTGGCACAGGCGCCACAGGAACGAGTTACCTGTTTTTCCAGTTGGGCTTGCGCTTTTCCACGAGGGCGCGCAGACCTTCCTGCGAATCCTCGAGGCGGTAGAGCTCGTTCAAGAAAATGTTCATCGAATGCTTGAGGCCTTCGCGCAGGGACAGGCCCATGCCGCCGAGAATGGCTTTTTTCGCCATCGTGAGCACCGGGCCGGAGTGGCCGTTAATACGGCCAACGAGATCGTTTACGGTTTTTTCGAGCTGGGCCTCCGGCACGAGACGATTCACCATGCCGAGTTCCAAAGCGCGTTCGGCGGTCACGGGCTCACCGGTCAGAACAAGCTCGAGCGCGATTTTGGGCCCGACGAGAAACGGGAGAATAGTAGATGCGAGTGGCGGGAAGACACCGATGCTGATTTCCGGCTGAGCAAATCGCGCCTTTGGCGTGGCGATCACGAGGTCCCCGAAGGCGGCCAGCTCCGCGCCGCCGCCGATCGCGGGCCCGTTCACTACGCACACGACAGGCTTGCCGACTTCCAACATTCCGGCGAAGGCCGCGTGAAATGCGTCGAGCATTTGAAACACGCGTTGCGAGGTATATTCCCCGATGTCGATTCCGCCGCAGAATACTTTACAGGCGGAATCGAGAACGATCAGCTTGACGTCATCGCGTTCACCGGCATGAGAGACTCCCCCGGCGATTTCACGGAGCATGGCTTCGTTCAGGAGGTTATGCTCCGGACGGTTGAGGGTCATTTTGGCGACGCCAGCCTCGATGCGGAACTTCACATGCTCAAATTGCTCTGGCTTGCGGCGCTCCGGTTGCGCAGTGAAGTCTTGAGTGTCGACTGGTTCAATCATTTCCCATGCTCCTGAGCTTTTATGGTGGCGCTAAACTAAGAAATCGAAGAAAGCGGCCAAAATTGATGTTAGCACTGTGGTTCGTCGTTTCCGGGATCAGGCTGAAAGGGTAGTGCGCAAACAGTTTGCGGGCCGGTCGGACAGGGTCCGCTAAGAAAGCACAGAAGCCATGACGGCAGAAAAACCTTTTGCGATGACAGCCAGTTTTTTGTTGTGCGTCGCCGGACTATGGTTATTCTGTGGGCTGCCCCAAATCGGCAGTACTGAAGAGCAGGAAGGGCAATTCGCAAGTATGTCTGCATTCGACGCTACGTCCCAGGAACGAACCGCTGTGGCCGTTCGAATGCTCGAACCGCCTGATTCGGATGGATTTCCATCTTGGTTGTCCTGGGAGGCTCCCGCGCCTCTGCGCTTCAACGCGGACTGGCAAGGTAAGAATGCTGATCCGGAACGAGAGACGGAAGTACGGCTACTGTGGACTCCAGAGACCCTCTTTGTGCGATTCCAGGCGAAGTACCGAGTCATCACAGTGTTCCCCGATGCGAAACCCAACGGGCGCCGCGATCAACTTTGGGACCGCGACGTCGCGGAAGTTTTTCTGCAGCCCGACCCGTCTCGGCTCCGGCTGTATAAGGAATTCGAAGTGAGTCCGAACGGATTTTGGATCGATTTGGACATCGCACCGGGGGAAAAGCACGATTTGAAGAGCGGTCTGCGGCGGCGCGTTACCTTGAACGAAGCGACCAAGACCTGGGTTGCGGAACTCGCGCTGCCTATGAAAAGCCTCGTTGCGCGCTTCGATGCTGGAGCTACCTGGAGAGTGAATTTTTACCGCGTCGAAGGAAGCGCCGAACCGCGGTTTTATTCAGCGTGGCAGCCTACGAGAACATCAGCTCCCAATTTCCACGTTCCGGAAGCGTTCGGAGAATTGACGTTCGCGCAGCATCCACTGCCGCGAAAGTAGCGGACTTGTCTCACCGTTGTGGAATTTCAGACTGGCATCCCTGTTCGTTTTTCTCTATGCTCTGCGCGTGAAAAAGAACCCACTCCATTTTCGGCGTTCTGTGGCCAAGGTATGCCGCGACACCCTTTTCTCGATACTTTTCGTCGCTTTTTCTTACTTCGTCCCGACCGGTGTCGCGCACCCGCAGCAACCGGGCAAGGAAACCGGTCCTGCCGTCACAAAAGTTGAACCTCCGAACTGGTGGGTCGGATTAACGCCCGAAGTGATGCTGTTGCTCTCCGGGCGCGATCTGGAAGCAACGCATGTTGCATGCAATCTGCCGACTCTCCACGTCTCGCGCACGCAGGCTACGGCGGGCGGGAGCTATCTCTTTATTTGGTTGAAGATTGGGGCGGAGACGAAGTCTGGAACGGCCGTCTGCCGGATTACTGCGCCGAAGGGAACGACGTCGTTCGAGCTGCCGATCGCTGCCCGCGCTCC
Source organism: Acidobacteria bacterium 13_2_20CM_57_17 (assembly GCA_001914785.1). Classification (GTDB taxonomy): domain Bacteria; phylum Acidobacteriota; class Terriglobia; order Acidiferrales; family UBA7541; genus Acidiferrum. The sequence goes on along the minus strand of MNDE01000157.1, from coordinate 14,847 downwards.
GACTGTGGGAAAGTTTCAAGGGCTATCGCAAGACGACGTGATGTACCTCATCATGCCGGACCGCTTCGCGAACGGCGATCCAACGAATGATGAGCCCGCCGAAGCGCCGGGGTCGCACGATCGCTCGAAACCGCGTGCGTACCACGGCGGCGATCTGCGCGGGATTCAGAATCACCTGTCTTATTTGAAGGATCTTGGCGTGACCACGCTCTGGCTCACACCCATCGTTAAGAATGGGGCTGCGCAGGATTATCACGGGTACGGCGCTGTGGATCTCTATGCCGTGGATGCGCATTTAGGAGTGCTGAAGGATTACGTGGGACTCGTCGCGGCCGCGCACAAACAGGGGATGAAGATTTTTTTTGATGCCGTGCCAAATCATGTTGGACCGAAACATCCCTGGGTTACGAATCCGCCGATGTCCGATTGGTTTCACGGCACGCTGCAGCACCACATCAATTCCTTTTCGCCGATGAAAGGCAGTTTTTACGGCAAGCCGGACGGTCAAACTAATGGAAACGATCCGTTCGAATCGCTGATCGATCCTCATGCCCCGGTGCGCATGAAACGAAATCTAACAGAAGGCTGGTTCTTCGGAATTCTGCCAGACATGAATACCGAGAATCGCTTGGTCGAGCAATACCTTCTGCAGAACAGCGTCTGGTGGGCGGAAACCTCCGGGTTGGACGGGTACCGCGTCGATACGTTTCCCTACGTTAGCCGGAAGTTCTGGGCAAGCTGGCATGCGGGATTGCGCAGGCTGTATCCAGACCTAACGACCGTCGGCGAAGTGTTTCATCCCGATCCGAGCGTGACATCGTTTTTTGTGGGCGGGGTGAGGCGCTACGACGGTATTGATAGCGGGCTCTCGACTGTTTTCGACTTTCCAATGTTCTTCACGCTGCGGGACGTTTTGCTGAAAAAAACGCCGACAGGCCGCATCGCGGACGTGCTGCGTCATGATTTCTTGTACTTGCATCCCGAAATGCTCGTTTCGTTCTTTGCGAATCATGACGTGCCACGGTTCGCCAGCGCCGAAGGCAGTTCTCCTGCGAAGCTGAGGCTGGCTTTCGGGCTCACGCTCACGCTGCGGGGCATTCCCGAGATTTACTATGGGGACGAAATCGGGATGCAGGGAGGCGGCGATCCGGACAACCGGCGCGACTTTCCAGGCGGGTGGATTGGCGACAAGAACGACGCGTTCACGCAAGCGGGACGAGCGAGCGATCAACAGGAGATTTTCTCTTACGTGCGGGCGCTATTGAAGCTTCGACGCGAACACGCCGCTCTGCGCAGCGGCCAGTTATGGCATTTGGCTTCCGATGAATTTTCCTACGTTTTTGCCCGCGAATCAGAGGAAGAACGGCTAGTGGTCGCGTTTAACAACGCCGAACAGTCGAGGGAGCTTCGCATTCCGTTGGCGGACACGCCTGCGGAGAAGGCATCGGCGATTGCAATTCTCTTCGGCGAGGCGAAGGGCGAACTGGCGGCAAAAGAAGTTCACCTTGCCTTGCCACCACAATCTCTTTCAATTTTTTCTCTGAATTGAGCGGAAATGGGTGCGGCCTAGAACGCCAGGCGAACGCTCCAATTTTTCACGGCGTCGGGCACGGTGAGCGTAACGGTGTGGGCGCGGCTGTCATAGCGCCATTCGCTGGTAATTTGTTCGCCAATGCGAACTTCTTTTGGCTGGGCGGTGGCGCCGAACAACTTTACTTCCGCGCTCTTCCACCAAGGCTGATATGCATTTTGTTCGACTTTGCTTGTCACGGTCACAGAGCCAATCGAAACCTGGCAGGAATAGTTGACGCGCAGAATCTCGCCTTTCTGGTAGGCGAACGTATGCCCGTCGTCCTGATAGAGTGTACCTCTGCAATCAGTGTTTGATGCACCGTTGGGCAGGTAGACGCGCAGCTCAAGCGGCCCGTTCGGTTTTTCCTCCGTGGATTGCACCAGAGGCTGCATTGGCACAATGGCTCCTGCGCGCACGTAGAGCGGCATTTCGTCGAGACGCGGGTGCAGCGAAAACTTCTCCTTGCTTGACAGCTTCGTATTTGTCCAGAAGTCGTACCAGTCGCCCGGAGGCAATGAGATTTCTTCGGCATCCACCATTTCCGTGGTTACCGGCGCGACAAAGAAATCCCGTCCAAAAAGAAAGTCCCGATTGTCGCCGTAGAAATCCGATGCCTGCGGATATTCGAGAAACACGGGGCGCATCAATGGCAATCCCGTGCGCGAGGCTTCTTCGATGCCGGTGTACAGATACGGCATCAGCACATAACGCAGCTCGATGTATTTCCGGCGAATGGCCTCGTGCTCCGGGCCATGCACCCACGGCTCCTGGTCCGCCGTACCCTTTGCGGTGTGATCGCGATAAATGGGATTCAACGCTCCGACCTCGAACCAGCGAGTTAGCAAATCAGCCGTCGGCGAACCGGCAAAACCTCCAATGTCGTCACCGACGAGCGGGTAACCCGAAATCCCCATGTTCAAGAGCATCGGCGTGCTCATCTTCAGATGATTCCAGGTGCTGCTGTTGTCGCCCGTCCAAGTGGCGGCATACCGCTGGGCGCCGGAATACGCGGCGCGCGTGAGCACGAATGGCCGTTCGTTCGCTTGCAATTTGCGCAACCCATCATAGGTGGCACGCACGTTCTGCATGCCGTAGACATTGTGAATGGCACGATGATCGAGCGTGGTTCCATCGTCGAGGCGGTGCCTGGTGTCAAGCGGCATGGTTTTGTCGGCGCGAAGGAACAACGCTGGTTCATTCATGTCATTCCAGAAGCCCGCCGCCCCCATGCCGACGAAGTCTTTGTAGAGTCCGCCCCACCAGTCCCGCACACGCGTCAAAGTAAAATCCGGAAACACACTCTCGCCGGGCCAAACCGTACCGACGAAAACGGATTCATTGGGATTCTTCACGAACACATCGTTCTTCATTCCCGAATCGTACGGCGCATAGCCATGATTGGGATCCTTCTTGATATGAAGGTCGGTGATCAAAATGGTGTGCATTCCCTGAGCGCGAAAATCCCCGATCATTCTCTCGAAAGTCGGGAAGTATTCCCGGTTGATGGTGAAGGGCGCGTTGCCCTGCTGATAATCGATGTCGAAGTAAATGGCATCCGCGGGGATTTTTTTCTCGCGAAGCGTCCTGACAATCTCGCGCGCTCGCGATTCGGGATAGTAGGAATAGCGGCACTGCTGATAGCCGAGCGTCCACAGAGGCGGTAGCGGAGAGCGTCCCGTCATGGCGGTGTATTCTTCGATGATTTTTTTGGTCTCGGGTCCGGCAAAGAAGTAGTAATTCAGCTCTCCGCCTTCGGCGCCGAAGGAAAAATAACCTTGCGATTCTTTGCCAAAATCAAAAATGCTTCGATAGGTGTTATCGAAGAAAAGGCCATAAGCGATGCCATTGCGCAGCCCGATGAAGAAAGGAATGGTCTTATATAAAGGGTCTGAGGACTCTTGCCAGCCAAATTCATCGGTGTTCCAGTTTGTAAAGGAGCGGTTCCGGCGGTTCATGGGTCCGGCTTTGTCGCCCAACCCAAAATAATTTTCATCTGCAGGCATTTTCTTCCAGGTGTGAATTCGCCTCCCATTCCAGGCCATTGGCAGGCTCGGTTCGTCGGCGAGGAGGACGGTTCCGGCAGCATCAGAGAAATCGATTAGGAGAGGCGATCGCTGAACGATGGCGACTATATTTCCCGCCGCGATTCTGATTTCCTTTTGGTTTTCCTCGACTTTGACTGCCGGTGGTTCGGGTGATTGGATCACCGCCCAGGAAAAGTCCTTGGGAAAAGTACCGTTTGGAGCGACACGCACTCGGAACACCCCGTCGTGGAATGCCGTGACACGCACTTTCGCTGTGTCGGCAGTAAGCTCGACGCCGTCTTTCAGACTTTCGACGCGTTGAACGTTACCAAGGTGCTGCCAGCCTTGCGCGAAGACAAGTCCACTTCCGAGAGTGAAGCCAAACAGCCCAATTGCGATGCTTCGAGCAAAACCTGTCACGGCAGTCCTCCGGGGAAGCGAAGAAAGTGAAGAACGATCAGGTGAGTTTCCTAATTGCGCAGAATGATCCGGACCCGACCCTTCACATCAAGCTGCGAGCCACTGTTCGAAAAATGCCGACGCTTTTGCGCCTTCGATTCGGCGTCTAATCGCATCCATCACGCGACAACGCACCGATCCATCACGCTCGTGGAAACCAAGCCAATACGGCAAGTGCAACGCGCAGTCCACGGGAGTGATCTCAAGGCGAGCGTCGCGAATCTTGAAAAACCCCTGCTGGAAAATGACGCGCAACACTTTGTCGCGCAACAGTTCCGCAGCACGCTCTTCGGTAAGGGTGGCCTGCAGCCGGTTGCGTCCTTCCAATGGCAGCAACTCCTGTCCCACGGGGATGCGCGGAAATTCGAACAAGTCGAGGGATCCGTCCACAGCATCGATGGCGAAAAGCCGCGCCGGTGCGCCCGCGCATTTCACACGGTACAAAAAATAGGGAACGTAGGCGCCGGCGATTCGCCGCAGAGGGCCGCTGCGCATTCGCCAATAAAGAGCGGAAACGCCGCTGCCGGAAAATGCGCGCACGGCCTCTTCCTGTGTCACGTTCGGTTTCAAGGCGCGGATGGCATTTGCACTCATCGAATCGTTCTCCGTCCGCTACTATCGGAAATAAATCCAAAGCCCCACGACCGTGGCCAGCAACATCAGGCTGAAAACGACGTTGATGGCATGTTCCGTCGCCGTCTCCTGGGCGGGTTTGCGCTGGGGTATGCCGACAGCGACAGTTTCCATTTTGTCGTCCACGGTCGCGAAGGTAAGGCCAGCGAGGCGCTTGCGATCTGGAGCTGGAGTCATAAGGCTGATCCCGATCAGGACCACGGCACAGACCACGAACATGAAAATAGCGTAATGCAGGAAGTTCATGTCGATGAGCCAGCGGGCAACCGGGGATTCAAAGCGGCCGCCGCTGGCACGATCGGCAAGCTCCATGATAAAGCGCGTGGCGCCCAGGACGAAGCCGGTTAGCAGTGAGGAAATGGCGCCCGAGCCGTTAAGACGTGGCCACAGGATTCCAAGGATGAAACAGGCAGAGATTGGAGGACTGATATAGGCCTGGACACTCTGCAAGTAGATGTAGAGCTGGCTGCTGATGTAGTGAATGAAGGGCACCCACAGCAAACCCAACAGCACCATCACGCCTGTTGCCACGCGGCCAAAATTCACGAGCTGACTCTCGGAGGCTTGCGGACGGAGCTTCTTGTAAAAATCAAGAGTGACGAGCGTGGAAGCCGAATTGAACACCGAACTCATCGCGCCCATGACTGCGGCAAGCAGCGCGGCCATGACCAAGCCAACGAGGCCGACCGGCAACAAGTTGAGGACGAGAGTGGGATAGGCGAAGTCGGGCTTTTTCACCTGTTCCGGAAACAGCGCAAAGGCAATGATGCCAGGAAGGACGAGCATGAATACAGGCAGGATTTTCAGGAAGCCCGCGAAAATCGTTCCCGCTTTTGCGTGTCCCTCATCACGCGCCGATAGCACGCGCTGCACAATCACCTGGTCGGTGCACCAATACCAGATGCCGAGAATCGGCGCGCCGAAAAAAATGCCCGTCCATGGGAAATTTGAATCTGACGCAGGCTTTATCATGTGGAAATAGTCCGGGGGGACCATTGTGCGGAGGTGTTCCAGTCCACCAACGCGTCCCAGACCAATGATTGTAAGGGCGACCGCGCCGGTGATCAGGATCAGAGTCTGCACTGTGTCCGTGTAAATGACCGCTGCTAATCCGCCCGCGACAGTGTAAATGCCGGTGGCAATGACCAAAACGACGGCCGTCTCCCACAGCTTCCAGCCAGCGACTCGCTCGAGCACCACGCTCGCGGCGTAGAGCTGCACAGAAATCTTCGTGAAGATGTAAGCGATGATGGAAATTGCCGCCAAATAGACTGCGCACTGCCGGTTGAAGCGGCGTTCCAGGAACTCGGGCATGGTAAATACGTTGCTGCGCAAGTAGAAGGGAACGAACACCCAGCCGAGAATCAACAGGATCAGGCACGCCAGCCATTCGAAGTGGCCGACCGCCAGTCCGGACGAGGCTCCGGTGCCGGACAATCCTATGAAGTGTTCCGTGGAGATATTCGAGACGAACAACGATGCGCCAATGAAGAACCATCCAACGTCGCGGCCTGCCAGGAAGTAATCCTCGGAAGTGCGTTCCTTCCTAGCAAAGTACATGCCAATGCCAAAGACGATGGCAAAGTAGACACCGATAATCACGAAATCGACGGTTGCGAGCGCTCGATGGGTTACCGCGACAGAAGATGCAAACAGCATCCATGCCTCCTTGGCGCCGCGGCCGCAAAACCGGCCCCGGCGTACCGCCTCAATGAGACTCCAACGACTCTTGCGAACCGGGCGCGACCGTCCCCTATAAGAACGTTATTCCCGTCTCTTGCCAGCCAGACCCCTGAAGAAAGCGCGTGAAAATTGATGACTGCGAAGTCTATAACAGGAGTACCTCAGGCTCAATGTTAGTTTCCTGGGCGCGGCCTGTCTGAGCGGCAGGCACATTCCCGCTCAGCGCCCTTCAGGTGCACCGTATAATCGGTGGGCTACGATCAATAGTGAGAGCTTTGTCCGCTCGCGAAGCATATGCAGATTCTTTCGCTACAAGACGTCTCAAAAGATTATTTAACGGATGGCCAGCCAGTTCACGCGCTCACCGGTGTTTCTCTGAATGTTGAACGCGGCGAGTTCGTGGCATTGATAGGTCGCAGCGGCTGCGGAAAATCCACGCTGCTCAATCTGGCAGGCGCGATGGATTTTCCCACGTCGGGCAAGGTGCTCCTGGACGGAGTTACGACATCGTCATTGAAAGATAGAGGCTTGACACGGTTGCGTCGCGAGAAAATTGGTTTCATTTTTCAATCGTTCCAACTGCTTCACACGCTGACGGTGTTCGAAAACGTCGAACTGCCGCTGCTCCTTGCCGGAAAGTCTAATCCGCGCGAAGCGCCGCGAGAACGGCTTGCCTGGGTGGAACTCGATGGTCTCGGGGATCGCTATCCTCACCAGCTTTCCGGTGGCCAGATGCAGCGGGTCGCGATTGCGCGCGCGCTCATTCATTCGCCGAGCATTCTGCTGGCGGATGAGCCCACCGGCAATCTCGACACCACGACGGGTAGCTTGATTCTTGAATTGCTCCGGCGACTCACCCGAGAGCAAAACACGGCGACCATTATGGCGACGCACAGTCCGGAGGCTGCATCGCTTGCGAATACGCTCGTCCGGTTGCGCGACGGAAAAATTCAGGAAATCACGCGGCGCTGAAATGCCTCTCCTTGTGCTCTTTTACCGGTTGATGGTACGCCCGCTCTTTCGGGAGCCGGTCCGGTCCTCGCTGACAATTTTGGCCATCGCTTTGGGCGTTGCGGTTGTGCTGGCTATCGATCTTGCGGGCGGCGCAGCTGCAGGCTCGTTCCGCAGTTCAATGGAAACGCTGGCTGGCGACAACGATCTGGAAGTCGTCACTTCCGGAGGCCTGTCTGAAAACATGGTTGGCATACTCGCAACGTTGCCTTATCCGGTCCGCGTTTCACCGCGCATCGAGGACTACGCGCTGATAGCCAATACAAAAAAGTCACTACCTCTCATTGGGCTGGATCTCGTCGCCGAAGGCAGCGCTTTCGCGCAAAGTGAATCGCAAAAGACTGTTGCGTTTCAGACGCAGGATGTTTCGGAACATGCGTTTGAGTATCTGGGAGATACCGACAGCATTTGGGTGGGTTCGAGCCTGGGGTACAGAGCCGGCGACCGAGTCGAGCTGCTTATCAACGATAAAGTTCACAGTTACATGGTGCGAGGCATCTACCCTGATTCGAACGGCAACGAATCCGCTATTGTGATGGATCTCGCAGCCGCTCAGCATGCTCTGGCGCGCTACGGCCGCGTCGATCGCATCCTCTTGAAAGTGCCGGAGACTCCCAGCCCGGAAGAATGGCAACAGCGTTTGCAGGCCGCGCTTCCGGCTGGAGTCGAAGTTCGTCCACAGGGCACGGGCACCAATGAGAATCGCCGTATGCTGGCGGCCTTCCGTTGGAACTTGCGGCTCCTGAGCTACATTTCTCTCGTTGTTGGCGCTTTCCTTATCTACAACACGATTTCCGTTTCGGTCGTTCGGCGCCGTCCAGAGATTGGAATCGTGCGCGCCCTCGGCGCCAGCAAGCGTGTCATTCTCGCCGCATTCGTCGGCGAAGCGGCCTGCTTCGGCATTGCAGGAGCGTTGGTCGGGCTTCCTCTTGGCCGCTTTATGGCCACTGGCGCGGTTCGATTGATGTCCGCCACAGTGGAATCGCTCTACGTCAGCAGCCGTCCAGGAATTATTGAGCTGAATGCGGGGTCTGTTTTTCTCGCGTTCGCAATTGGCGTGGGAGTTGCGGTGGCGTCGGCCTATTCACCGGCGGATGAGGCTTCGCAGGTTTCACCCGTAGAAGCAATGGCGCGAGGCCGGCGGGAATATGATGTGCACGTTCAAAAAGCGCGAGACTTCTGGATTGCTCTGGCGCTCGGGCTGGCGGCAGGTGCCGCTTCTTGCGCCCCCGCGATCGCCGGCAAGCCGTTGCTGGGCTATCTCGCCGCGATCCTTCTCGTCGTAGCATCGGCGCTGGCCATTCCGGCATTCGTTGAAGCCCTGACTTCTGTTTCTTCCAAACTTCTAGGCAAGCTCCTCGGTATAGAAGCGCTGCTCGCCTCGCGAAGCCTAGCGGCCTCCTTGCGCCGTACTTCCGTTCTCGTCGGCGCGCTTTCAACCGCCATAGCGATGATGACCGCGGTCGGCATCATGGTCGGGAGCTTCCGCCAGACTGTCGTGGTTTGGATGGGGGATCAGTTGCCCGCCGATCTGTATCTGCGTCCGGCTGGTTCCGCAGCCGCAGATCGTCATCCAACTCTTTCTTCCTATCTGGAGGAAGAGATTGCGAAATTGCCAGGCGTGGCGGTCGTTGATCGCCTGCGAGCCTACGAGATCAACTTTGAAAACATGCCGGCGACTCTTGCTTCCGCGGATCTGAACGTCCCGCGCGTCTATCACAATTCAGATTTGTTTTCCGGACGCCCTAAGGAGCAAGTCCTCGCCGAGCTCCGCGATTCGAATACCGTGATTGTGAGCGAGCCTTTTACCTACAAACACCATCTGAAGGCTGGTGACTCGCTTACGCTTTCGCTTGGCGAAACGCGCGCAACCTTCCGCATTGCCGATGTTTATTATGACTACTCCAGCGAGCGCGGCGGCATTTTTATGGACCGCAATACTATGCTGCGGTATTTGCCCGACCCTGCGCCTTCAAATCTTGCCATTTATGTTTCTCCGGGCGCGCAACTGGACGTGGTTCGAACTGAAATCGAGAAGGCCACCGCTGGGCACCGAGTGCTGATGTTTTCGAATCGAGACCTGCGCGCGGAAGCGATCCGCATCTTCGACCGCACCTTTGCCATCACTTACGCTTTGGAGGCTGTCGCGGTCATTGTCGCAGTGATGGGAATTGCCGGAGCGCTTCTTGCTCTGGTGATTGACCGCCGACGCGAGCTTGGCCTTCTGCAATTTCTTGGCGCAGCTACGCGGCAGGTTCGCAAGCTGATTCTCGTCGAAGCCGGTCTGCTCGGACTTCTCGCCAATCTTGCCGGCTTAGCTCTGGGCTTTGCGTTGTCGCTCATCTTGATTTATGTGATCAACAAACAGTCCTTCGGCTGGACGATTCGATTTCACTGGCCGGTTGAGATTCTTTTTGGCGCGCTGACGGTAGTGTACTTAGCGACTGTGCTTGCGGGACTTTACCCAGCGCAAGTCGCGGTGCGTTTGAATCCCGTCGAGGTCGTACATGAGGAGTAAGTTCGCTTGTATCGGAGTCGCGCTTCTGTTGCTGCAGCCTCTTGCCGCTCAATACCGAACCGCCTTGCCGGGATACCGCCACGAATTCCCGCGCGATCACTTCAATCATCCGGACTACCAAACCGAATGGTGGTACTACACTGGAAATCTGAAATCGCCGGATAGCCACCGGTTTGGATTTGAGCTGACTTTCTTCCGGCAGGGAGTTAGCCGCGATCCTGCGAGGACGGCTGCCTGGGAACTGCGGGATCTCTATCTCGCCCATCTCGCTTTGAGCGATCTCGACGGCGGGAAGTTTTATCACTCCGAACGAACGAATCGATCCGGCCCAGGCATCGCCGCAGTGAATGAATCCCTGGGTCGCATTTGGAACGGCAATTGGCAGATTCAATGGCACGGCGAAGACCAGGAGCTACGAGCGATCGACGAGCGCTTTCAACTGCATTTGACGCTGCACCCGGAAAAACCGCCTGTCATTCATGGTGAAAACGGCATCAGTCAAAAGGCGGAAGGGCCGGGGCGCGCCTCACACTATATTTCTTTTACAAGGCTCGCGACCTCCGGTGCGATCGAACTGGGTAATAAGAGATTTGAGGTGCGCGGCACCAGTTGGATGGATCATGAGTTCTTCACGCACCAACTTGACTCCGAACAGACTGGTTGGGACTGGCTGAGTCTGCAACTTGCGGACAATACGGAGTTGATGCTCTTTCGCATTCGACGCAAGGATGGTTCGATTGATCCCTACTCCGCGGGCACGTACGTGGACGTGAACGGAAAGACTACGCATTTGCGTTCGGCTGACTTCGTCCTGCAGCCGGCTGGCGAAATTTGGGCAAGCCCGAAGACGGGCGCGCGCTATCCAATGCATTGGAGAGTTGCCATCCGAAAATTCAACATCGAATTGGAGGCGAAGACTCAGCTCGAATCGCAGGAGCTGACCGGCAAAACGGGATTCGCTCCAAACTATTGGGAAGGAGCCATAGTTCTCAGCGTCCAGCGCGGTCCGCAATCGCTGAGTGGAGTAGGCTATCTGGAAATGACGGGCTACGATCGCCCCGTTCCTTTTACGAAATAACGGTCGCCCACCAGCCGCAACAGAATGACATATACCTTGCGCTTCTACATGTCCTATGCTACATAGGTAGAAGGCGGAGGCATGCCATGGCAGAGAAATCCGATCTCCCGCAAGGAACACTGGACTTATTGATTCTGAAAGTGGTCGCACTCGGCCCGGTGCATGGGTACGCCATCGCGCAACGCCTGGAACAGGTCTCGCGCGGAGTGGTGCAGGTTCCGCAGGGGTCTCTCTATCCGGCATTGCACAGGCTCGAAAACCGCGGCCTTCTCGCCGCCGATTGGGAGGAGACAGAAAGCGGGCGCGAGGCAAAATTCTATCGTCTGACGCGGAAAGGACGTACGCAGCTGGAAACGGAAGCTGCGACCTGGCAGCGCTTGATTGACGCCGTCGGTCTGGTCCTCAAGCTGTCCGAGGGAGGTGCGGAATGAACTGGTGGCAGCGTCTGTTCCGCCGAACGAAGATGGAAAATCAGCTCGAAAAAGAGCTCCGCTTCCATCTTGACCAGCATGCGAGCGATCTAATCGCGCATGGCCTTTCCCCTGACGAAGCGCGGAGACAGTCGAGACTCGCTCTTGGCGGTCCTGAACAAGCGAAAGAAAACTGCCGCGACGCTCGCGGCACGCGATGGCTGGAGGACTTGCTGCGGGACTTCCGCTACGCCATTCGTATGCTTCAGAAGCAACCCAGCTTTGCGGTTGTCGCTTTGTTGACGCTTGCCCTCGGCATCGGAGCGACCACCGTCATGTTCACGTTGATCAATGGCGTTCTGCTGAAGCCACTACCTTATTCGGACCCCGACAAGCTCGTCTCCGTGAATGGACAGTCAGACCGGTGGAATGCAGAGATTTTTGGCGAACAAAATGTTGCCTACCTGGATTTCCTCGACTGCGCTCGCGAGAGCCGTTCGTTGACAATTGCCGCGGCGCTGTACAACGGAGGCACAGTCAGCGAGCCCGGAGAGCCCGAATATGTCGATCTGCGCGAGATTTCGTCGGGCTTGTTTTCCGTGTTGCGTGTGCCCATTGTGCAAGGACGCAGCTTTCTGCCCGAAGAAGATCGCCAGGGTGCAGCGCCGGTAGCAATCCTGGGCAGTGGTTTTTGGCAGCGTCACTTCGCCGGAAGGACGGACGCTGTCGGTTCCTCAGTTGTCCTGGACGGCAAGCGCTTTACCATTGTCGGTATCGCTCCGGCAGGCTTCAAGTTGTTCGGCGACGAGGCGGACATATACACGCCGGTGGGGCAAGATACGGCCCGATATCTGCGGAATCGAGCAGCCCATCCGATGCATGTCGTCGGCCGGCTACAGTCAGGCACAACGCTTTCGCAGGCGCAAAACGAACTGGCGTTGCTCGGTCATCATTTGGCCGAGCAATTCCCGGACACAAATGCCGGACGCACTTTTCAAGTGCGGTCACTGCGTCCGAATGTCGGAAATGTTGGATCGAAGCTGTGGCTTTTGCTTGGAGCGGTGGGCCTCGTGCTGTTGGTCGCGTGCGTAAATGTCGCCAGCCTGTTACTCGCCCGTGCCGTTTCGCGGGAGCGCGAGCTTGCCATGCGCGCGGCCCTCGGAGCCAGCCGCGGCCGGCTAGTCCGCCAGTGCCTGACCGAAAGCGCAATGCTGGGACTCGCGGGAGGATTGCTGGGCGTGCTTATCGCGGCGGACGGCATCCGTCCATTTGTACAAGTCTGGCCGGGTGCTCTGCCGCGTGCGGAAGAAGTTCGCGTCGATTGGCACGTGCTTTTGTTTGCCTTTGGCGTTTCCATGTTGAGCGGGCTTCTGTTTGGACTCGCGCCGGCCCTGCGCGCGCCATTTAGCAATCTGGAACAGAAGCTGCGCACTGGGGCGCGCAGTATCGCCGGGAGCTCGCGACGTCTCCACGGCATCTTTGTGATTTCCGAAATCGCCTTGGCGATTATCCTTTTGGTTTCCGCTGGAATGCTTGGGAGAACACTGCTTCATCTCTCCTCTCTCGATGCTGGGGTTGACGTCCGCAACGTGCTGGTCACTCGGATGGCGCTTTCGCCCGCGACGCTTGCGGATCCGGCAAAAACGCGTGCTGCTTGGAAGGATGTGCTCGCTCGGGCCCGGAATGTGCCCGGCGTGCAATCGGTCGCCACGGTCGATACGTTTCCCATGCGCGCGGGCGATAATGAAGAGGGCTATTGGACCAGCGCGGATGTGCCGCCCGCGAACAAGTTGCCGTTTGCTCTATTGACGAGCGTCTCTCCAGATTATCTGAACGTCATGCGAATCCCCTTGCGCCGGGGACGATTCTTCGATGATCACGATACGGTCGAAAGCACGCCCGTTATCGTGATTGATGACGTCCTGGCGCGGAACGCGTTTGGCGCTCAGGATCCGGTCGGAAAACGGCTCTGGATTCCTGACATGGGCTACGGCGGCAACGTGTTCGAAATAGTGGGTGTCGTGGGCCACGTCCGGCACTGGGGGCTTGCCGGCGACGATCAAGCCAAGGTCCGCGCGCAGATTTACTATCCCTTTGCCCAGCTTCCCGACGGTTTCATGCACCGCTGGTCGGAACTGATGTCGATCGCCGTGCGGACCGAAATTCCTCCATTGAGTGCTCTTGCATCTTTGCGGAGCGCACTGAAAGGTGTTGCGGGCGATCAAGTTCTCTACGAAGTCCGCACAATGGAACAGCTGGCGAGTGAGTCGCTCGCGGAGCAACGCTTCCTCTCGCTGCTCTTCGGCATCTTCGCTGGCTTGGCTCTGCTGCTGGCGTGCATCGGCATTTATGGCGTGCTGGCTTACTTGACCGGACAGCGTGTGCCGGAAATCGGCGTGCGCATGGCGCTCGGCGCGACCGCTCGCGACGTCATTCGGCTTGTGCTACGGCAGAGCCTGGGAATGGTTTTCGGCGGCATTGCCGTGGGTATTGTTACGGCTCTTGCGGCAGGGCGCTTATTGATGCACACGGTAGACGGAATGCAATCCACCGAACCATCCACTCTAATCCTTACAATTCCCGTGCTGGTGCTCGCCGCGCTCTTAGCCAGTTTTGGACCAGCCCTCCGTGCCAGCCGCGTTGATCCGGTCACCGCCCTGCGCCAGGACTAGGGCGAACCCTTCTGTTCCCCGTGGGGTGCTGATGCGGAAATGAAAGTTTTGCATTGGCTGACAGTTAAGGAAATGGCTCCCCGGGCTAGATTCGAACTAGCAACCCTTCGGTTAACAGCCGAACGACCAATTTAATCAGAACTTGCCGGAGTTAGGCATAATCCAGGGGAATCAGCAAGTTGCGATGAAACGGGACGAATCACTTTCTCCTTCTTTATTCACCTTTCGTTCGCATTTAACCACCGTTCACCACCATTAGTATTACGTTTTTATGACGGCGCAATTTGCGGGAGCGCAAGCCCGGCTATGGGTTGTTGCAACACACTCATCGATCGGCTAAGCCTTTCCTGAGTATCCGAACTGGCGCGACTTCAGGGGACAGCCTTTGACAATGATCAGCAGCTTATCCTGTGCAGAATACGATGAGGGCTCCCGAATGGGGTTACCCAAAGTTCCAAACAGTACAACAATGATTTCTGGTCAATATCAAATTAACTCACTCACGCACCACTTAGGTCTTCACCCTAGTTCCCATTGCTCCTAGAACTCAGAGCAACGTTAGAGCGCGTTCAAGGCGCGTAAAGCTTCATAAGAACATGACGAGCCTTTAGAAGAATTTCAAACGCCAGTTTTTCCGGAGCTGGAGACCGGTGCAGTACGCTCCCACCCGCTTTCCTGACCTCATGGGCTTCTCTCGCAGTACTCGAATCCAGCAACTTGAATCGTTCCAATTTCCGCAGCTTCTCAACTAGGTCTATGCTGGGTGCCGTACCTAATTGCCGGCTT
>MNDE01000111.1 GCA_001914785.1 Acidobacteria bacterium 13_2_20CM_57_17 | reverse complement strand
TTCGCCGCCGTCGATCGGAAATTGTAGGTCCTTGTCCTCGATGAATCCCGGCGCGTTGCGAACCAGCGACTTCAGCATGGTTGTTTTGCCGGCCCCGTTGCGGCCCATCAGCGCGATTTTTTCACCGCGCACCACGCTTGCCGAGAACCGCGGAATCACTTTCAAATCGTCGTACGATTTCTCGACGCTCCGGATTTCCAGCGGGTGCTTCCCCGAATTCCGCTTCATGTCGAATTTGATGTACGGCCGCTGGATGTTGCTTCTAGCCAGCTCCGTCGTCTGCAGGCGTTCGACTTCTTTCTTCCGCGAAGTTGCCTGTGCGGAACGCGTGCCTGCGGAGAACCGTGCGATAAACTCCTGCAATTGTGCGATTTTTTTCTCGCGATTGGCGTTGTCCGCTTCGATGCGCCCGCGAATCTGCGTCTTGGCCACCACCATGTCGTCGTACCCGCCGACGTACATGATGATCGTCTCGTAGTCGATATCCGCGGTGTATGTGCAGACGCTGTTCAAAAAGTGTCTGTCGTGCGAGATGACAATCAGCACGCCCTCATATTCGCAAAGATACCGTTGCAGCCAGTGCACGGAATCCAAGTCCAGGTTGTTCGTCGGCTCATCCAGCAGCAGCGCGGTCGGGTTTCCAAAGAGCGCCTGCGCCAGCAACACGCGCACTTTTTGCCCGCCCTGCAATTCGCCCATCTTGCGCTCGTGCAATTCGCCTTCTACGCCTAGTCCGTCGAGCAATACTGCTGCGTCCGCCTCCGCCGTGTACCCGCCTTCTTCCCCAACAATTCCTTCAAGCTCGCCCAGGCGCATTCCGTCAGCGTCCGTCAACTGTTCGTGCGGTTTGGCGTATAGCGCGTCGCGCTCTTCGAGAGCCTTCCACAGCGCGGCATTCCCCATAATGACCGCATCGATGACGCGGTATTCGTCAAATGCGAACTGGTCCTGCCGCAGAACGCCCATCTTCTTCGGCCGCGTGACCGAGCCGCTGGTGGAGTCGATCTCCCCAGTCAAAATCTTCATAAATGTGGACTTACCGGCGCCGTTGGGCCCGGTGATGGCATAGCGTCGGCCAGCCATGAAGGTGCAGGTCACATTCTCGAACAGCACCCGCGGGCCAAACCGCATAGTGACGTTGTTGACGGAGAGCATAACCCTCCAATTATAGCGTGAAATCGGACTTGGCGCTCGCCATCACATGCGGCTCCGTTGTCTAATTTTTGAGAGGATTCCAAGGATGAGTATCTTGAACGCGCGTCTTGGCCTTGGTCACACCAAAGAAGTTCGATCTGCGACTCCTAGACGGCCGCCTCATGGCAAACCAAACGCAAACAGCGCCGATCCCGCCGCAACCGCCACGTATTGTTTGCCGTCAATCGCAAACGACATCGGCGATGCAAAAACCGACGCGCCGCACTGGAAGTGCCACAGCACTTTCCCTGAAGCCGCTTCGAGCGCAATGAAGTTTCCTTCCGCGTCTCCCGTAAACACCAGCCCCCCTGCCGTGGAAAGCACTCCAGCCCACGCCGGCGAGGAATGCTTCCATTCCCACTTGAGCTTGCCCGTGGCGGGATCGAGAGCGCGCAAGGCTCCCCAGAACGGTTGCGTTTCATCGTTGGGAAAATAGGCCGAGCCGTAGTACGCGTGCCCCGCTTCATAAGGTTGCGGCGCCGTTGCAAAAATGTCGCACTGCTCGCGCGCGGTCACATAGAACAGTTTCGTCTGCGGATCATACGTCGGCGACATCCAATTCGTCGCCCCCAACGCGCCCGGGCAAACGCGATTCCCTTCCGGCGTGGGCGAACCCGCCTTGTCCGGCACGGGCCGGCCGTTCGCGTCCTTCGAAGTACTCCAGGAGACTTTCGCGTAGCTCGTGGCGGAAATTAATTTTCCATTTGTGCGGTCCACAACGTAGAAAAATCCGTTGCGGTTCGCTTGTGCGATCCATTTGCGTTCCCCGTCATCGATCATCACAGGAACCTGGGTCGCATCGTAGTCGTGTTCGTCGTGCTGCGTGAACTGGAAATGCCATTTCAGCTTGCCCGTGGCCGGATCGAGAGCGAGCAGACTATTACTGTAGAGGTTGTCGCCCGCGCGGCCTTCGCCGCGATTCGAAGGCGAAGGATTCCCCGTCGTCCAGAACGTCGTGTTCGTCGCGGGATCGTAGGTCCCCGTGATCCACGCGGGTGAGCCCCCGATTTTCCAAGAATCTCCTTCCCAGCTATCGTGCCCAGGCTCTCCCGGCCCGGGAATCGTGTAGAACCTCCATTTGCGCGCGCCTGTCGCCGCGTCGTAGGCTTCGATGAATCCACGGATGCCGTATTCGCCGCCGGATACGCCCACAAGCACGAGGTTCTTGATCACCAGTGGCGCCAGCGTGAAGCTGTAGCCTTTGGCGTGCTCCGCCGCAGTCGCGTCCCAAACAACATTTCCTGTCTTGCTGTCCAGCGCGACGACGTGCGCGTCCAGCGTCGCCACAAAAACCTTGTCGCCGAAGATCGCAAGCCCGCGGTTGACTCGCCCACAGCACGGCCGAATGTCCGCCGGCAGCGTCTGCTGGTACTGCCAAATGGGGCGTCCGGACCGCGCATCCAGCGCGTACACGCGGTCGTCCTGTCCGGTACCGTACAGAATTCCGTCGACCACCAGCGGCGTCGCTTCGAATTTGCCGCCTGCCATCGTTTGATAAGCCCACTTGGGCACAAGCGTCGCCACATTCGCAACGTTAATCTGGTTCAGCGCGCTGAAGCGATGCCCCGCATAATCTCCAGAGTACATCAGCCAGTTCTGCGGCTCCTTGGAAGAATTGAGCAACCGCTCGGCACTCACTTGCGCCGAAGCCCGCGGCGGTGAAAGACTCAGCGTTGCGGCTGCAAATGCTACAACGCACAGCGCTTTCGCCGTGCCCAAGACTGTCATTACGAGCGCCGCGAGGAATCTGCTTTTGCTTCCAGCACTCATCGACCGAGTCTTCATTGCCCGCCTCCCTTCTCGCTCGCCGCCAGCAAAAACGCGATAATGTCTTTCAATTCCTTCTCCGGAAGCGCTTTCGCGTCATACGCCGGCATCAACGATTCGCGCGTCTTCACGTACGATCGCAGCTTGCTCTTCTCGAACGCATGCAATTGTTCGCGCGTGTCCAGCATTTGCACCGTAAAGCTGTCTTCGTTCAGCACTACGCCTTGCAGTTTCGTCCCATCGGAAGTCACGACCGTCACAGTTTCGTATTCTTGCGAGAAATCCTTCAGCGGCTCGGAGATTCCCTGCGCCAGCCGCTTGCTCGGATTGCGCAGCGACTCGGTGAGGTATTCAACGGACCGGGATGCTCCTGTGGAACTGAGGTCCGGCCCGAGTCGCCCGCCTTTGCCGTTCATCATGTGGCAGGTCCCGCAACCCGTCGCGCCATAGAAAAGTTCTTT
The DNA here is from genome assembly GCA_001914785.1 of Acidobacteria bacterium 13_2_20CM_57_17. Lineage (GTDB taxonomy): Bacteria > Acidobacteriota > Terriglobia > Acidiferrales > UBA7541 > Acidiferrum. The sequence goes on along the minus strand of MNDE01000111.1, from coordinate 6,002 downwards.
TCCATGAGCAGCGTCTCCAGTTTCGGCTGCAGAGGCTTTCTTTTCCACGCTGCGGATATAGGTAATCACTTGCCAGATTTCTTCGTCCGACATGCCCACACCGATGCCTCCGTTCGTTGCCGCAGGCATCGCCGTTCCCGCGATTCCGTCGTGGATGTTGTGAAAAAGTTCGGCGTCCGTATTGCCGTGATGTTTCTGCGCACGCGTGAGGTCCGGGCCGCGTCCTCCGCCTTGCGCGCCCAGCCCGTGGCAAAAGGCGCAGTTGGAGCGGAACTGGTATTCGCCCAGCTTTGCCACTTTCGCGTCTCCCGCATATGGATTTTTTTCTTGTGCTTCCAGCCTCAATCCTCCGGCGGAGAGAAGCGCCAGGACAATAATTCCGGCAGCAATCGCCAGCCTCTTCTGCGGCTTAGGCGAAAATTTCAAGAGTACGTCGCGCCTCAATGCAAACATGTTTTCGGTGACGCTCCTTGCGTTTCAGGTTTCGCATCTCACAGCAATTTAACATCATGAACCGCCGGAACCATGGATTCCCGCAACTATACCACTCGCCGCCACCCACAAATCTCCGATACCGGTGCAACCGCGGGCCTCATCATATACAATCCCCGCGGAGAAACCGATGACCGAGCTTCCGAAAAAACCGCGCATCGCCATTGGTTCCGATCACGCTGGATTCTTGGTCAAGGAAACCATTCGAAAATATCTGGAAGCCACCGGGTACGCCGTCGACGACCAGGGAACCACCTCCGAAGAATCGGTGGACTATCCCGACTACGGCAAGGCCGTTGGCGAACGCGTCGCTTCAAGACAAGCCGATCTCGGGATCGCCGTGTGCGGCTCCGGCATAGGCATTTCCATCGCCGCCAACAAAGTGCTTGGTATTCGCGCCGCCCTTGCTCACGATGTAACGACCGCGCGGCTCGCCCGCGAACACAATGACGCCAACGTTCTGGCCCTCGGTGGCCGCATCGTCACGGCTGGAGCCGCCGTTGAAATCGTGCAAACGTTCCTCACCACTGCCTATCTAAGCGGCCGCCATCAGCGCCGTCTCGACAAAATCACCCAAATCGAGCGCGACTCGCACGTACCTTGACCTCGCGGGCCCTGAGCCTATGTAGGGTCGTGCTTCGGCGCGACCTGCCATTGAATTTCCTGCGGCCTTTGAATCTCCGATAATCGATAAGCGCCCCGCCAAAGGGCAGTTCCCCAACAGGAAGATAGTCTCCACTATACTTCCAGACAAAACCTTTGAAAGGGGGCGTCGGGCACTCCCGCGAGACCACCGCCCGCAACATGAAATATATAATTCTGCTGTTTGTCCTAAGCGTCCTCTTGCCGATGATCTTTGGTCTCTTCCGCAATCCGACCAGGAGAGTGACACCGGTCATTGAGTACGCCCAGAAGAAGGGTTACCGCCTGTTGAATCCTTCCGCATCGCAAATTCCGGGCAGTTCTGTCCTGGAAATGTTGAAAAATCCGGCCCTGCGAAATCTTGTGGACGCGTCTTCCGACGTTGCCGATATCGACGGACTCGACCACGCAACCGGAGGTTGGCTCGCCTTTACCAGCAATCTGCGGTCGAAACAGGTCACCATTTTCAATTGCAGCACCGCGGGCTCCATAAATGCCAATAGTCGGCCTATACCCTACAAGGTTGCAAAGATAAATGCTCAGGGTTTGCCACGGTTTTCCCTGGGAAGAAATTCCATCGTCCATACCGTTCAAGATGTCGTTGGCAAAATGGTAGGCGAACCGAAACTGGCCATCGATGTGGACCAGCGGCTGTACCCGGATTTCTCGGCGCATTATTGGATTAGAGGGTCCGATGTCGCCGCCGTTTCTGCGTTCTTATCCCCTGAAAAACTGAGATTCATTGAAACCGCAAAGCTGCCGGGCATCCTGGCCACCAACGCGAATTATCTTGTGTATTTTGAAGATGGTACCCTCCGCACCGAACCGGATTTCGACTCTTTCATTGTCGCCGTAGAGAAAGTCACCGCTGCCCTATTGTGATTTCCAGTCTTGACTCGGGCTCCTAAATCTAGGGTCGCGCTTGAGCGCGGCCTGTCTTTACGCCGAATTCTTGCCGCTTGACTCATCGGGTCACCATGTGGCAATTACCTCGGGCAATCTCAAGGAGCCCACTATGCGATTGACTCCCAATCTGACCTTTGGCGGGCAATGCGAGGCCGCGTTTAAGTTTTATGAACGATGCTTGGGAGGCAAAATCACCTTTATGCTCACCTATGGCAAATCGCCGATGGCGCAACAAGTGCCACCGGAATGGCGCGCGAAGATCGTTCACGCGACTCTCACCGTCGGCGATAACGTTTTGATGGGCTCCGACGCTGTTCCCGATCAGTATGAACAACCAAAAGGTTTCGCCGTGATGCTTGGCATCGATGACCCTGGGGAGGCAGAACGGATATTTCGCTCACTTGCGGAAAACGGCACAGTGCAAATTCCCCTCCAAAAAACGTTCTGGTCCGTCCGCTTCGGAGTGGTTGTCGATCAATTCCGTATACCCTGGGCGATCAATTGCGAGCAAGCGCCCAGCGTAACTTAGACCGGATCGCCAGTGAGGTATTATCAAAAAGAGCGGAGGCGGCCCGGAGTCTAACGTATGAAAACCAAATCCGAAGAACTCTCTCACAAATCAGGTCATTGGCTTTCCTCCGCTCCATCCGATAAAATCGCCTCTTCGTCCGTACACCAAGCGCCAACGCGCCGGGCAAGTTGAGGCCACTCCATGACCAAGACCACCATCGCCAATGACCGCATGAATCGCCCCCTCGATTCGGTCGATCCGCAAATCGCCGACCTCCTTCGCGACGAAGCCCGGCGCCAGGCCACCGGTCTCGAACTCATTCCTTCGGAGAATCTCGTCTCCGAAGCGGTCCTCGAAGCCATGGGCTCCATCTTCACGAACAAGTACGCCGAAGGCTATCCGGGCAAGCGCTACTACGGCGGTTGCGAATATGCCGACAAGGTGGAGCAACTGGCCATCGATCGTGCCAAGGAACTGTTCGGAGCCGAGCACGCCAACGTGCAAGCGCATTCCGGCACATCCGCCAACGTCGCCGTTTACATGTCCACGCTCCAGAAAGACGATGTAGTCCTGGGAATGAATCTTTCCCATGGCGGACACCTGACGCACGGGCATCCGCTGAATTTTTCCGGCCGCATGTACAAGTTCGTGGCTTACGGCGTGAAAAAAGAAGACGAACGCATCGACTACGACGAAATTGAGAGGCTCGCCGCCGAGCACAAGCCGAAAATGATCGTCGCGGGCGGCAGCGCCTATTCCCGCATCATCGATTTCGAGCGCATCGGCAAAGCCGCAAAATCTGTTGGCGCGCTCTTTTTTGTGGACATGGCCCACATTGCCGGGCTGGTCGCTGCGGGCGTCCATCCCAGCCCCGTGCCGCATGCGGACATCGTTTCCACGACTACGCACAAAACGCTGCGCGGCCCGCGCGGCGGCATGGTCCTCTGCAAGGCAACTTTTGCCAAGGAACTGGACAAACTGACGTTCCCTGGCACGCAAGGCGGCCCGCTGGTGCACACCATTGCCGCCAAAGCAGTGTGCCTGAAGGAAGCCATGGAGCCTTCCTTCAAGGAATACCAGAAGCAAGTTGTGGCCAACACCAAGGCCATGGCCGCAGCCGTCGCCAAGCATGGCTTCCGAATCGTCACAGGCGGCACGGACAATCACCTGTTCCTGATCGAAGTGCACCCCCGCGGCATCACTGGAAGCGATGCCGAGAAAGCTCTCGACCGCGCCGGCATCACCGTAAATAAGAACTCCATTCCCTTCGATCCTCTGCCCCCCATGAAGGGCGGCGGAATCCGCCTCGGCAGCCCTTCCGTCACCACGCGCGGCATGCGCGAACCAGAGATGGAGCAAGTCGGCATCTGGATCGTGGAAATTCTCTCCAATATCGGCAACGCCGAAGTCGAGCAGCGCGTCCGCAAACAAGTCGCCGAACTTGCCGCGAAATTCCCCATTTATGAATCCCGTCTCCGCGGCGGTTCGGCGCGCATCGAGCACGCCCACGTTTAGCACGGCGAGAACTCCGGCACATTCAGCGTGAACATCCTTAAAGCCACAGCCGACTTCGAGCGCTGGCTCGCGAACCGCCTCCCCATCATTCGCCAGGACATTGCCCTGAAACATACCCACATGGCCGAAGCTCCCTTCTCTTTCTTTCGCGCCACTTTCTACCGCTGGATTCAGCTTTGGCCAGAAGTTTGCGCCGACCTCGCGAAAGCGCCTGCCGTGCTCGCCATCGGCGACCTGCACATCGAGAACTTCGGGACGTGGCGCGACGAGGAAGGCCGACTGATTTGGGGCGTGAACGATCTCGATGAGGCCTGGCCGGCCTCCTACGCCTTGGACCTCGTAAGGCTCACCACCAGCGCCTATCTGGCAATTTCGGCCGAGCACCTCAGCTTGACGCGCCGCGAAGCCGCAGATGCCATCGAAGAGGGTTACCGCGACGCCCTGAACGCGGGCGGCAAAGCCTTTGTACTCGCCGAACACCATCAGTGGCTGCGTTTGCTGGCGCTGGGAAAGCTGCGCGACCCGGTGCGTTTCTGGGAAAAGATGCAGCAGTGCCGGCCGCTCACCGCGAAACCGCCGCAAGAAGCCATAAAATTGATCGAAGCTTCCTTCCCCGAGCCGCGAAGCCCCTATCAATTGCGGCGCCGCATTGCCGGGCTTGGAAGCCTCGGGCATCCCCGCATTTTGGCTTTGTCCTCCCGGCACGGCGCTTTTATTGCCCGCGAAGCCAAAGGAATTCGCACGTCCGCCTGGGCCTGGTGCCGCGGAATTTCATCCGAGGAGGTTTACGGCGCGAAGTTGGTCGACCGTTCTGTCCGCGTCAAGGACCCTTTCGTGCGTTTTCACGGGCACTGGCTTGTTCGGCGCCTGGCGCCGGATTGTTCGCGCATCGAACTCGCTTCCTTGCCCAAGGAAAGGGATGAAGCGCGGCTTCTCTACGACATGGGATGGGAAACCGCGAACATACATTTCGGAAGCTCCGCTGCGATTGCCAAAGTGAAAAAAGACCTGTCCTCGCGCAAGGGCCGCTGGCTGCACAAAGCCGCGAAATCAATGCACAAAGCCACCCTCAAGGATTGGGAGCACTGGCGCGAAGACTGGAAGGGCTCCGCGCAGCGTTAGTCTCTCGCGGAGCACCTGTCCTCCTTCTTGGCCTCCAACTCCAGTTCCGCTGAACCAAGACTGTCCTCCGGGTCAGTAGATTCTGAACAAAACTGCGAGTAGCTTCAAAAAGCACTGGGATGGAAAGCTTACTCGCGACCGTGTTGCTCGCTGTTCTGCTCACCGCCTGGCTGAGCCGGACAATTCTTAATGGTCCGAAAATGAAGTTGGCGCGATCCTCGAACGCGCCGCGCGGGTTCTTCCCAACCTCCCGGAATCCCAATTCTCCTGCAACCCCGATGTGGTCGGGGTGGACGAGGTGAGCCGATGATGGATACGGAAGCCTTCCGTGAATTCAAGACTGGACTGACTCTGTTGCGGGACAATTACGCGATGAAAGCATTGCCGCACATGCGGCGTGCGGTAGACCTGGACAAGAACAATCCCTATTACATGTCTTACCTTGGCGTGGTGTTGGCGCGCTCGGAACGCAAATGGGGCGAAGCGGAGCGGCTGTGCGACTCCGCCGTTCGAATGAAGCGGAACCAGGCGCAGCTGTATTTGAATCTCGCCGAAGTTTACGCCGCCGCTGGACGCCGCGACGACGCCGTTGACGCTCTGCAAACAGGGCTGAAATACGCCCGGCGCGATATCCGGCTGACGATTGCGATGAACAAACTCACGCCGCGGCGGTCTCCTGTGCTCGGCTTCCTTGGCCGCAGGAACGCGCTCAACCGGCAGCTAGGAATCCTAAGACATCGCGCGATGCGCCTGTTCGGGCCGGCGGCGTCTTAAACAGTTCTCTCCACCCCCAAACACAAGAACGGGCGTCCCA
>MNDE01000116.1 GCA_001914785.1 Acidobacteria bacterium 13_2_20CM_57_17 | reverse complement strand
CGAACTAGAGATAGTAGTAGTGGTTCTAAATCTACTCTTTGGCTTTGCCTTCATAAGACACTTCGATCTACACATGCACGCCCATCTTTCGTTGCCCATCTCTCGCGAACAAATATCGGCAATTTCCATTGTGAGCGGTGTCTTGCTATTCGTCATTCGAGGCGGAACATACATCGTCCGCGGATGTCTCCGCAAAACCGAAACTCTTCCGCAACTTACATTGCGCGGCACGGAAGCAGATTGCGATACCGGAACGAAGAGACTTGATCTAGTGGAGATGAACCGCGGCCGCCTGATTGGAAATTTGGAGCGCTTGGTTCTAACCGTGGTCGTGGTTGCGGGGAGCTATGCAGCGTTGGGCTTTCTCATCGCAGCAAAGGGCCTAATTCGGTCAGAGGAACTCCAGGAGCGAGAATTTGCGGAGTACTTCCTGGTGGGCTCCTTATGCAGCGTCTTAGTTGCCCTGTGTGCCGGACTGGTCATAAGGTACACGCTTCTAGCGTTATGGCCGGAGCTTTTGTCGCTACAAATGGGATCCTAGACTTGCAACACCCAGGTTTTTCCGATGAAAGAACGATAGCCCGGTCGAACCAGCCTGATATCGGTATGGGCTGTGCACGAATGGCATGTTTTCATTCCATTGGGGTTAGCTACGACAACGCCAATCGCCTGGCGCAGGTCGCTCAGGGGTCCTCGATCGTGGCCTTCGCTTACGACACCGATGGTCGGCGCACGACGGTCACGCTGCCGAACGGCGTCACGATGCGCTACAGCTACGATCGGGCGTCGCAGCTTACGGGGATCAACTACACGCTGGGATCGAGCACGCTCGGCAATCTTACGTACACGTATGACCCGGGAGGCCAGCGCACGAGTGCGGGGGGGTAGTTTCGCGCGGGCAGGAGTTCCGCAAGCCCTTTCGTCCGCGTCCTACAATTCGGACAACCAGCTTACTCAGTTCGGATCCTCGAATCTTACCTACGATGCGAACGGGAATTTAGCGAGCGATGGCACAAACATATACACCTGGAATGCCCGGAATCAATTGGCGGCAATCAGTGGCGGTGGGAGCGCTGCATTTCAATACGATCCGTTCGGCCGTCGGGTCACGAAAACCACAGGATCGACAACGAATTACCTCTATGACGGTGCAAGCATTGTGGAAGAGCTTTCAGGAGGGACTCCAGTCAGGTTAAGGAATGACACTTTAAATGTCTCCGATGATCGTCTCGCCGATCTCTTGGATGGAACGACCAACCTGCTTTTTGAGCCACGCTCCAAACCGGCTTGCAAACTCCGAATCCTCCAGCAAGAGGTCGCGCGTAAAAGATTGTCCTTCATACTTGGTTAGCAATACTTCATCGCTTGTTTTCTAGCCGTAACATTCGTATCCTTCTCAATTCCCGCAGCATGAGGAATCTCCATGGCCGAAAATGCTACCTTCATTACCAGTGGTGGTTCACGCAGGTTCAGTCCTCGCGTGCTTGTTTCGATTCTCCTGCTCGCCGGGCTGCCGGCCGGGTTGATCGGTTACAAGGCGCATGGCGGATTGAAGCGCATCAATGAATTGCGCGCGACGGGCTCACTGCAGATACCGACAGACTCTTTGCATCGTCCTGCCGGCTCGGAGTTCATCGCGAGCGGTGCCCAGACGCTTGCTTACCTGAATATAGTCTGGCCGGCGCTGGTGTTCGGGGTTCTCATCAGCGCGGCGGTCCATGCGACAGTTTCTCCTCGACATTTGGCCACGCTGTTCGGGCAAGGCCTGGTCAAACCACAACTTGCTGCAGCAGCGGCTGGCGCTCCCTTAATGTTGTGCTCTTGTTGTGTGGCTCCGATGTTTCCCGCGGTGTATCGTCGGAGCCGCCGTTTGGGGCCGTCGTTAGCATTCACCCTGGCTGCTCCTGCTTTGAACCCTGCCGCCCTCACCTTCTCATTCCTGCTATTCCCTCTGTCCATTGCCGGGATGCGATTGGTTATGGCCATCGTTCTGGTGGTCATGGTTTCGGCGCTGGTGGCGCGAGTTGCTGGACCCGTGCAGGTGCGCACGGCAGGCATCGACGAGTTCGCAGAAACGGGAGACGGCCTGGGTGACCTCATCCGGGCATACTTCCGCTCGCTCGCGTACATCTCTGTGCGGACGGTGCCCTGGATCTTGTTGGGCATTTGGGTTTCCATGGTCATTGCCAATCGCATCCCCATCCAGACACTTGCTTCAGGGGGATCGAAGGTGCTGATCCTGATGGTGGTGGCAACGGGGGCGCTGCTGCTCACCATGCCCTCATTTTTCGAGATACCTCTGGCCCTGTCGCTGTTGGCCGCCGGCGCTTCCGCCGGAACTGCCCTCGCCGTGCTGATCGCCGGTCCAGCCATCAATCTGGCCTCATTGCTGGTAATCGCGCGCTATAGCCATTGGAAGGTTGCGGCGCTGGTGGCGGGGGCCGTATGGACCACCGCGGTTGCTGGAGGCCTGTTAATTGGATAGGATTCTTGTCTGTTGTTCCCGGCCCGAAGGTGGCATGTGGCAGCTCCCCAACAAGCTGCGGCGGATGGTTCGGTGAAGCGAGACGCGGCGCTCGCCGCGTGGGTGCGTGACGCGCGACGGAGGACGCTGGAAGTTGTGGCGGATCTCTCGGACGAGCAGCTCCTGGGCCCGCAACTGCGGATCGTGAATCCCTTGTTGTGGGAAATCGGCCACGTCGCCTGGTTCCAGGAAAAATGGGCGTTGCGTCACGCGGCTGGTGCGACGCCGATCCGCGCTGACGGGGACTCGCTCTACGATTCAGCCGCCATCCCGCATGACACGCGTTGGAGCTTGCCGTTGCCGTCGCGCGCCGACACGTTGGCGTACATGATGGCCGTGCGCGACCGTGTACTGGAGCGTATCGAACGGGCGAAGCTCACCGAGAACGACCGTTATTTTATTGCTCTAGGCGTTTTCCACGAGGACATGCACACGGAAGCTTTCACGTACACGCGGCAAACGCATGGGTGGACCGCACCCTTTATTTCCGGATTGGAGGCGGTGATTTCCAGCGGGGCGGGACCACTGCGCGGAGATGCGCAAGTTCCCGGAGGACGTTTTCTGCTGGGAGCGGGTCGCGAAGAGCCGTTTGTTTTCGACAATGAGAAGTGGGCGCACGCGGTTGAGGTGCCTCCGTTCGCGATCGCGCGCGCGGCGGTGACGCAAGCGGAATTTGCGGAGTTCGTGGAAGGACGGGGATACAGCCGGCGAGAATTCTGGAGCGAGCCGGGATGGAACTGGTGCGAGAGTGCACACGCGGAGTATCCCGTGTATTGGAAGCGCGAAGCAGCGGGACGCTGGCTGCGGCGCAATTTCGATCAGTGGACGCCGCTGGAGCCGCACCGCCCTGTACTGCACGTCAACTGGTGGGAGGCCGAGGCCTACTGTAATTGGGCTGGGCGCAGATTGCCGACCGAGGCCGAATGGGAAGTGGCTGCCTCGGCCGAACCGGCCCATTCCGGCAAGGAACTTGCGGACGTAAAGCACCGGTTTCCCTGGGGCGGCGAAGCACCGGGAGTGGAACACGCCAACTTGGGATTGCGAGCAATGGGCGCGGTGAACGTCAGCGCGTTCCCGGCCGGCGACAGCGCGTTTGGCTGCCGCCAGATGATCGGCAATGTGTGGGAATGGACTGCCACCGACTTCGGGCCATACCCCGGGTTTGAAATCGATCCCTACCGTGAATACTCGCAACCGTGGTTCGGTACGCACAAGGTCCTGCGCGGCGGCGCGTGGCCGACGCAGCCGCGGCTGCTCCGCAATACCTGGCGGAACTTCTATCCGCCGGATCGCCGCGACGTGTGGGCGGGATTTCGCACCTGCCGGCCATAACAGCGAGTGAAAATCACACTAGTTACGCCGGCACCCGCGCAAATCCACACCGGAAACCGGACCACCGCGGATCGCTGGGCACGGCTCCTGAGAGAATTAGGCAACGAAGTCGACGTCCAGCGAGACTGGAATGAGGAACAATGCGACCTGCTGATTGCTTTGCACGCGCGTCACAGCTTTGCGGCGATGCGGCGTTTTCGCGAGAAGCATCGACGTGCCCCGCTCATTCTCGCGCTGACCGGCACGGACATCTACGGCGACCTGGAGAAGGGCGCCGAAGCAATGCGTTCGCTGGATCTGGCAACGAGGATTGTTGTGCTGCAGGAGCTTGCAGTGCGGGCCGTTCCCGAAAGCGCGCGGGGAAAAGTGAGCGTAATTTACCAATCGGCTGAGCGCCCCGCAATATCTCCTCCGCGGGAAGAGGGTTGTTTCCAGGTGTGCGTGCTGGCGCACGTGCGGCGGGTCAAGGACCCGCTGCGGGCGGCGTATGCCGTCCGCGAGTTGCCGGCTTCGTCGAAGATTCAGGTAAAGCACGCCGGGGCCTTGCTGGACCCGGAGTTTCAGGGACAGGTGGAAGGCGAACAGCGGACCAATCTGCGCTACCACTGGCTGGGACCTCTCACGCACGAAAAAGCTGTGGATCTATTGGCCCGCTCGCACCTGCTGGCGCTCACGTCTCACCTTGAGGGCGGGGCCAACGTTGTCAGCGAAGCCATCGCCGCCTGCACTCCGGTCATTTCGTCGCTTATTCCCGGCTCGGTCGGCATTTTGGGAAAAGAATATACAGGATACTTTCCCGTGGGCGATAGCGGGGCACTTCGGGAACAGCTCCAGAAGGCGGAATCCAATGACGGGTTTTATCGTGACCTCCAAGACCGGGTCGCAAGGTTGCGTCCGCTGGTGGGTGCTGACCGCGAGCGCGAAGCCTGGAGCGCTTTGTTGACCGAACTCCGCTGAGGAACTGAATTCCAGAAACTCTGGCACGGTCTGCACCCCGTATGGGTGCCATTCCTCGACGCTACCGCCCGCTTGCAATCTACACTATATCTAGATAATATCTAGAAATGCTCCGCTTCGAGTGGGACGAGAGGGAAAATAGGGGCAATCGGACGAAGCATGGAGTGTGGTTTGAAGAAGCCCAGAGCGCTTTCCGCGATCCGAATGCACGCCTCTTCCATGATCCAGAACACTCAGAGGAGGAGGATCGGTTTATCCTCATCGGAGTGAGTTCAACGGCAAGACCTCTGGTCGTCGTTCACTGCTATAAGGAATCCGATTCAGTGATTCGGATCATTTTCGCGCGGAAGGCAACCAAGAAGGAGGTTAGATTTTATGAAGAAGGAATATGACTTTTCCAAGATGAAAGAACTCAAGAACCCGTACGCGGGCAAGAAACAAGCCGTTGGAATCAACTTGAGTGCGGAAGTCGTGGACTATTTCAAGGGACTGGCGGATGAGACAGGACTTCCTTACCAGAAGTTAATCAACCTTTATCTTCTCGACTGTGCGAAAAAGCGCAAGAAACTGATGATGAAGTGGGTAGCGTAGAGTCTTAAGGTGAAATTCGTCTACCGCAGCTGGATTACTCGCGTCCAGGATCCGCTGTAAAAGTAGGCGGCCTCGCTGACGCCGCTTGTCGATGGCTATCTTTTTGGAGCAACTTTGGAGCAATCTAAGAAAGGCTTGAAACTAATAAGCGCAACCGAAGCAACGACTTAGATTGAATTTACGCTTGCTTTGCAAGCAGGGGGCCGCGGGTTCGAGTCCCGCCACGTCCACCAACCATATTCGTTTCAACAAAATAGCGCCGAAGATTGTCCTGTATAGCACCTGCCGTTTAAGCAGGGGGTCAGGAGTTCGAATCCCTTCACGTCCATTATCTTTTTTCTTTCTTACTTCCGTATTGCCATTCGTTCATTCGTTCGCTGCCATTGAGCGTTTGTCGGGATTAAGCGACTCGTGTTCAGCCGTTGGCTCGCCGCTTGACGAGCGCCCTTCGAATTGGCCATCACATTCGTAGCGGTGGTTTTAGCGATCTAACGCCACTGCGAACGGCTCCGCAAGAGCGGGCTGGCTAGGCGACGAATCGTCTGTAGAGGGCTTCCAGGTAGGCGCCGACTTGATGTCTCGGGGAATGGAGGACTCCATGTCACGGCTGGAGCTGCGATCGCAGATAACCAAGTTACAGGAGCAGGCTCTGGAATCGAACTGAGATCTATCACGGCGATGCCGTCCCCATTGCCGGTGATGGCGATGATTCGGTCATCTTTCCCGTTTGCGACCAGAGCGCGGAAATTCGGCGAAAGCGGCAAGGGTAAAGCTATGCGAGCGCGAAACGCCCCAGTAACTCCGTCGAAGACGTCGATGGCATTAGTGCCGGGCTGGAAGAAGAGACTGCCGTTTGCCGAAAAGGCCCCGCCATAAAGATAGTTTGCGTCGATGCTCTCGGGGACGTTCAGCACCTGCAACCCGATGCCGTTAAGGTTTGTGTCCACAAAGAATCCATCAGCAAAAAGGCGAGTTTGGGTCCCGCTCATCTCGAGCTCGTAACCATTCGGCGCGAAGACAGAATAGCCGTTATTCGGAATAGTGACTTGGCCCGACACTGTATCTAGATATCCGAGGATCCCATCGTCGTTGAAGAAGATCCGCGTGCCATCCGCCGAAGTGACGATGCTCCCGCCGATCATCCCGCCTTGAGTCGGGAGGCAATTTCCCGAAGACGAAGGCCCCACATTGCTCAAAAGCCCAGTCGTGGGATCAAGCCGAAGCAGAAAGCCGCAGCCTCCGTCCCCATTGAGGTCGGAAGTCGCCACATACACAACGCCACTGTTGGTTATGGCCAAAGCTGTCGGCACTTCCGTCAAGGGAAGGAATTGCGAAGCGTAGGGAAAACTCTTTAGGGCATTAGAATGATTCAGGTCGATTACATACACCGCAGTGGCCCCAGCATCGGCTACGGCGAGACTGGCGCCATTAGGAGACATTGCCATCCCTATCAGGCGTTGTGGTCCGGACGCGCCCTGAGGCGCCGGAATGGGAATTGACGGGAGCCAGGCATTCTGCGTCAACGAGAAAACACGAATCTGGTTCGCATCGCTGAAGTAATAGACATTGCGGATTCCATCGTACATGCCGTCGGCTAATTGTCCCGACACCGCATACCGCTGGACGGGGGGCAAATAGTTCATCTGCTGCGTGGCAATCGTGGAACCCGTGGAGTTCGTTACATCTATGCTTGAAGACGTCCCCGCCGTCCCCGGAGGAATCGTATAGTGCAAGGCATTCGACGGAAAAACCGGTGCCGTGAAGTAGGTCGAGCCGTACGGATTAGGACTAAAATCGGCAACCGTGGCCGTAGCGCCCCCAACCGTCACTTGAAGGTCAGACGGAGGTTTTATGAAAAGCGCGCCTCCCGTGTAAAGCTGTGGCCCGAAACCGTAACCGAACAACTCTCCCGTCCCGCCACCCTCCACTGTTGAATACGTGGTGGCAGACTCCAAAACCCAGGGACCGTACGAAAAGCCATCGGGGATCACTTGGGATGAGCCGTCCGTCGCAAATGTCCGAACGTCAACCGGGCCTGGATTTCCCGCTGGTGTGACGGCTTCCAGAAAGCCGGGAAAACCATTGTTGTTGATAGCGCTGGCCGCGTTGGCGCCAAAATAGATGCTTCCTAGTGGTGGAGGAGGCACACCGCCAATATTGGGGAGCCAGCTCGTCATTGTTCCCCCGGTAACGGGGCCAAACGGAATTGCCAGTTGCGTTTCCGTAAACCGCGATCCGATGGGCAGTGGCTGCACCGCCATTGTGTCAAGCAGCCCGATTCCTCCACCGGGGATCACACCGCTGGCCAATCCCCCCGGAGTGATCCCCTGATACATCGGTTGAACCGTCGAATACGAACCCGGAGCAGGCATATTCAGCTGAGAAATCCACCCGCTCAGTTTTCCCGTCGCGACGTCGTACTTATCGAATACATCCGAACCATTCGGGTCGGTTAGGAAGACGGAGCTCTTATCTGGACCCACTAGGAGAACGGAGATTGGGGCGTAAGAGGCTGTTTTTGGAGCCGACGCGGCAAACGAAGATTTCACCGCGAGGGTCGCAGGATCGAGATTGTAAATGTTGTACCCATCGAAGGCGAAAAGAGTGTTGCCGTCAGATGAAACGCCAAACGTCGTGAGCGAGCTCAGGGAGCCTCCTGAGAGCTGTCCGGACAGGTTCCAGGTGCCAGTTGCAGGGTCCAGGGAACAGAGCTGCGAACTACCCGATCCGGTAAGGACCGGGGCAAGAAGAACTCGCGTGCGATTGTTTGTAAGGATCACGTTCTCAACTCTGTTGAAACACGAAGGGACCGTCGGTGCCGAGCCGTTATATCCGTAGCCGGTGCCGCTTTGTCCGAATACCGTGATGTTATTCGTAGCCGGATCCCACAACGCGATCGGCCCGTTCCCGTCAACCCAGGAAAAGCCAGGTACGAGGAAATAGGTTTCAAGAATCAATTTGCCGTTGGCAAGCGCGTATACCGCATTTGCCGGGAATCCGTATTGGCTGATCGTGCTCGCGGCATAGCGCTTCACGATCGTCAGTTGTACGGGGTCAACAACGTACAAGTCGCCCAGCATCGTGCCGACATAGAGCACGCTGCCATCCGGAGCCTGATCGAGACCGAATGCGCCGGGAATGGTTAGAGTTGCTGTTAGTTTTTTTGCAGTCGCGTCCACGACGTAGAGTCGGCTGAGATACGGCTCGGTCGAAAAAAATCTTTGCGTCGCCGCATGGTAGACCGTGTAGTTCGGCGGCGGGAAACCGTAATAGGGAGCCAGCGTGTCGGCGCGGAGCAGTAGATCCGCAGTGCTCAGGGCAACCGGTTTGAACTGATCCGGAGGGCCAATCACAATCGGCATGGAAGCCGTAGCCTGAGCCGGGCCGAAGGTCGCCGTTACCGTAAGCGTGCCTGCCGTGGCTCCCGTGCCTGCCGTGACGTACACATTGAATCCGACTCCCTGAGGCGGAGACGTGTAGCTCGTCGGTGATACCGTTACGCCGGAAGGCACGCCGCTAACCCGCAATGCGATGCTTCCGATTGGCGTCCCAATGCTCGCATTCCCCAATTGAAGCTCAAAAGAATTGGTTGCCCCGGCGGGCACCGTAAGCGTTGTGGGTTGCAATGTCAGGTTCAGAGCTGCAGCGACAATGGAAAGGCTGATCTGGAGCTGATGGGTCATCCCTCCCGCCGAACCGGTGATGACAAAACTTCCATTGGAGGTCGGTGCGGCAGAAAACGTGGTGCTCACCGTTATTGCTTGGCTTCCGCCGCCCGGCTGCAGGCTGAACGATGGCGGGGAGAGCTTGACGCCGGTTGGCACTCCCGAGAAGGAAATCGAAACGGGTTGACTGAATCCGTTGTAACCCACGGCGGAAATATTGAAAGTCTCTGACGCGCTCTGGCTGATCACAAGGAAATTGTTCGTCCCAGTAGTGAGCTGAAAATCAGGCGTCGTGTTGATGGAGATGGGCAACTGCGCCGTAGCAGTAACGGATCCGCTGCTCGCGCTGAATGTGACCGTGCCCGAAGACGCACCGGTTGCGGCTGTGAAGTAGAACGTCGCCGTACCCCCCGGAAAAACACTGAAAGTCGAACTGCTCACGCTCACGCCGGAAGGCAAGCCGCTAACACTTCCGCTGACGAGTTGGTTGAAGCCGTTGATCGCATTGACGGAAAGCTGCACCTGCTGCTGCACCGTAGGGATGAGCGAAACACTGGCAGGCTGCAAGGATAAAGAAATGCCGGGAGGTCCCGTAACCGTGAGCTGGAATTGCGTGGACGGCGAGAGTGTCCCGCCGGAACCATTCACAGTTATCGTCAAATTCCCAGCCCCGGCAGTGGAAGCTGCGTTCAACTGAACCTGCTGCGTTCCCGAACCCGTAAAGGTGAAACTAGACGGCGATGCCGTCACACCGGCAGGTAATCCGCCAAAGGATACCGACATGCTTCCGCTGAACCCGTTCAGCGCCTGGCCGGTCACCGTGATGGTGACCATACCGCCTGGGTAAATCGAAAGCGCGGTGGGATTGACGCTGAGGATATAGCTGGGCGAATTCTGGCCACCCGCCCCATTGTTACCGCCGCCCCCGCAGCCGATAAAGCCGGCAATCGAGAGCGACGAGACGGCGAAAACGACTGCTAGGAGCAGCGCCTGTTTGGAATAGTATGTG
Source organism: Acidobacteria bacterium 13_2_20CM_57_17 (assembly GCA_001914785.1). Lineage (GTDB taxonomy): Bacteria > Acidobacteriota > Terriglobia > Acidiferrales > UBA7541 > Acidiferrum. Next base: position 43,741 of record MNDE01000116.1, on the reverse strand, counting down.
AACGACCTGTGGGGAGGCACTGCGGAGTAAAGAACATGATAAGGGCAGGGGACTGGCCCTGGAAGAGGTTTCATCGTCTGCCCTCGATGAGACGAACCACCGTTTTCGAGGTCGTCATATTAGCATCTTGTTTGAGAAATGCAAAACACTTGGTGCATCGGCAACCCAAAGATTTGAGACTACTGCGGGACAAAGATTGCCGGTTTGTCTGACGGGGTTACGCAAATGTGGGAGAGACTAGTGACAGTGCCAAGCTGACATCTGCGCATGACGGCCTACTCGGAAGTAATGGACATCCGGAAGTAATGGACATCCGGAGGAAGGTGCCACTCGTAAGAACCATTTTGGAGCAACTTTGGAGCAACCTAAGAACAGCTTGGGACTGATAAGCGCAACCGAAGCAACGACTTAGATTGAATTTCTGCTTGCTTTGCAAGCAGGGGGTCGCCGGTTCGATCCCGGTCACGTCCACCAACCATCTGCCCGCAATCTCCATTGCTCACTAGGGCGTTGTCTCGGTGTTTCGTGTGACTGTTTGAACCTGCCCACACGATCCGAGTGGCTTCTAAATTGACAACTCACTATGTCCGGTTTCAACTTTCCCATTCGTCATCTAGGTGTAGGCCGTAATCAGGCTCTGAAAAAGAGACGCCAGCCGGCAAGGCGTCGCTCGAATCAATGATCGTTGATGCCCCTGGGGATGGGTTAGGTTTGTTGAGAATCGGCCTCCCGCATTCCGCGCAAACTCTTGTTGCTAAACGACTTGCCACCGTTTATGCTCACTCAATACATGCACCCCGGAAGCGTTGCTGCGTCCCTCACGGCCTTGCTTTGGCCCCTTGCCAAACGGCTACGGCCGCTTTTTTTGACCCTGCTTCTCGCGCTGATTCCTGCCCCCATTTCGGCTCAGCAATCGCACAAAGGTGCGAGCGCCGGGCTCGAGCTAATTCGCTCTTATATTTCCGCCGGATGGAAAACTCTCTCCCGGTCTCTTTCTGATTGTGCCACTTTCAGCGATACCAAGCTGACTACCGCGCCACAGCTTTATCTTCCCGCCGACTTTCCCGTGCCGGAATCCGTGAAGCAACTCGAGACTCGTTGCAAGATTCAAGTCAAGAGTTTGCCTCCGTCCGCTAGTCATCTGGGAACGAGCGCGGCTCAGTCCATCGATCCTCCTGGCTTGCTCTATCTGGAGAACCACTACGTTGTCCCCGGCGGAAGATTCAATGAAATGTACGGATGGGACAGTTACTTCATCATCGTGGGGCTTCTCCGCGATGGCCGGCTCGATCTTGCCCGGGACATGGTGAACAATTTTCTGTTCGAGGTCGAGCATTATGGCGCCGTTCTGAACGCCAACCGCACTTATTACCTCACCCGTTCGCAGCCGCCTTTCCTGACCTCCATGATTCTAGGTGTCTACGGCGCGCAGAAGTCCGCGGGCCATGAAGACCGCAAGTGGCTCGAAAGGGCTTACCAACTTGCTGTCAAGGATCACAGCCTGTGGGTTGCGGAACCTCACCTCGCGGGGTCCACTGGTCTCTCGCGTTATTTCGATTTTGGAGACGGCCCCGCGCCCGAAAGCGTGAAGGATGAGACAGGTCACTATCGCGAAGTGGTTGCCTACATCCTGGCTCATCCGGAGGTGGACCAGAGTCTCGTGGTTAGAAAAGCGCCCGGGCAAACTGCCTCCTCAAGCGCCGGCTCGACGTACTCCCTTCAGGTTTGCGACGTTGCCCGCACGACGGCCAAAACGGATTGCACCATCGCCGCAGGCGTGGCGTTGAGCGCGGACTTCTACAAGGGCGACCGCTCCATGCGCGAATCCGGCTATGACATTTCCTTTCGCTTTGGCCCGTACGGAGCCGGAACGCATCATTTTGCCCCGATCTGCCTCAATAGCCTGCTTTATAAGTCCGAAAAAGATCTCGAAGAGCTCAGTAAGATTCTGGGCCGCACGGAAGATGCGGAACAGTGGCGGAAGCGCGCCGAAGAGCGCAAGGCGGCAATCCAGAAATATCTTTGGAATGGCCAGCGCGGCTTGTTCGTGGACTATGACTTCGTGCATCAGGCGCAATCGTCCTACGATTATGTGACGACTTTCTTTCCGCTCTGGGCAGGTATCGCGACCGCTGAGCAGGCGCAAGCGCTGATCAAGCATCTTCCCACGTTTGAGCAGCCCGGCGGACTGGTCATGAGCCCTCACGAAACGGGCGGCCAGTGGGACTTCCCGTACGCCTGGGCGCCCGATCAGCTGATTGCTGACGAAGGCTTGCGAAAATATGGATTCAACAAGGAAGCCGACCGCGTCTCGTACGAGTTTCTCTCCACTGTGGCGGAAAATTTCCGGCGCGACGGAACCATCCGGGAAAAATACAACGCCGTCACGCGCTCGTCCGAAACCCAGGTGACCGCGGGCTATCATATGAACATTGTGGGCTTTGGCTGGACAAACGGAGTGTTCCTGGAGCTCCTGCACGAATTGCCCGCGGAGATGGTACAGAAGCTCGCCGGCGAGCAGGGTAGCAGCGCGGCGGCTACACATTAAGAGTGTTGCTTACGGTGGGGGAGCAGCTGCAGTGATTTTCTAAATAGCGCGAAATACTCCGCTCAGGGTTTCGAGTCCTTCTGAGCCTGCAACTGTTCCGATAATTTCAGTTCGCGTTCCGCGTCTTCCGTCCTGCCCAATTCCCGGTAAGCCTGCCCTAGCAAATGGTGAGGTATGGGATTATTGGGATCCATGGCCAAGGCGCGCTGCAAGGCTCGCACGGCGAGCGCGGTTTCGCCTTTTTTCTCCAGCACCTTGCCCATTAGGATGTACGGCCCCGTGGACGTTGCATCCAGCCAGATGGACCGCTGCAAGAGTTTTTCCGCCTCCTCGTACTTTTGCTGCCGCGTATAGGCATCCGCCAATTTGTAATAGACGGCAGCATCTCCCGGATTGAGCTCCAGTTCCTTCTGAAATTGTTCGGCAGCTTCCGGCAGGCGCGATTTGTAGAGATAAAGTTCGCCGAGCAGCAGGTGTACGCGCGGCAGCTTCGGATCGAGCTCCACCGCCTTCCTCGCGTATTCCTCCGCGACCGGATCGTAGTCCTGCCTAAGCAGCATGCGCGCCGTGAAGAGGTAGCTGGCGGCCGATTCAGCGGACACGCCAAACATCTTTGCGAACGCCTTGCGCGCGCTGGCGTAGTCTTTCGTTTGGATGTAGCAAATCCCCAGAATATAGGAAGCATCCACGTTCGCGCTGGGATACCACGTCTGCACCTTTTCCAGCGGCCCAATGGCCTCCGCGGGCCGCCCGGCCAGGTAATACGAGAGCCCCATCAACTGAATCGCCTCGCTATCTCCCGGATCCTCCTCCAGCGCCTTTTTGAAGCTCGCCACAGCTTTCAGAAAATCGCTCTTTTTGTAATAAGCGATGCCGATTGCGCGCACGATTCCGCGCCGCGCGGGCTCCGCTGCGGCAATGTTCTCAAGGAGTCGCAGCGCTTCATCGTTGTTACCTTGTTGCATCAGGCGTGTGGCTTGCTCGAAGCTGGCGTCCCGCGTTGCGGACGATGCACTTGGAGTTGAACCATCCTGTTTTGGCGCGCCCTGTGCGGCCGGCGATTCCGCATGCAGCGCGGCGCAGACGGCAAGGCCGCCAACCAGCACGAAAACAGAACGAATTGGGAGTAGCGTCATATGGAATTTCCGCGCAGCACTTACGAAACGATTAAAGCATAAAAAACGGGGAGCCCGTGAGGGCTCCCCGTCGGGGTGGTAAGGCGTCTTTGGTCTTTGTTAGAAAGAGAATCTCAGTCCAAACGTCAGTAGCCGCATCGAAGTGTTATTTTCGATGTTCGTTATCCGTCCGGCGTCGCCACCGCAATCGACACAAAGATTGCCCTGGGTGTAGTTGAAGCCCAGGACCGGGTGGTTAAAGATATTGTTGGCGTCCATGCGGAACTCCGCCTTGTAACGTTCGGTGATGCGGAAGTTTTTCGCGAGCGACAGATTTGAAGTGAAGAGATGCGGCCCGCGAAACGAGTCGTACCCGATGTTTCCGAGTGTGCCGCAAGCCGGACGAGAGAATCCCGCTATGGTCGGCCTTGCCATGCTGCATTGGTTGGGGTCAGACTTGCATGAACCTGCGGCAATTAAGGTGAGCCCGGGGATTATACAAGTCTTGGTTGGGTCAGTAGGGTCCGGAATAGTAGTAAAGACGGGAGTAAACCAAGTAAGGTTCCCGCTCGAGTCCCGCTTCGCGCCCAGCTTAAGTGATCCTGAGCCCTTGTTAGGACGGCAGATACTGGTATTCTCGTCCTCGCCGCAGGCACTATAGCTCGCCGTCCACGGCAGACCCCCGCTCCAGTTGGTGATGCTCGTCAATCTCCATCCGCCGATAAGAGCGTCCGTCAAAGTGTTGGCGCCGCTCATGTATTTCTTGCCCTTGCCGAACGGCAGTTCATAGAGGATGTTCGTTATCCACACGTGATTCCGGTTCACATTCATGGGGCCATAGCCGACTGAGGGGTCGACGGAGTAATAGTTGTTGTCATGGAATCTCGCGCGCGAAAAAGTGTAATGCGAGACGAATTGGAGTCCCTGAGAAATTCGCTTTTCCACTTTGAGTTGCAACGCATTGTAGTTGCTGCTTGCATCCATGCCAAAGTAGTTCCCCAAGTCCGACGAGCAGCAAGTCAGCTGATCCGACAGTGGAACATTGGCCAGGCCACAGACTCCCTGCGAGACAGAGCAATCAGGATAGATGTAATGGTTGAAGAAGGGACGTGCGTTGTCCGGGTTCGCAGTCCCATACCCAGCAATGCTTCTCTCATTAACGTTATATGCCGGTCCGTCACCCGCGAATCCGTGCGTGCCCTTATTTCCGACGTAAGCCACTTCCACTGTCATCGTGGAGGTCAACTGGTGCTCGACCGTTGCGTTCCACATATCTATGCTAGCGGGTCGTTGCACCGTCGGACGAATTCGCGGATCCACGCTGTTTGTCGGTCCACGCAGAGGAATCGTGCCATTAGAACGGACCGCCGGGAACTGGGCCGGTTGTGGCCCGGTGGCCGAGTCCATCTGATATACGGGAACGTTGTCGTTGATGGCTGCAGGAATGAGGTCATGCGCTTGGATGGATTGGTGAACAAGCACGGGGAGGTTCTGCGTCACGGCATGGCCAAAGTTCGAGCCGAATACTCCGATGTCGAAACTCCGGCCGTAGCCGATGCGCACGACAGTTTTTGGCCGCAATTGATATGCGATGCCTATGCGCGGCCCGAATGCGCCGATATAGTTTCGGATGTTGCCGTTTGACCCGTACGGGCCGTTCCCGCTCACCCGGATGACGCCTTGGTCGAGGTTTGCAAAACCGCCATTGCCCTTGGCATTCACGGACTCCGGGAAATAGTCTTCCCAACGCATGCCATAGGTGATTGTCAACTTGCTGCTCATCCGGAATTGGTCCTGGGCATACAGGAAAAAGCGCTTCTGACTCTCCGCGGCATTTTGGCTAACGCTGGCGAAACGCTCGAATTTGGAAACATCACCTAATAGAAAAGAAGCTAGATCCAGCCCGCCCGCGTTGCTCCCGGAAACCGGGTCGTAAAGCGACGTCTCTTTGTGGCTGAAGACGAGTTGCCCCGTTCGATTGGCGTCGCTTGGGAAGCGCAGGTTGTGCGCAAAGCGAAGGTCTGCGCCAAACTTCATGGCATGGTTCCCACTGATTTTGGTCCAGTTGTTCACGAACTGGTACTGGTGCTCATTTTCAATTAGCGGGCAGTTGCAGCGGGAAGGATCCAGGCCGTCTCCAAAGTTAGTCAGCGTGCCGTCAAACTGGAAAGCGGGGAGGCCTCCGGTGGACGTATCGCTAGTGTTTAGTCCGTTCAGTCCCAATGCTTGCGCGGCCGCGACGTTCGCGTCCGGTTTGATCGAATGCGGATTGTACTTGAACCAGCCGAACCGGAAGTCCGTCAGCAGCGTTGTGCTGATTGCCTTGTCGAATCCCGCTGCCAAGCTGTGGTTGTGAATGATGGAGCTGCCGCTCAAGCCCCCAACTCCAGTACCTTGGCCTCCGAGCCCGATACCCAGGATGGGCTGCCCATTTAGGCTATAGTAGGCACGGGTGTAACGGCCAAAGATGTGCAAATTCCCTGGGGCCTGATAGTCGCCCCGTGTGTCGAACGTATTCCCGTGGAATGGGCCAGAACCGTTACCAAAGAAGTTAAAAGCCTTCACGTTCGCGTTTGCCGGCTGCGGAAAGAGTTTCAATAATTTTACAGCAATGGGAGAGAGCCGGCCCACAGGAATCAAATTGCCCGCGAAGGCCGTGCGTCCCGCGCCGGTATTGGCGTTTCCAGTCGCAGGGTCGTAGACTTGGCCGCCTCCGCTGACACCTGCCGTGAGGTACTCGCTCAAATCGCAGTTACCCGTTGTCGCCGTGCAGGTGCTGAGAACCTTGGATGTGGGTATCACAATGTTATCTGTGACGCCGTTGGCCTGTCGGGTTCCTTGATAGTCGGCAAAATAGAACAATTTGTTCTTGATGACTGCCCCGCCCACCGACCCGCCAAATTGATTCCACTTCGAATGAGGCAGCGCGCCAGTTGACTGGGTGAAGGGGTTGCGCGCCTGTGTGGCATCGGAGTTTCGGAACCAAAAAGCGCTCCCATGGATATCATTCGTGCCGGACTTGGTTGACGCCACCATCAAGCCCGCTACGGACTTTCCAAATTCAGCGTCATAGTTCAGCAGCGTGATCTTCGCTTCTTCCACCGAGTCCAAATTGGGATTGATGATGATGATGCCCAGGATCGGGTCCTGATTGTCGGTTCCGTCCAGTTCGTAGCCCGTGCCGCTAAAGTGCTGGCCTTGGACGAAAGTCTGCTGCGAGCCTTGCGGGTTCTCCGTGGCCGCGTGGCCCCAGCCTATTTGCTGCGTCCCGGGAGCCGAAAGCAACAGCGACTGAAAGTTGCGGTTTACAAGCGGGAGTTTCTCAACGTAATCCGCACTGAAATCGAGCGAAACGTCGGCACGGTCGGTCTTGAGTTGCGGTACTTCGCCAGTGACTTCGACCGACTGCGTGACCTCGCCAACCTGTAACTGCGGATCGACGCGCGTCGCCGTATCCACCTGCACCAGGACGTTTGGCACCGTATAAGCCTTGAAACCCGTTGCCTCGACCTTGACCCTATAGGTGTCGGGGATCAGGTGGATAACGGAATAATTTCCGCTATCATTTGTCGTGGTTTCATCAGTCGTGTTCTTCGTCACCGATGTCACAGTGACCTTGGCCCCCGCTACCGCATTGCCTTGCGGGTCCGTCACCGTGCCAATGATGCTTCCATACACCGCCTGGCCCGATGCCGTGCTTGCGCCAAACCCCACCGCGAGACAAAGAACGAGAATCCACCCCACCGTCGCTAGCCTTCTCATTACACCCCTCCTGACTGCTCTTTCCTGATTGAAAGCACTTGCCAATTCCATTCCAATCACTTGCCCCACGGCAGCTGCAGCATTGCTCTCGTCAATTCGCTCGGCAAACGTCACGTCGTTGCGCCAACATGAAACTTAATCAAGAAGGCGCGTTTCAGTATGAAAATGGGAAATGCGGTAGCCGAACCAACCGACCAATTAGCAGTGAACAGCCCCCAAACTCCTCGACCGAAATCTCGCTACGCCATCCGCGCACGCTCCCACACTCAATTGTGTGCACATATAGGGCACAGGAAGCGCGGACACCAAACCGGAGTCAGCGTGTATTTGTGATGCCTTCTATCAGTTTTTTGGTTACAAGGATAGTCTCCAAGGGTCTGATACGGTTACGCGGTTTAAGCTGTGTCCTCACACAGAGATGCACAGGTGTTACTTTGGTGTTACAATCCCCACCGGTGGTTTTCGATGACTGAGAAAGCCCTGTTCCATGACCAAATCGACAAACTTCTCAGCAGCCATGCCCTGCACGGTTCCGAATCTCTTTGCAAGCTGCTCCGCTACCTGGCAGCTCATTCGTTGGAGCACCCGGGTGCCTCTCCAAAGGAGTATCAAATCGCGACGGAAGTCTTCGGGCGGCAGCAGGATTTTGATCCCCACGTAGATTCCATGGTGCGAGTCCAGGCAGGGCGGCTCCGCACCAAGCTGGCTGAGTACTACGCCTCCGAAGGCGCTGAAGATCAGACCGTCGTGGAGCTGCCCAAAGGCACTTACGGCCTTACCTTTCACCCTCGTCCCCACGGGGCTGGACGCAACCACGTGGCTTCTGCTCACGAGTCAACGAGCAATCTGGACGCGAATGGCCGGACCTCGCGTACTTGGGTCATCGCCGTCATTGCACTTTCCGTTGTGCTCGCTTCCGCCGTCGCCGTGGCGACCGACCGTTTCCTGAATCGCAGGGTCGCGGAAGCCCGGGTGGCCGGCGACAGTCCTGACCTGCCGGTTGCTTTTCACGTTTTCTGGAAAGGGTTTCTTACCGGGCAGCAGGAGCCGTGGGTCATTTTCAGTAACGCGGCCTTCGTCGGCCGGCCTTACGTTGGCATGCGCTACTACAATCGTGCCAAGGATTCCGGCGCGGTGATCCTGGATCATTACACCGGGGTAGGTGAAGTGCTGGCAGTGCACGCTCTCGATAGCGTTTTTGAGAGGCTTCATCAGCAAATTCGCGTGAAGCGCGGCAGCCTGTTTTCCCTGGACGACGCCAAGAACAACGATCTCATCTTCATAGGCTCTCCCTCGGAGAATCTGACCCTGTTGGAGTTGCCCAATACGCAGGAATTCGCCTTCAAGCAGATCATTTCCGGGCCGCGCATGGGCACCATGGAAATCATCAATTTTCATCCGGAGTCCGGCGAACCAAAGGAGTTTCTTCCTTCTCCGCCAGACGAGGCGCTGACTGCCGACTATTCGGTCATAGCGCTGAAGCGAGGATTGAATCCTGCGCACTCGATCCTAATTCTGGCGGGCGCCACGACCATTGGCACGCAAGCCGCTGTCGAATATGTATGCCAGCAGGATTCCCTCGAACAACTGCTGTTGCGGCTCTCGGTTTCGAACTCGGGTGAACTGAAACCGTTTGAAGCGGTGATTCACGTGAAAGTTGCCAAGGGCGTGCCAGTCAGCTCGGAGTTGGTCGCTCTGCGCAAAGGGCCTGCGTAGAGCGAACAGGTTTGAACTAAACTCTGACACTGTCAGCTTCGCGATCGCACTTTGAGTATTCCTAATTCTTCTTCGATGCTGGCGCCTTCAAACTCGGATCGAGCGTGGCCGCCTTCTGAAATTCCTCTTGCGCCTCTTTTGCTTTTCCTTGCTGACGCAGAGCCAGCCCCAGCTCAAAATGCGCCGCCGCGTAATTTGGCGAAGAGTTGATCGCCGCCCGGAATTGCGAAATGGCGCCATCAAGATCCCCCGTGTTGAGTAGCCGGCGTCCCGAATTTGTGGCGAAGAGCGCCGCTTGTTCGCTGGTCTTCTGTTTCGCGATTTCCGCTCCCGCTTTGCTTTCGGCCGCGGCGCCTTCGGCGTCTCCGAGCTGGCGGAGCACGGTTGCCAGAGTGGTATGCGCGCCCGCGAAATCCGGCTGTAACCGGATGGCTTCCCGTAGAGCCGACGCTGAATCCTGAAGCTCGCCCTTCTGTTTCAGCACCGTTCCCAGCGTGTAATACGCCTCCGCGTAATCCGGCTTGGTACGAATCGCTGCGCGTAGTTCGTCCGCAGCTCTGGCAAAATCCCCTTGCTGCCAGAGCGTCACTCCGAGCGTGTAATGCACGTCCGCTTGCCCGGGGTCCAACTCCGCGGCCTTGCGCATTTCGGCCATGGCTTCCGGCAATTTGTCTTTCAGCTTGAGCGCGAGTCCAAGATCGTAATGCAGTGTTGCATCCTGCGGGGAAAGCTTAAGCGCTGCCTCAAATTCAGAAATGGCGGCGTCGAAATCCGCCACTTGCAAATGTGCCGCGCCCAGGTTGCCTTTGTATCCGCTGTCGTCGGGCCGCAAACGGATTGCGGTTTGGAATTCAGCGATGGCCCCGTTGCCATCGCCTGTCTGCAAGAAGGCCAGCCCAAGATTATTGTGCGCGTCGGGATTTTGCGGCTGCAATTTCACCGCCTGGCGAAATGCTTTGACGGCTTGCTCCATCTCGCCGTTGTGCTGCAGCAGCAGGCCCAGGCTATTTTGCGCGTCAGGATAATCTGAATTTAGTTCGACGCAAGCCTGCAACTCGCGGATCGCCGCCGCTGTGTCGCCTCTGGTCTTCAGAACTTGCGCTAAATAATAGTGAGCGCCCGGGTCCGCTGGATTCAGTTGCACTGCTGAATGAAGATGCTGGACGGCATCTTCGATTGATTTTTCCTGGTAACGCAAAACGCCCAGATGAAAATGCGCTTGCGCGAAATCAGGTTGCAGCCGGAGCGCTTCGGAAAACTCCGCGGCCGCCCCTTGCGCGTCAGACTTCTGCACCAGCACGGCACCGAGATCGTCGTGCAATTCCGCCCTTTGCGGCTCCAGTTCGATCGCACGCCGAAACTCGCCGATGGCGCCGTCGAGATCCCCGGAAAAATCCAGCGTGCGCGCCAAAATGTGATGAGTCTCGGAATCGTCCGGAGACAGACGCACCGCTTCTTTCGCTTCCCGCAGCCCGGCGGCCACGTCTCCTTTTCGGTAAAGCGCCATGGAGAAATTCATGTGCGCCAGCGCAAAATCCGGGTTCAGTTTCACCGCGGAACGGAAATGCACGATCGCGGAATCGATCTCTCCCTGCGCGAGCAAAACCCAGCCCAGAGAGTTGTGTCCTTCCGGGCTGCTCGGCGCCAGCCGCACGACTTTTTCGAAATCCGCGCGCGCGGAAGCGAGATTGCCCTTTTGCAGCGCCGACATGCCGTGCTGATAGGTGGCGCTCGCTCGCGAAGCCGCGTCCGCCTTCGCAGAACTCGCGGATTGCGCGGCACATTTCAACGCTCCAGCGCAGCAGAGAAACAGTAGCGCAGCGCAGAGTCTGAAGATTGGCGTCGAGCGATGAATGAACATCAATTTCATTCGATTAACTTCCGCAGAGCGTTCTCAAAAATACTAGCACGTTCACATTCACGAACCATTCCACAAGCTTCTTTGCGGAGATTCTCTTCAAGTAGACTTCATCTCCGACCAGACCTTGCTATCATTGGAAATTGATGACTCCCGACTTTTCTTTTGTTCGGCTTCTCTCCTTTGTTGTGCTTTGCGCTTGGCTCTCTATGCAGTCACCAAACTCTCCCAACGCCGACGCTGCTAAATCCCAGAATGCAAACGCCAAGCCGATCGTGCATTTCACCGATGTCGCGCAGAAAGCGGGGCTCAGTGCTCCGGTGATTTTCGGCGGGGAAAACACAAAAAAATACATCATTGAAACGACGGGCACCGGCGTCGCCATTTTTGACTACGACAACGACGGCTGGCCGGATATTTTTGTCGTGAACGGCACCAAGCTGGAACCTTTGCCAACGGGCAAAGCGCCGACAAGCCACCTCTACCACAACAATCACGACGGCACGTTCACGGACGTCACTGAAAAAGCCGGCTTGACTCACACCGGCTGGGGCCAAGGCGTGTGCGTCGGTGACTACGACAACGACGGCTTCGAAGATCTGTACGTGACCTACTACGGCAAAAATGTTCTCTACCACAACAACGGCGACGGAACATTTACCGACGTCAGCGAAAAAGCGCATGTCGCGGGCACCGGAAAATATTGGGGCACCGGCTGCGCCTTCGTCGATTACGACCGCGACGGCAAGCTCGATTTAATGGTCGCCAACTACGTCGACTACGATTCGGCCACTGCGTTTGCGCCGGGCGCGCAGCCTTCCTGCATGTGGAAAGGCGTTCCGGTGATGTGCGGGCCGCGCGGGCTGCCGTGGGCGAAAAATATTCTTTATCACAATCTCGGCAACGGCACGTTTGAAGACGTCACCAAAAAGGCGCACATCGATCAGACCAACGGCCATTACTCCTTTAGCGTTTCCACGCTGGATTACGATGACGACGGCTGGCCGGATATTTTCGTAGCCTGCGACAGCACCGCCAGCATCCTGTACCACAACAATCACGACGGCACATTCACCGATGTCGCGGTTGTTGCGGGCGCCGCGTTCAATGATGACGGACGCGAGCAAGCCGGGATGGGCTCCACGGTCGGCGACTATGACGGCGACGGCCGTCTGGATCTTTTCAAGACAAATTTTTCAGACGATACCTCCACGCTTTACCACAACAACGGCGACGGAACGTTTGACGACAAGACTTTTCCCGCGGGATTCGGCTTGAACACGCAGTGTCTCGGCTGGGGCGTGACGTTCCTCGATGCAGACAATGACGGCTGGCCCGATCTGCTGCTGGTGAACGGCCACGTTTATCCGGAGGTGGACAGTCAGCACCTGGGCAGCAATTTCAGGGAGCCGAAGATTTTCTATCACAACAACGGCAACGGAACTTTCACGGATGTTTCCGCCAACGCTGGGCCGGGAATCACGGCGGCAAGCTCTTCGCGCGGACTGGCCGTGGGCGATTTGTGGAATGACGGCCGCATGTCCGCGGTGATCAGCAACATGAACGCGCCGCCGATGCTGCTGGTGAACGACGTTCGCAACGGCAATCATTGGATTGCGTTTCGGACGATGAGAACGTCGTTTTCTTCCGGACATTTTTCCGGATCGGGCACCACGAAATCGAATCGCGACGGCATTGGCGCGAGGATCACCGTGAAGGCCGGCACGCGCACGTTTGTCGACGAAGTGCGCAGCGGTTCCAGCTATATGTCTAACAATGATATGCGTGTTCACTTTGGCCTCGGATCCGCTTCCAAGGTCGATTCGGTGCAGGTGCGCTGGCCCAGCGGCTTGGTGGAACGCTTTGAAAACTTGCCCGTCGACGCCGTCCACACGCTGAAAGAAGGCTCCGGCACGCCGACCGAGAGACAGAAACCTCACCCCTGAAGGGGTGAGCCACAGGTCCGCGAGGCGATTTCTGGTTAACCATAACCACCCCTCCCCCCTATGATTTTTGTAAGTATTGCATCCAGAGGCTTAGCCGGGGCGTAAGTCTTTTGTTTGCAACACTTGCGAACTGTCGTGCAAGTGTTGATTTTAAAGGGGTTGGCACATGGGCGCTTGACTGCCTCGACCCCCTCCCCCCACCATTTTGTAAGAGTTTGACACGGTAGGGTTTAGCAGGTGGGGGTCGGATAAAAGTGTGAGAGGAAAGAACTTAGGGGCGAATGGGTTAGGGGCAGAGAGGAACGTTGAAATTGGAGAGCTTCGGCGAGGTGGCGTCTAACTATCACACAACATGTTACCATGAAGTATCGTACTTGTCAATAACAATTTGCAAGCGGTTTAGGCTGAACGAGATAGCGCCAGAAGGTTGGGTGAGTTTCGAGGCAAGTGGGGCATGACAGTTTACACGGGCACCGTCACCAAGGCTCCAACCACCGGCAGGCGCGTTGCGCGCCGTCGGCGCGCCAATAGAGGTGGAAACTCCTATTTCGTTATCGGTTGCTCTCCGAATCTTCACGTACAAGAAGGATTGATCGGGCGCATAAGAGCAGTGCAATTGATTTCTGCTCATCTTTTCCATTTGGCCATCCACACAGGTTTATATGTCGAGGATGTGGCTCCGAGTCAGGCTCTATAGCTAGCTTAGCTTCTGAGACAGCTGCCACGTCAAAGTCGGCACGCGCCAGTGGTTGTTTACTCCGCGCTGTACCAAGCAAATCGCCAATGTTCCAGATTTCTTGCTCCGAAAGCTTATCTCTCCACAGCGCTGAAGTTTTCAGAGTGGAAGGCCTCGGAAGGAACGCACCCGGTTTCGGCTGCGCAGGGGCCTTCTTCCTGTAGTGGCCTTCTTGGAAGATAAATCTAGCCAACAGGGAATACTGATGAGGGCGAGCTGGGCCTGCCTCAGCGGATTGCCTTTTCAATACCCCGGACAATTTGTTGAGGGCAGCCCTCAGCCAGTTGCTCAATCCCATGGACCCTGCTTTTCTCTCCGAACCAACCGGCGTATGCAAGGCGATTCCGCTTGTTGACGCTTACAGAAAACATTTCGCCAGATGGTCCGGTCCAGTCAAACGAAATTTCCCCGTCAGGGTCAGCCGACACTTCAGGTATGGGTACGAACCGTGGCAAAGAGTAGGCAAACTGTGTCGCAGCACGAATAGTATCCGGGTCAACGGGGATTGAAGTTTCATTGCAAACGACGGGCAGATTTTCGATTTCAGGGAGAAGAAGCCCTAGCCTAGTTTCCAGATAATGTTCTAAAGACTCTTCAAGGGCCACCTTGACGTGGCGAGCGGCGTCGCTCACACCGGTGCTGGCCCAGTCGCGCAACCCCAACGAAGTATCAACAGCAGGGCAATATACAGTCATCGATACGATTCTAACACTTTCTCGGTCAGAGACGAAAAGAAGATCCTATTCGCAATGCCCCTCAGCCTCTCCAACTTGGACCAAATATCGGCAGATGTTCCTTCCAAGGAACATTCAGTAAAGACATCTATATCTAAGACCGCGGCGGGAGCTGGCATTTCCAGCGTTTGCGTGATTATGGCAGTCGCAGCCTCCTCTTCAAATGGGACAAGCACTCTCTGCAGGAAGTTTGTCACGATCGGAGGAACTGATTTCGGGACTCGAGGACCCGTAGTCAAATATTCATCGTAGTCTGCCCCTAGGGGGATACTGATCGCGTTGATGTATCTTACGGCTAGTCTGCTGATATGGACAGGCCCGGAGACCGCAAGAAATTCTCGCCACACATCGCGACCCGCTTCCCTGAGTCCATTCCAGCCTGGGTAATTCTTCAAGATGCTATACGTTAGCCCATTCCTACGTAGTTGAACCACTGCTGAGCCATCATCCGTCTCGTAGCGCCATCCCAACGCTCCTTCAGCGAGGACTTCGGCTAGGGCGGGTTTATCCTTATCCAACTTGAGCTGAAATTGGCCCTGCCTCATTTCCTTGGCAATAGGGAAACCTTTTGGCGCATGGAATTTTGACAGCACGGAAACCGGAAGCTCCTCACGCAATCGAATGTCTACTAAAGCCTCTCTGAGCGGAGGGCGGGTCAGCTTGGGGAATTCCGTCTCGGACAATTCTTCACCTATTTTGGATCAGAGGTTCAGATTACCAAATAGCGTTGGCAGCAAGGCGGTATATTCTGGCCGGAGAATCCACAAATTGCAACGGCACTCAAAGATCGAAGTGAAAAACGCGCCTTTGGGAACGACCAATGCGCGACGGGCGTTAACCTTCGGAATCCTTCCGAAAGAGGCGTATCACTTCGCGGGGGTTTCCGCGACGCCGATGTATTTGTCGGCGGCGCCATAGTAGAAGAGAAAGTGGCGAGTGGTGAGCGACGAGTGGCGAGTTCCAGACAAAGCCGAAGAGAGATTCCTCACGCCTAAAGGCCTGAGCTACAGCTCGGAATCACGGGGTTGTTGGAGGCATCGAGGGAGGGAACTAGGACGGACCCTCACTTCATACTAGCTTCCGCCACGCCCACATACTTGTCGGCGGCGCCATAGTATAAGAAATAGCGATTGTCCTTTTGGACTAAACCTTCGTCTTTGCCCTTAATTAAAACCATTGCTTCGACGAAGACTACGTTGGGGACTTGGCCGACTTTTTCCCATTGTTTTTCGGGGGCGAGGATGGGGATATCGGATCGGGAGAGGAGTTTGCGCGGATCGCGGCGGTCGAAGACGGCGACGGCGGCGCGATAAACGAGTTGGTCGTCGGCGCCGTTATAAACGAGGACAATGCCGCGGTCAGTGAGGATGGGCGGAGGGCCGGGTTCGACCACGCGGGAGTCAAACATTCCCGGGCGGCGCGGGAGGATGGGAGTAGCGGTGGCTTCGGTCCAATGGAGGAGATCGGTGGAATACGAGAGGCCCATCTGGTCGGTTTTGTCGGCAGCGGTGCCGAGCCAGTACATCCAATACTTGCCGTCGATTTTTTCGGGGACGATGGCGCCGGACTTGGTCCAACCTTTGTTCCAGTTGCCTTGGTAGGCGGGGAGAAGCACGCCTTTGCGATCCCAGTGAATGAGATCGCGCGAGGTGGCGAGGCAGAGCTGCGCGTCTTTTTTGTTGTAGCCGGTGTAGGTGAGGTAGTAGGTGTCCCCGAATTTCTGGAGGCGCGGGTCTTCAACGCCGCCGTCTTTTTCGTACGGGGCTTCGGGAGAGAGGACCGGCCCAGGGCGGCGAGTGAAGTGGAGACCGTCGGCGCTTTCGGCGTAGCCCAGACGGGAAGTGCCCGAGGCGTCCTGGGCGCGGTAGAGCATGACGAATTTGCCGTTGTGAAAAACGACCGCGGGATTGAAGGTGCCGGCGGATTCCCAGGTGGAGCCCTGCGGAGAAAGGATGGGTTCGTTGGCAGCGCGGGTCCAGGGGCCGAAAGGGAGGTCGCCGGTGGAGGCGGGGAGGGCGAGGGTCCACACGGAAGCGATCAAAATCAGCGAGGACAAGGCGAAGAGAGATTTCTCGCTTCGCTCGAAATGACGGGACGCGCTGTTTCTGCGATTAATGATCATGCGAACTCACTTTGGAGGCTTGGGGGACTTGGGAGGATCGAATTGCCGGGTGCGGATGATGCCTTCGCCCTCTTTGACGAAGATGACTTGGTTGGGCTTGATGTCTTTGAGCGTTTCGACGAGGCCGCTGGGCCAGCGGATTTCGAGGAGCTCGATGGATTCGGCTTTACCAATGCCGAAGTGGACGCGCAGATCGTTCTGCGAAAAATAGCCGCCGCCGCTGTGGACTTCGTCGATTTGGGGATGGAGACTTTTTTCGCCCGGGAGATGCGTGACGCATTTGATGCGCGCGCCGATACCGCTGCGATTGGATTTTGTGCCAATGGTTTTGATTTTGATCCAGTTATTCGCGGTGCGCGAATCGCAACGCAGAAGCTGGGGAAAATCATTGACGGTGTTGACGACGACGTCGAGGTCGCCGTCATTGTCGAAGTCGCCGAAAGCGCAGCCGCGCGCAGCGACCGGAGCGGAGATTCCAGGACCGGCATCGTAGGAAACATCGTCGAAGCGGCCGTTACGCAGATTTTTGTAGAGCAGCTTGCGCTGCGGATAACCCGCTTCGGTCTTAAGCTGCTCGACTTCGGGATAGACGTGGCCGTTGCAGATAAGAATGTCGGGCCAGCCGTCGTTGTCCATGTCGAAGAAACCGCAGCCCCAGCCGAGATATTGCGTGTGCTTGCCGAGACCGCCCTGATAGGTGGTGTCCTCGAAATTCGCGCCGCCGAGATTGTGGTAGAGCGAAGGGGTGTCTCCCGCGAAATTGGTTTTGACCAGATCGAGATTGCCGTCGAGATCGTAATCGGCGGCGGAGATGCCCATGCCGGCTTGTGGCTTGCCGTCGGCGCTGAGAGCGCAGCCGGCCTCGATGGCGATGTCGGTGAAGGTACCGTTCTCTTTGTTTTGATAAAGCGCGCTGGCGGTGGAATCGTTGGCGACGTAAATGTCCGGCCAGCCGTCGTTATCGAGATCGGCAGTGAGGACGCCGAGGCCAAAAGTGCCGTTGGCTTTCAGAATGCCGGATTTTTCGCTGACGTCGGAGAACGTGCCATCGCCGTTGTTGTGGTAGAGAATGTTTTTTCCGCCGTTGAGTCCCGGCGGGCCGCAGGCAACCATCACGCCTTTGTAGAGACAGGGGCCGGATTCGGGAACTGGCGGACGAAAGCGCAGCCGGTGTTCCAGCGCTTGCCGTTTCCGGCGACGCCGGCTTTTTCGCTGACGTCAGTGAATGTGCCATTGCCGTTGTTGTGATAGAGGACATTCTTGCCAAAGTAGGTGACGAAGAGATCGTCGAAGCCGTCGTTGTCGTAGTCGCCGATGCACACGCCCTGTCCCCAGCCGGAATGAAGCAGGCCTGCTTTGGCGGTGACGTCGGTGAATGTGCCGTCGCGATTGTTCTTGAAAAGATGATTGGTGGGTTCCTGGCCGGCGGGGAAACCTTCGAGGCGGGTGCCGTTGACGAGAAAAATGTCCAGCCAGCCGTCGTTGTCGTAATCGTAGAAGGCGACGCCGCAGCCGGTGGTTTCGAGAAGATATTTATTTTTGTGCTCGTCGCCGAAAATGGTTTTGGCGTTGAGGCCGGATTCGCGCGCAACGTTGAGGAAGGAAACGCCAAGATCGTTGTGGGGGGCGGCGGTTTGTGGAGAAGCAGCGCTTTGAGAAAAGGATCGCGGCAGCAAATTTTTCGGGAGCGCCAGTGCAAGCACTTTCTCCAGCGGAAGAACGATCGCGGAACGGCTCAGTGATTGGAGAAATGCGCGGCGTGTGAAAGACAAAAGTAGCGATACCTTTCCTTGCGAGCGCCGTGCTAGAATCCGGCGCTTTCCTTTATAGTAAGGCCAACGAGGCAATGCAAGCACACCACGCAGCGGGGGCCGTCAGAATGCACATCACGCCGGAAGCATCTGTTCAATCTCAAGAGCGGTTGCGTTTGATGCTGAGATTGTTTTGTGCATGTCTCGCGGTAATTGTGATTATGGGAAGCGGAGCAGCCGAGGGCTGGAGCCAGCGGGTACAGCAGAAAACGCACGAACTGGAGCTTTCGCGCGCAGTGCGTCCATGGGAATTTCTGCCAATCACGGGGACACGTGCGGGGCTGCTGGGAAGTGAATCCGGCCGCATGGAAGCGTGGGTGTACCCGCTGAAGATTTTCCGCGAGTTTCACCTGAAATTTCATACCGAAGGGCGAGCCCTGGCGGCGGAGGCATTGGCGAGGACGGTTACGGTGCGGCCGGAGTCCGCCACGATTCTCTATGCGGGAGATACGTTCAGCGCGCGCGAAACATTCTTCGTTCCCGTGCGGGAACAGGGCGCGGTAATCCTGCTCGACGTAGAGACAGAGCAGCCCTTGGAGATTGAAGCCGCTTTTCACCGGGATTTTCAGTTGGAGTGGCCGGCCGCGCTTGGAGCGACTTATCTGGACTGGTCGGCCGCGCAGCATGCGTTTTATTTTGGCGAGGAGCAGAGAAAATTCTCGGCGCTGGTGGGTTCACCGGCGGCGACGGAGCCGCACGCAGAATTCCAGACAAATTATTCGGAGTCGCAGGAGAGTTCGTTCCGGCTGGGACCCACGGCGAGAGGCAAGGACAGAAAGTTGATCGTTATTGCGGGGTCGCTGGAAGGACGGGCGGCAGCGGAGAAAACGTATGCGCATCTTACGTCCGATTACGCTGCACTTTGGAAGGAATCCGCGGAATACTATCGGGATTATTTGGAAAAAACAGTGAGTGTGGAACTGCCCGACGCGCAGATCCAGCACGCTTATGATTGGTCGCGCGTCAGCATGTTGCAGGGCATGGTGAACAATCCATACTTGGGCACGGGGCTCGTGGCGGGATACCGCACTTCGGGGGAGAGCCAGCGGCCGGGATTTGCGTGGTTTTTCGGGCGCGATTCGTTTTGGACATCGTTTGCGCTCAATGCAGCGGGCGATTTTTCCGACTCGCGCACGGCGCTGGCGTTCATCAGCAAGTATCAGCGGGAAGACGGCAAGATTTCGCACGAGATTTCGCAGGGCGCGAATTTCGTGGACTGGTTCAAAGGCTATCCCTATCCTTACGCTTCCGCCGATGCCACGCCGCTATACATCATCGCGATGAATGATTACGTCGTGGAGAGCGGCGACGCCGCATTTGCAAAGGAAAAGTGGGAGAGCCTGCGGAAGGCTTATGAGTTTCTGAAATCCACTTATGACGCGCGAGGCTTGCCGCAGAATCTTGGCGTCGGGCACGGCTGGGTCGAGGGCGGGCCGCTGCTACCGGTGAAGACGGAGTATTACCAAAGTGGGCTGGGGGCGGAAGCGCTGCGGGCGCTTGCGAATCTGGCGCGCGCGACGGGTCAGGAGGAATTGAACAAGGCGCTGGAGAAGGATTTTGAGAAGCAGCGTGCGCTGGTGAATGAAAGTTTCTGGATCGCACCCGAAAAACGGTTTGCCTTTGCGCTGGACAAGAACGACCAAAAAGTGGATGAGCCAAGCGTGCTCGCGACGGTGCCGATGTGGTTTGGCCTGCCCAGCGAAGCGGATGCGGTGCCGATGATCCAGCAACTGGCCGGGCTTGACCACCAGACGGACTGGGGCATGCGGATTATTTCCGTGAATTCGCCGAAATTTAGCGGCGGAGGCTACCACTACGGTTCCGTGTGGCCGCTATTCACGGGATGGGCTTCGGTCGGGGAATATCGGTATCATCAGGCGTTTCCGGCGTACGCGAACCTGCGCGCCAACGCGCTGCTGGCGCTCGATGGTTCGCTGGGACACGTTACTGAAGTGCTTTCCGGGGATTATTACCAGCCACTCTCGACGAGTTCGCCGCACCAGATTTGGTCGGCGGCGATGGTCGTGAGCCCGCTGCTGCGTGGAATGTTTGGGTTGCACGCGGACGCGGCCAAGCACACGATGACGTTTGCTCCGCATGCTCCGGTGGATTGGACCGCGTTCTCGGTTCGCGGGGTTGCCGTGGGCACAGACACTTTGGACCTGACCTACAAAAAAAGCGCGGACGCGATTACGTTGGAAATCGGCCGCAGAGGATCCGCTGAATGCACGATGGATTTCGAGCCCGCCGTGAGTCTGCGAGCCGAAATACTCGGGGCGGAATTGAATGGGCGGGCCGTCCCATCCAAGGTTGAAGCGAGCGGAAGCGATCAACATGTACTGGTGCATTTGGGTGTGAACGGCGGGTCGAGCACTCTGCGGATACGGCTGCGAAATGATTTTGGAGTGAGCTACTCATCTGATCTGCCTGCGCTAGGCAGCGCCAGCGAAGGTATCCGGATTCTCTCGGAGACTTGGACCGGTCCGCATAACTTGGCTTTTCTCAAACTGGAAGGAAAAGTGGGACGCACGTATGAACTTTCCGTTTGGGGAGGGGAACAACTGACGGCCGCTGAGGGCGCTGAACTGGTCAAAATGTCGGATGGATCGGTGAAACTTCGGGTTTCTTTTGTTGAGGGCAGTTCGAAAGCGCCCCAAATGAAGACTGTCGCGTTAGACTTCAGAGCAAAATCCGGGGAACGTAAGGCAAAGAACCCGTAGCCGCCGCGGCGAAAGACAACCCGTTTACGCTTTCGGGCAAGGAGTCGATTCGGAATGTTTAAGAAAGTAATCCGGTTTGTATTGGTTGGGCTGTGCTCCTTGAGCACAGTCGTAGTTGCGGCGGCGCAGACGAAACCAGTCGACGCCGAAGGGCACCCGTGGTGGCAGCACGCGGTGTTCTATGAGATTTATCCGCGAAGTTTTGCGGACAGCAATAACGATGGGATTGGCGACCTGAACGGCATCGTGTCGAAATTGGATTACTTGAAGGATCTCGGCGTGGACGCCATATGGATCACGCCATGTTTCCCGTCGCCGCAGGTGGATTTCGGATACGACGTGTCCGACTACGAAGCGATTGATCCGATGTATGGAACGACGAAGGACTTCGACCGGATGGTGAGCGAGGGACAGAGGCGCAACATCTGGGTCATCCTCGACTTCGTAGTGAATCACACGTCGGACCAGCACAAATGGTTCGTGGATTCGAAGTCGTCGAAAACTTCGGAACATCGCGACTGGTATATCTGGCGCGACGGCAAAGCTCCAGGCGAACCGCCCAACAACTGGCTCTCCACGTTTGGGCTTTCCGCCTGGAAGCTCGACCCGAAGACGAATCAGTATTACTACCACTACTTTTATCCGGAGCAGCCGGACTTGAACTGGCGGAATCCGGCGGTGGAGAAAGCCATGCTGGACGTGACGCGCTTCTGGTACAAGCGCGGCGTGGCAGGATTCCGCCTGGACGCCGTGGACACTCTTTTCGAGGATCCGAAGCTTACGGACAATCCGGTCCTGCCGGGCACGGACAAGTTTGGGCGGCCGAACATGGAGGAGAAGTACGACAAGAAACTGCCGGAAGTACACGACGTGATGCGCAAATTGCGCAGTGCGGCGGACGAGTTTGGTTCCGTGCTGATCGGCGAAACGTGGACCTCCAACGTTTCGGAGCTGAAGGATTACTACGGCGAACACAACGACGAACTGCAGCTGCCGATGGACCTTATGATGACGGAGTTCAAAGGGCTCTCCGCGGATCAATACCGCAAGCACATCGCCGCCGTGAATGCCGCCGGCCACTGGCCCGTTTATGTGATCACCAATCACGACATCGTGCGTTCGTACACACGCTACGCTGATGGAACGCACAACGACGACATCGCCAAGATGATGGCAACGCTGTACCTGACGCTGCGCGGCACGGCGATCATGTATTACGGCGAAGAGATTGGCATGGAGAACAACGACCCGAAAAGCAAAGATGACGTGCAAGACCCGATTGGGAAGCTCGGATGGCCGCTGGAAAAAGGCCGCGACGGGGAACGCGCGCCGATGCAATGGAACGAAAGCCAGAACGCCGGGTTCAGCAAGGCCAAGCCGTGGCTGCCGGTTCCGGCGAGTTACAAGGCCCACAACGTCGCGAGCGAAATGAAAGACTCAAATTCCGTGCTCAGCTTTTACCGGCAATTGCTTGCGCTGCGCCACAAGGAACCCGCGCTGCTCGAAGGCGATTTCCAGTTGCTGAATGAGAACGACCCGAACGTGCTGACTTATGTGCGGCGCTACAAGGACGAAGCGATCCTTGTAGTACTAAATATGTCGGCTTCGAACCAGAACGTAGGGCTCGATCTTTCCCCGCTTGGGTTTGCCCAGCCGAGGCTCAGCGTTCTGCTGACAAGTTTCCACAAGCCCCTACCCGCGATGGCGGCGGAATTGCCGATGGAGCCTTACTCGGCATTCATCGCAAAGATAACCAAATAGGCGGACTGCCTGCCGGAGTAAGCCAGTTTTGAGGTGGGCTAGACCAAAGTTCCCTGGAGAACTTCGCGAAGGAGCTCCTGCTTCTGCGTGGTGAGCTTCTTGCCTTGCCCGGTGAGGTAGAAGACATCGATAGCCTTGTGGCCTTCCGTGTCGATCAGCGCGACTTCGATGTTGCATCCCAGGCGCGCCAGCGCCGAGCCAATCTCATGGAGCAATCCCGGATGATCCTGCGTAACGATTTCCATTAGCGTGCTGTGCGCCGATGAAGCATCGTCGAAGTTGATGCGCGTTTCGACGGTGATCTTCGGCGCCCGTGCGCGGCTGGCGCTTACGCGGCTCTTCAATAGCGGTTCCAGCGGCGCCTTTCCATTCACGACATCGGCAAGACTCTTCCGGAAGCGCTCAGCCTCGCTGGGGTTCAGCTCCAGCGTGTGGTGCAAATCCGCAAAATGAAAAGTGTCCAGGATGACGCCCGCGGCGTTGGCGAAAGCGTCCGCCTTGTTGATGTTCATGCCCCATCCGGCCAACACGCCCGAAATTGTGGCGAAAAGCGCGGGGCGGTCCTCCGTCAGCACTGTTAGAGAGAACCCATGGCGCGTGGCGAGGAGCTCCGTTTGCACGGGAACGGTGCCCAGCTTGCGATAAAGCTCGAAGTGCGCCGCAATCTCGGCCGCGGAATGCACGGCCAGATACCGGCGCGGGAATCCTTCGAGGAACCGCTCGATCTCTTCGATTGTGGCCTGGCCCGCCTTGGCTTTAACGCGCTGGAGGAGCGAGCCTTCATCCGGTGCGTGCAAGCGGTCGCGATCCAGCGTGCGGCTAAAGTGGTTGGAAGTGGCAACGAAAAGCTGCCACAGCATTTCTGCTTTCCATGGTGTTAGCGCTTCCGGGTTGACGGAGTGAATGTCCGCATAGGTCAGCAGGCACAATCTTTGCAAGCGCTCCAGCGTGGTGACGGACTGCGCAAACGCGGAAACCGTGGCGGGATCGAAGATATCTCTCCGTTGCACTGTGGCGGACATGTCCAAGTGGTGTTCGATCAGGAAGTGGACTTCTTCCTTTTCTTCCGGCGAAAGTTGCAATCTCTTGGCGGCGCTGTCGAGCGCGGCGAGGCTGCCGGTGACGTGATTCTCCACCGGCATCCCTTTTCCCACGTCGTGCAAGAGCAGCGTCAGGATCAGCAAATCCCGCCGCTCAGCGGTCTTCCAGAGCGGCACGAAATGCGCTCCACGCTCATCCGGCGGTGCCGCCAATTCCTGAAGGTGCTCGATGGTGCGCAGAGAGTGCTCATCGACGGTATAGCGATGATAAAAATCGCGCACCACCAGCGAGTCGATCATCGCGAATTCCGGCAGGACTTCCGTCAGCAACCCCAGCCGCTGCATCGAGCGCAACGCCACTCCCGGATAATCGGAGCCCAGGATTTCGCGCAGAGTGGCCCAGGAAATCTGCGTGTTCTTCGGGGGGAGTTCCGGATGGGTAAGGATGTAGCCGATGCTGCGCTCCGCCTCGCGGCTCAGCGGTGTTCCGGTGCGGGCCGCTTCCGCGAAAAGGGAATAAGTAATTGCGCGGTCCGACAACGATGGCAGGTCCACAACCTCCAGCAGCCCGTCTCGCACGGAGGAATATCTGCCGCCTGCTGGCTCGCTCTTGGTGGAGCGCGCCGCATTGAACAGGCGCTGCCGCAACGATAGCGGCACAGGGGCTTTTTGCTCTAGGTAGCGCAGAAGTTGCCGGTTCAGCGTGCGCGCGTGCCGAAAATATTGGCGCATCCATTCCGCCGGTGCTCGCGCCACGCCGTCACCTACGCCGAGAGCGCGTTCTGCTGCCGCCGCCTGCAGCTCATAAGTGAGCGTGTTATCGTTCCGGGCGTTGCTGTAGTGCAGGAAACATCGGATGGCACTGAGAAAATCGACGGCCGCTGCGGAAAGTTCTTCCTCCGCGGCGGTGACGTTTCGAATCCCCCTCTTTTCCTCCACGATCTGACGCAGCCAAATGGTCGCCTGATAATCCCGCATGCCGCCCGGCGATTCTTTCACGTTGGGCTCGAGGTGAAAAATCGTATTTCCGAAGCGGGTCAATCGTTCCCTGGTCAGACGGTGGATTTGCGCCAGCAGGAAAGGACGTGCCTGCTTTTCCGACGCGGGCAAAACTTTCGCGTCGAGCTTTTCAAAAAGCGCTGAGTCTCCGGCCAGGAACCGGCGATCCAGCAAAGCCAGATGAAACTCCGCATTGTCCTCTTCGATCCGCTTACATTCGTCCACAACGCGCCCCGCCGAGCTGACGCGAAATCCAATGTCCCACAACGTCCGCGAAAATTCGGAGATGAGCGGCCGCAATTCCTGCTCCACTCTTTCGTTGCCCAGCAAAAATAGAATGTCGAGATCGGAGTAAGGGAAGAGCATCCGCCGCCCGTAGCCGCCCAGCGCCAGCAGGCAAAGTCCTTGCGCATCGCGGTTG
The DNA here is from genome assembly GCA_001914785.1 of Acidobacteria bacterium 13_2_20CM_57_17. Lineage (GTDB taxonomy): Bacteria > Acidobacteriota > Terriglobia > Acidiferrales > UBA7541 > Acidiferrum. Next base: position 18,452 of record MNDE01000116.1, on the reverse strand, counting down.
TGGACGCGCAGCAGTTCTCCAAAAATTTGTTGGACGTTGTGGTCCGCCAGCTCGCACAACGCGCGCAGAGTTTCTCGCGCACTGGTCCCGGCCTCGAATTGTTGACGGATGCGTTGCCGTTCAGCCTCAGCCCGCGGGCCGAGCACGGACAAGGGCGTTGGGGAACCTTGCATGTTCTTTTCGGGTGGGATGCCCGGAGTAAGACTGGGGCGTGCAGCGGTAGTCACGTTGAGCGTCCTGCGGTCAGTAAATCGGCTGCTGGGCGGCCAAGAGTGAATGGCTAGAGCGCGTTTTCACCACGCTCCTCGTTGCGAATCCGGATCGCTTCCTCAACCCTCGATAGGAATATCTTACCGTCACCAATCTTTCCTGTCTTGGCGGTCTTCAGAATTGTGTCCACGGCGCGGTTTACTAACCCGTCCGGCAGCACCATTTCCAATTTAATCTTTGGAAGAAGGTCCACGGTGTATTCGCGCCCGCGATACACCTCGGTGTGTCCCTTTTGCCGGCCGTGGCCGCGCACTTCCGTCACCGTCATCCCTTCGATGCCGATTTCGCGCAGCGCATCCTTCACCGATTCGAACCGTGAGGGCTGAATGATTGCCTCGATTTTCATCATGGGTGTTTCCGCTCCGCCCCCTGCCTGACGCTCCCTTGCCGGCTTTGCCTACGATTCAAGGTTATAAGCCTCTTCGCCGTGTTCCGTAATGTCCAGACCTTCGATTTCGTGCTCTTCCGGCACGCGCACGCCGGTGATCAAATCCACAATCTTAAGGAGCACCAGCGTTCCCACTAGTGCAAAGCCCCAGGCAATCACAACGCCGACAAGTTGGTTGCCGACCTGGCTCCAATGCCCGTCCAAACCGCCGACCGGTTTGTCCGCTCCAAAGATGGGGTTGATCACCTGTTGAGCGAAGACTCCGGTGAGCAAAGCTCCGATCGTCCCGCCCGCGCCGTGTACTCCGAAAGCGTCCAGCGCGTCATCATACCCGAAGAGGGCCTTCACCTTCGTTACCATCCAATAGCACGCAGCCCCAGCGATAATACCGATGGCCAGCGCCGGCATTGGGCCGACAAATCCGGCTGCCGGAGTAATCGCCACGAGTCCCGCCACCGCGCCGGAAATCGCGCCCAGTGCGCTGGCGCGGCCGTTCTTGATCCATTCCGCCGCACTCCAGCTCAGCGCAGCCGCCGCCGCCCCGAAGTGCGTCGCTACAAACGCGCTGCTGGCCAGCGAGTTTGACGCTAGCGCGCTGCCCGCGTTGAACCCGAACCATCCCACCCACAGCAAGCAGGCGCCGATGAAACTCAGCACCAGACTGTGCGGCGGCATCGGCTGCTTGGGATATCCGGTGCGCTTGCCGAGATACAGCGCGCACACCAGCGCGGAAACTCCGGAAGAAATGTGCACGACCGTGCCGCCCGCAAAATCCAGCGTTGGAAATTTTCCTCCAAGCGAAGCGTTTAGCAGCCCGCCTTTTCCCCACACCATGTGCGCGAGTGGCGCGTAAACAACCAGGAACCACAGCGTAAGGAACAGGACTGTGCCGCTGAACTTCATCCGTTCCGCTGTCGCGCCGGTGATCAAAGCAGGCGTGATGATGGCGAACATCAGCTGGTAGACCATGAAAGTCAGTTGCGGAATCGTTCCGGAATAATCGGGATTCGGGTCCGCGCCTACGCCGCGCAGGAAGGCGTGCTCGAAGCTGCCGATAAAATGTCCGTCGCCGCCGAAGCACAGGCTGTATCCGACCAGCGCCCACATCACGGTGATCAACGCCATCAGCGCGAAGCTCTGCATCATGATCGCCAGAGTGTTTTTCCGCCGCACCAGACCGCCGTAGAACAGCGCCAGCCCTGGTCCCGTCATCATCAAAACCAGCGCCGCGCTGACCAGCATCCAGGCGTTGTCCGCGGAGGACTGCGCCGCTTTCACATCTTTATCCAGTTGCGCCAGTTTTTCGGAAACAGTTTTGGCGGTTTCCGGAGCGGCGAGGGAGGCCATCATTGTTGGAGGAGCGGCTAAAGAGGGGGGCGGTTGTTGCGCGGAGAGGGGAATTGCAGTGAACAGGATGGCTCCAAGCACCAGGAGAAGGCTGAAACTACACTTCCATCCTTCGCACTTCATAGATGTGTCTGCTCCGCTGGCTCTGGATTCTACTACCGGGGACCCGCTACTTTGTCGCAAAGCATTATACGCGTGCGCGCTTTTCGCCACAGTTTGAAATTTTCATTGCCTGGATTTGTTTTTCTGATACGCCTCCTTCCGCAGGCTCGGCCGATTTGGCCTGTAAACTCGTGGAACGGTTCGCTTTGTGCAACTTACCCTCCAGCGTATAATGCCGTCCGGCCTGGCGAATCACCAACGCCGCCTTAATCCAGGATAGACTGACGCACCGCCATGACTGACCGGCTGCCCATGGAAATCAACGTCCGCGAAACCGCAGGAGTACCCGTCCTGGAAGTTCACGGCCGGCTCACTATCGGCGAGCCTGCGGAGCAGCTCCACGACGCTCTCGAATCCGTGCTTAAGGGTGGCGCGAAGAGAGTGGTCGTTGTCCTGAACGGCATCCCGCAGATCGACAGCTCCGGCATTTCCACGCTGGTGCGCATCTCCATCAAGCTGGCGCGCGAAGGCGGTGTCCTGCGTCTCGTCTGTGGCCCCGGCCGCGTGCGCGACGCACTCACCGTCACGCGGCTCATCGAAGCCATCCCCACCTTCGAATCCGAATCCGCCGCCCTCGCCAATTTCGCGTAAACGCAGGAATCCTTCTGCGTAGAAATTCACGCTGCTAATTTTGGATGATTTGGAAAATAGACTTGCCAGAAGTAGACTACCCGCCCTTTTTCAATTCGGCGAGGACGAGCTTCGCAACTTCCTTCAGCGTTTCGAACACACCCACTCCCTGAATCGCCACGCCTTCCAAAACCGGCTCGCCTTTTTTCTGCAAATGCTTCGTCAGGTCCGCAACGGACATGGCATTCGGCAAGTCACGCTTGTTCAGCATCAGCACGTAGGGAATCGTAGTGAAATTCAGGTTGTGCTCTTTCAAATGTTCCTGCAGATTTTCCATGGTTTCGAAGTTCGCGTCCAGCCGTTCTTCCTGCGAATCCGCCACAAACACCACACCGTCCGCGCCCTTCAGGATCAGTTTCCGGCTGGCCTCATAGAACACCTGGCCGGGCACGGTATATAAATGAAAGCGCGTCTTGAACCCGCGCACCGTCCCCAAATCCAACGGCAGGAAGTCGAAGAACAGCGTGCGGTCCGTCTCCGTCGCCAGAGACACCATTTTGCCCTTCTGATTCTGTCCCGTATGGTCGTAGATCCACTGCAGGTTGGCGGTTTTTCCGCCCAGACCTGGACCGTAGTACACCAGCTTGCAGTTAATTTCGCGCGCAGGAAAATTGATGAAAGGCACTTTGTCGTTAACCAGAATTGGCCACAAACTTATAGCATACGCGGCGCAGGCAGGCCAGCCTTCCAGCCCCGCGTGCTAACTTGCACGAACTGCATATAGTTTCCGCGATTCGGCGCTGAACTCCACGCCCTATTTTTGGCCATGCCTCCGTTCGGTAACGCCTGATGGGCCCCCAAGTGCCTCCGTACACATGATTTGACGCGAGAATCCTGCTCTGCTAGCATTCGCCCAATGGCAAAAACGCACAAGTCTCATTCAGGCTCGTCGAGCCGGTCCAAAGGGACGGCCCATAGTCAATCTAAGCTACAGAAAAAGAAGCCTTTAGGCCCGCCGCCACCAGCGCAGCGTGGGGGTGTCGAGCTGGTGGACCCGCTCGTCCAGGCGCAGCTCAAACTTTACGATGAGGCTCTCTCGCTCTTCCATCAGCAGAAATTCGCGCGCGCCAAGCAGGAACTTGAAAAAGTTCTCGAAGGTCCCAGCAAGGAACTCGCGGATCGCGCGCGCATGCACGTGAAAATCGCCGAGCAGCGCATGAAACCGTCGCACGAGCAGAATCCGCGCACTGCCGAAGAACATTATCAGCGAGGTGTTGCGATGATGAACATCGGCCGCTGGGACGATGCGCGAGAAAGTCTCGACAAAGCCCGCAAAGCGGCGCCCAAGGCGGACCACATTCATTACGCGCTGGCCGCGCTCGATTGCCTCACCGGTGAAGCCGATTCCGCGCTTGCCAATCTGAAGGTGGCAATTCACTTGCGCCCGGAAAACCGCTACCACGCCCGCAACGACGAAGATTTTGCGTTCCTCCAGGAAGACCCGCGTTTCACCGAGCTGCTTTATCCTGAAAAAGACGGCCTCGCCAGCTAGTAGGATAGGCTTTAGCCTGTCCGCTTTTTTTCCTGTCTGCGTTCTCTGTGCCGTCTCTCTGTGTCCGGCGTTTACCCGGATCGAAGATCCCGAGCCGGTCGGGAGCCTGTCCGGCTTATTTTTCTCCGTGCTCTCTGCGTACTCAACGTCCTCTATGATAAATTCTTTCCCGTGAAATGAAGCCGCTTCTGCGATCCCAAATATCATCATGAAAAAGTGTGCCTCCAAATCGCAAACTCTTTCCCCCGGCTTTCGCGTCGTCGCCCTGGGAGGCGGCACCGGACTCTCCACGCTGCTTCGTGGCCTCAAGGAACACGTGATTCGCCGCACTGACGGTCGCGCCACCGCCGAACGGCCTATCGCCGATCTCGCTGCCATTGTTACCGTTACCGATGACGGCGGCAGCTCCGGCCGCTTGCGCCGCGAGAACCGCATCCTTCCGCCCGGCGACATTCGCAACTGCATGGTGGCTCTTTCGAAGGATGAAGCCCTTCTCGGCCGGCTGTTTCAATATCGTTTTCACGCTGGCCACGGCCTCATCGGCCACAATTTCGGCAATCTTTTCCTGGCCGCGCTCACACACGTCACCGGCGATTTTACGGAAGCGATTCGCGTCAGCAGCAAAGTGCTGGCGATTCGCGGGCGCATTTTTCCCTCGACGCTTTCGAACGTGCATCTCGTCGCCACGCTGGAAAACGGCCGCACCGTCCACGGCGAAACGCGCATCACCGCCAGCCGCGCGCCCATCAAGAAGCTCAAGCTTTCCTCGCGGCGCGTTCGTCCGCTCCCCAGGGCCGTCGAAGCCATCAAGGAAGCCGATCTTATCCTGCTCGGCCCGGGCTCGCTCTACACCAGCATTCTTCCGAACCTGATGATCCCGGAAATCGCCGCCGCTATCGCCAAGTCCAAGGCCCCGCGCGTCTATGTCGCCAACCTGATGACCCAGCCCGGTGAAACCGCCGGCTACGCCCTTGCCGATCATCTCCGCGCCATCCAGAAGCACGTCCCGCAGCGCGTGATCGATTGGGTCGTCGCGAATCGGCAGCCCGTGTCGCCCGATGTGGCCCGCCGCTACCGCGCGCAGGGTGCGGAGCCCGTGGCCGTCGATCTCCCGGCGCTCCAGGAGCTCGGCTTCCGCGTGATCCTCGACAATCTCCTCGAGGAGCACGGCGTCCTTCGACACAACACGCGCCGCCTCTCTCGCCTCCTCCTCGAAGAATTCCTCCGCCGCTAATCCGCACTCTCAAGCGGGCCGCTCAATGGGCTTTGTAGAGGCGGCTTTACGCCGCCATCTTCGTTCTCGGCACGCAGACGGACAGTTAGTCGAGGTAAGCCAAGGGACATTTTCCAAGGGGCTTGACATCGGTTGCCATTTTTCTTGGGAGCATTTCTTGAAGACAGTTCCAACTTTCCATTGACAAAAAGTCATATCCAGCGTATAGTATTTCTTGGGTAATATTGCGGTCCAGCCGGAAAGCGCCAGCCACTTCGCTGGCGTTTTTGCTTTCTGGAGCCCGCTTTTGTGCCTAAGTCTCCTGGTTGCAACACTTACGAAACAAACCGCCTCTTGCACAATTTTAGTGCAATCTAAGTCCCTTTAGAATCAACACTTACAGAGGCGTCCGCGAGTGTTGATTCTAAAGCACCTACACGAAGCTTAAGCCCTTTAGATGCAACACTTACAAAAAATCCGGGGGGGGGGTAGGGGCACGGCCGGTACAGCTTTAAAAGCAAGAAGGCCCTCCGACTTGGTCGGAGGGCCTTCTTCGTTAAAAGTTAGCGCAGCAGTTAGAAGATGATCTTCGCAGCGATCTGCATGTTGAACGGCTCGCCCGGCCCGATGCCTGGAGCGCCGTTGAAGTCACCTATGGTGTCAGTAATAGTCCCATCCGAGTTAACTGCGCCGGGACCGGAGGCAAAGTTAATCCGGTTGAAGAGGTTAAACATTTCAGCGCGGAGCTGCACTTTCACCCGTTCGGTAATCGGAATGTTCTTCAGGACTGAGAAGTCCACCGCCTTGTAACTTGGGCCGACATACTTGTTGCGGGCGACGTTTCCGGGAAGCGAGAGTCCTGTTACCGGGTCCTTGCCAGTTGCTGCGAAGGCACTTGGGTTGATCCAGAGCACTCCGGGAATATTCTTGTTAAACTTATGAGTGAGATTAGCAAACGGGTTGCTAACCAGGTTGACGTTCCCAAACGGCCCGCTACTGCGAGTGATGTCGAACGGCTGTCCGCTGTGCAGCACCCACAAGCTGCTCAGCTGCCACCCGTGCGTCAGGATCTTTGGGCCCCACGCTGCTCCCGGCAATGCATAGGTAATGTTCGCGCTGAATAGGTGCCGAGTGTCGTAGTCCCCATTGCCGTAGTCGAGTTTAACGTTGTTAGCATTATCCGCGATGACGGCGCGATATTCACTAATTTCATCCAGCGCGTGAGACCAGGTGTAGCCGAATTGTGAACTCAGCCCGTGCCAAGTCCTAATGCGGAAGGTGCTCTGCAACGAATTATAGTTCGACGTTCCTAGGCTGTTGAGTTGCAGTATATTGCCAAAATTCGGGAACGCAAACGTCTTTACACCTCCCACGTTTTGCGGCTGGTTAATGTTTGTAACGATATTCAACTTGCGTGCTTGGCTGCCAACGTAACCTACTTGAAGCACGGCGGCACTGCCGAAGCCCTTCTCAACCTGTAAGTTGAAATTGTAGAAGTAAGGCGTGCGGAAATTTTGGTTAACGGAATACGCGCTGAGGCCCTTGGGATCCCCGAGGGCAGCACAATTCGGATCGGCACATTTTTGAACACCTGGGAAGATTGATGCGCCACCGGCCTGTGCTTGTCCTGGTCCCGTACCCCAATTATAGGAAGTCTGACCAAGAGTATTAGCACCGTATGTAGAAACAGGCGACGGACCAAAAGGATTGCCCTCGATGCCCTGCGATGCAGAGATGGGCGGGCGGAAATCCAGGAACGGGTTCATATTGATCTGATCGTAGAAGACGCCAACTCCGCCCCGGACGACGAGATCACCTTTCGAGTTCGCCTGATAGGCGAAGCCGATTCGTGGAGCAAAATTGTTTCTATCCGGTGGGAAAATGGAATCGATGCCACTTCCCTGGATGACGAGACCCTTCCCCGGCACAAACACCGCGATGTCCTTCTTGTCGCTATGGAGCGGCCCGAAGTATTCGTACCGCATGCCGAAATTCAGGTTTAGTCTCTTGGTCACCTGCCAGGAATCCTGAAAGTATAGATTGTAGGCGTTCACTACCACCCAACGCTCCGGATTCCCCACCGCAATCGTCGAGGAGGACACGTCGCCAGCAAGGAAGTCAGACAGTGCATTCTTATCTTGGCAAATTAGTTTTTGAGTGGCATCCGTTTGATTGCATACGGGCCACGGACCCTGCGATCCGTCGAACGTAAACTTGCCAGTTCCACGGCGGTGATAGAACTCATTCACGTGCGCCTGGCGGACTTCACCTCCGAAGCGAAACTGGTGCGCGCCCCGGTTATAGGAAACGATATCGGTGGCGTGCCAGGTGAGGTCACTGCGTCCTTCCGGCGGCGTCAGACCGATTTGTTCAAAGTTCCCGATCACGATGTTGGGAGCGCCAAGTATAGGTTTCCCGTTGATAGTTGCATCGGGGCTCAGGAACAAGCCCAGTGCTTTCGTATCGAAGCTGTTGTTGAAGTCGCTGAAAGTTTGGTTGAAGTAGTTGGCGCCCACGAGTACTTGGTTGGTCAACCGCGACGTAAGTACGGAATTTAACGTAAGCGAATAGTTAAACACGTGGATGGGGGCGTCTTCGAAGTAGTACTTCAAATTCGAACTGGCCGTTCCCAAAGCGGGGCTTCCGCCGAGCGGCGCAGTCTGGTCGCCTTGTCCCCCGAACCACCGGAGCGACAGACGGTGCTTATCGTTGAAGTTGTAGTCTACCTTCGCCACACCATTGTAGCTGTGGCCGACGGAGGCGATGGGGCTGAAAAAATTGTTGGGTGCTGGTGGAAGACCAGCAATGCTGCCACTTCCAGATCTTGGCCAAAAGCCGGTCGGGCCGATGAGCGTTTTAGAAACTGAACTCTCCGGAATACCGGCGGCAGTCAGCTGACTCAAGGCGGCAGTTACCCAGGCATCCGAAGGCTCGGTGGCAACACCCGAAAGTCCAATGATGTATTGTTGCTTTTCAAAAGAAGCCAGGAAGAACGCCTTATCCTTATGGATGGGACCATTGACCTGAAACCCATAGTTTTGATTGCGCAGCGGCGGGGCCTTTGTGCCGGGCGCGGGGGTGAAGAAGGGCGATTTCGCACTGTAAAATTCATTGCGGTTGTAGTAGTACGCCGAACCGTGTAGCACGTTCCCGCCGGACTTGGTGACCAGGTTTACAGTACCACCCGCATTGCGTCCAGCCTCAGCACCGGACTGTGTTTGCGAGGAGAATTCCTCAATCGAATCGATCGGCAGCACCACGCCAGCGATTCCCGAAACGCCGCCCTGATTGACGGCCGGAATGTTGTGCCAGAAGTCGTTGTTGTCCACGCCGTCGATTTGCCAGTTCATTTGATTTGGGCGCGTCCCGTTGAGCGAGCCGAAGCCGCCCACTGAGTAGCCGCCGTAACCCGGCGCGGTCGCGATCAGTTGCGTGAAGTCACGTCCATTCAGCGGAACGTCTTGCACGACGTCGGCGGCAATCGTCATATTCTGCGTTTGCGTTGTCGTGTCGAGGGTGAGGGCGGCCGCCGAAACCTCCACCGTTGTGGCTTGCTGCTGCAGTGATAGCTTGACGTTCAGCGTGTAGATCGTACCGGCGATTACTTCGACCTTGTCCACGGTATACACGGGAAAGCCCGATGCCGTGACCGTTACCTTATAAAAGCCGAGCGGAATATCCTGGAAAGAGAACTGACCTTCACTGGTTGTTACCGTATTGTGGTCAATGCCGGTTGCGGATTCCGTGGCTTTCACCGCCGCGTTGGGAACCGACGCGCCCGACGGATCTGTCACCGTTCCGTTAATCGCGCCACGGAACGTCTGCGCTGTCACCCCCACAGCGAGCGAAAGAACAACAAGAACTACCAAGACTAGGCGCTTCATATGCTCAACACCCCCTCATCGAGTTCAATCTACAACCCACAGCACCGGCGTCCCCCGACCCGCTCGGTAAACGCCCGAAAAAACAAATTGCACCGCGCACCAATTGTTTTCTGTTTGTGGATAGTGACCTGTTTGCAAAATCAAGGACAAGCCCCCCGGACCAGCTCGCCCTTACGTAACAAAAAACAATTCAGCAATACGACCAATATGGCTGAGGTTCATGAGTTTTAACTCTCTGATGCCCGTCTGTCAAGGAGAATGAATTTCATTCGACGAACCCAAAAATTTCATCGTCTGCCCGCTCTTGGAGCGCGTTTTTTCGTTGACACAGCCACGAAAATTTGTGTCTTTTCAACGCATTCCTCTGCGATGGAATGCCTCTATCCAGTTCTGACCTCTTCCTGCTACCGTCTTGGAAGAATTTTATTTCAACTAACTTTGGAGCCCCTCATGGCCACATTCGGATTGATCGAATACAACGACGCCTCTACCGAAGTCCGCGCCATTTACGACGACATCATGGCCACGCGCAAAACCGATTGGATCAACAATTTCTGGAAGGCCATCGCGCACGATCCCGTTTTGCTCAAGCGTACCTGGGAAAGCATCAAGCAAATTATGGCGCCCGGCGCGCTCGATCCTCTAACCAAAGAAATGCTTTACATCGCCGTCAGCGTCACCAACAATTGTAACTACTGCATCGCTTCGCATACCGCTTCCGCCTTTGGCAAAGGCATGACCCACGCCATGTTCAAGGAACTGCAAGCCGTCATCGGCATGGCCAACGAAACCAACAAGCTCGTCACCGGCTATCAGGTCGAAGTCGACCAGCGTTTCCAGGCTCCTCTTCCGCGATAATTCCACAAGTTTTCTCCTCTCTGCGCTTTTCGAAAGTCCCGCTCGCAACGTCTAGCTCTCCGCGAAATTAGCCTGTCCGTGCGGACAGGTGTTTCTGCCGCACCGTAGTACGCACGTACTATGGTTGGCTCTCTCCAGCGAGGCGGAACATATAGATGTTACCGGGGAGCCCTGTTTCGAGCGGGGCGTGTCCGAAAGTCTAGCTTCGTGAGTGTGCCAGCCATGCCTCCTACCGCGAAAGACGCCGAAAACTTGGCCGCCAAGCCGGACGGGGCTGCGCGAGCCGCGTCAGGTTCCGCTCTGCCCGCCGACTCAGCGATCAAGCAGCAGCCCGTCGCGCTGGAAGTTCCCGTGAGCGTCAATGGCGCGCGCGCTGTGGACGGCAGCGACAAGCGCGAGCCTTTCTCCGAGTCCACCAAGACTGTCCTGATTTTCGGCAGTGGCGCCGTGATCCGCCTTTCTTCTTCCGTTGCTCCGGGACAATTGCTTTTTCTCACCAACGAAAAAACAAAGAAAGAGGTTGTCTGCCAGGTCGTCAAATCCAAGAACTATCGCAGAGTCAGCGGCTACGTCGAACTTGAATTTACGGAGTCCGTGGTCGGCTTCTGGGGGATGCGTTTTCCAGGTGACCGTATCGGTTCCGCCCCGCAGCAGGTGACGCCCGCGCCGCCAGTGAGTGTCACTCCCAGCGTCCTTCCGGCGAAGCCTGTCGTTCCAGTTTCCGCTGTTGCTGTTAAGGACGCCGCCCCAAAGCCATCTGAAACGAAAACCGTTATTCCTGCGGTGACCAAGCCAGAGGATTTGCTGCCGCAGAAACCAGTCGCGCCTGTTGCGCCGCTCTCGTCCACACTGTCCTCGTCTTTCGATCCTGAAGCTCCGCTCAGCGTTCGCACAACACCGCCTCCTCCACCTGTCGTTCCGGTTGTGCTGGCCGTGCCGGTTTCCCCCGTTCCGGAGCCACCGGTGAATTACGCGCCCGCGCAACCCAGCGCTCCTGTGCTCATCGATTCGCCCCGCGCTTCGGAAGTGCAAGCCTCCTTTCTGGAGCCAGCCAAGGCGCCGGCCGCTCCGGTAGTGTCCGCTGTCACGAATCTGCTCGCGCTCTTCGAAGGCAAACCGGCTGTTCCTGAGGTCGATCCTCCTCCCGCGGTACAGATTTGCGTTGACACGGAAACCGAGACGCTCAAGAAGCACACCGCGCGCCTTCAGGAAGAGCTTTCGCACATTGCGTTCTCAGGAGAGGCGCCTGAAACAGTTTTCGTGCAGATTCCGCAAGCATCTTCCGTGGTCATACAAAAGGAACTTGCGGAAAACGCCGCAAAAGCATTCGAGCAATCCAAAATTCATGCGCCTGAACCAGGGCCCGCGCCTCCCGCACGCGTCGAGCCCGTGAAGCTTGAGTCCCAGTCCGCGAAGTCGTTACTCGACGACGAAGAGTTGAAAATCCCGGCTTGGCTCGAGCCTCTCGCTCGCAATGCGGCCACGCCTTCTTCGGCCCAGGAACCGGTCGATAGGGAAAAGGCCAAGCGCTTTTCCGAACCGCCTGAGGTAGAAGAAATTGCCGCGGAAACCGTCTCGCCCGCGGAAGGACTGCATCTCTCCGAGCTGCCGCTTCCCACATTTGGCAGCGCGCTTCCCCTCGACGAAGTTAGGATCACACGTGAAAGCCGGCCCAAGAGTTCGGGGAAGGGGCTCTTACTTGGAGCGATTGCCGCCGGTGTCCTGGCGCTTGCTGGCGGCGGCTGGTGGTATATGCAACAGCAGTCGGGCCGCGTTCAGGCAGGTTCGGAGTCCGCGTCGAACGTGCAGGCCTCCGTCGCCTCCCTTCCTGCCGTGAGCTCGCCTTCACAACCTCACGAGAATGTTCTGCCTCAGGCGAATCCTCCGGCGCAATCAAGTCCGGCGGTCACAAACGCTTCCGCCCAAACCAAATCGAGCTCGAATAGTCTAAGCGTTGTTCCGGCAGTTCAATCGGTGCCGCCAGCTCGCAATTCGCAGCCTATCTCGAATCCGGCAAACTCTGGCGCGAGTGCGGCGGCGCCCGCTTCGGCCCAACCGCCTGTGGAGGAGCCGAAGAAACCCGTCCTCGGCGAAGTTCGTCTCGCGAAACCCAAAGTCTCGCCGGGCCGGCACACGCAGACCGTGGGAGAGCCTGACGCTGGCATCAATCTAAACAGTGACGACCAGCCAGCCGCGGAAGGGCTTAACAGTGGCTTGGCCGTCAGCAACAACCAGCCATCGGCGCCAGCCGCCCCGCTTCCCGTTGGCGGTGATGTAAAACAGGCAAAGCTCATTTCTTCCGTGCCTCCGGTTTATCCGACGCTTGCCAAGAACCAGCATGTGTCCGGCAACGTCACCGTTGACGCGCTGATCGACGCCAACGGGCGTGTGACCACAATGAAGGTTGTCTCCGGCCCCACCTTGCTGCAACAGGCAGCCATGGACGCGTTGAAGCAGTGGAAATATCAGCCCGCATCGCTCGACGGCAAGCCCGTCGCCATGCACCTCACGGTCACCGTCCAGTTCCGCTTGCCGTAATGTTTCTCACCCCTAGTTCATTTACACCATTGGTGTGCCTTCGCGTTCGAGTGGCGTTTCTTTCAGCACAACGTCGCTTGCGGGATGCCGGGCAGGTTCGTATACTGGCGGCCCGGCCAATTGGCGGTTCCTGCGGTGGGGTAGACCGCTGGCGCTCACCTTCCTTGGCCTGACAAACAGAGCTGACGTAGCCGAAGCATTGATTCTGCTCTGAAATCCAGCGAAGAGAGATTTCTCTGCGCGAGAAAACGCGTCGAGAGGAAGCGTACTCACTCCGTTCGCAAATGACGGAAGCAGGGCTGTCCGTACCAAAGGAGAATTTTCGCATGTCGCAAGCTCCCATGCCGGAAGAAATGAACGTCTACCAGAACGCCGAAGCGCGTTTCGAGGTCGCCGCGGAAAAGCTGGGGCTCGAACAAGGGCTATATCGCTATCTCAAGTATCCAAGCAAGGAAATCACGCTCTACATTCCCATCGGCATGGATAACGGAACACTCGAAGTCTTCACGGGATATCGCGTGCTGCATTCCACGGTGCGCGGGCCGGGCAAAGGCGGAATCCGTTTTGCTCCTGATGTTTCCATCGACGAGGTGCGCGCGCTGGCGACCTGGATGACTTGGAAGTGCGCCGTAGTGAATATTCCTTTCGGCGGTGCCAAGGGCGGAGTGATCTGCGATCCAAGGAAAATGTCGCGTGGCGAACTTGAACGGCTTACCCGCCGTTATACCGCCGAACTGGCGAACTGGCTCGGTCCCGAGCGCGACGTTCCGGCGCCTGACGTGGGCACCGGCGAGCAAACCATGGCTTGGGTGATGGACACTTACGCGATGCACGTTGGTCAAGCCACCACCGCCGTCGTCACCGGTAAGCCCATCGAACTCGGCGGCTCGCGCGGCAGGCGCGAGGCCACCGGCCGAGGCGTGATGATCTGCTGCGATAAGGCCCTCGCGAAACTCGGCATCAAGAAGCAAGGCTGCCGCGTCGTGGTGCAAGGTTTTGGCAACGTAGGTTCCTTGGCTGCGGATCTCATGCAGAAAGCCGGCTACAAAATCATCGGCCTCGCGGACATTGGCGGCGGTCTTTACAACGAAAAAGGCTTTGACGTCCCGAAGGTGATCGATTGGGTGTATACGCAGAAGAAGCCGCTTCAGGAATTCCCAGGTGGCGGAACGAAGATGAGCGCGCGCGACGTTCTCTTCCAGCCCTGCGAGATCGCTATTCCCGCGGCCATCGAAAATCAGATCACCGAGAAAAACGCCAATCAGGTCAAGGCGAAAATTCTTTGCGAGGGCGCCAACGGCCCTACGACCTGGCAAGCTGACGCGATTATCGACGCCAAAGGAATTTTCACTGTACCGGATATTCTTGGAAACGCCGGCGGTGTTACCGTCAGCTATTTCGAATGGGTCCAGGACCGCCAGGGTTTCTTCTGGCGTGAAAGCGAAGTGAACGAGCGCCTTTTCGACATCATGGAAAATGCCTTCGACGAAGTGGTGCGCTTTGCGGAATTGCACAAAGTCAACAACCGCATTGCCGCCTATATGCTGGCCATCGACCGCGTCGCCAGCGCCCTCAAGCTTCGCGGTATTTATGCCTAGCTTCTGGAGGCAACTTGTATTAGTTTCTTTTCCGCTCCCGCCGTTCTAATGAGGCCGGCAGGAGCCATTCCGTAACTCCGCTACGGAATGTGCCTGGATCAACTCAAACTGAACGGCTCGGAAAGACACTCTGAGCCAGGAAGGAGACCGCCCGTGACCCCGGACTCACTCTTATCAGGCCACGCGAAAAGCGAAGAGCAGCACCGCCGCGATATTTGTGTCGCCGGACGATGGATGTACGAGCGCGGACACATCGTCGCTTGCGAAGGAAACATTTCCGTGCGTCTCGATGACGGCAGCATTCTCACCACTCCTACCTGCATGAACAAAGGGATGCTTTCTCCCGAAGATCTCGTTATCACCGATTTGCAAGGCCGGCAGCTCTCCGGCGACCGGAAGTTTTCCTCCGAACTGGCGATGCACCTTTTGTTTTACCGTATGCGGCCGGATGTGATGGCTATTTGCCACGGGCATCCACCCACGGCCACTGGTTTTGCTGTCGCCGGGCGCGCGCTGAATTATGCCCTGCTTCCCGAAGTCGTCGTTGGGCTTGGACAGATTCCCCTGGTGCAATACGCCACGCCGGGAACTCAGGAGTTGAGCGAGGCCATCGAGCCGTTTGTGCCGCACTATGACGCGCTCCTTCTTGCCAACCATGGCGCCGTAACTTGCGGCCCGGATTTGCTAACCGCGTTCTTTCGAATGGAGACCATCGAGCACAGCGCGAAAATCACGCTGGCCGCGGAAATGGCCGGTGAGCCTGCGTTGCTCTCCAGCCGCGAAGTTGCCAAACTCATGGCCGCGCGTCCACGCTATTTTGTTTCGCCACCGCCGGGCGGCGGAGCGGAATTGCCCATCACCCGCGACAGCGGAGAAAATTCCGGCGATGATGTGACGCTGACGCGCAGCGAACTCGATGCCCTGATCGACGAAGCCGTGCGCAAGGACCGCACTCGCCGCTGAAATGAGCAGCACTGCCAAGTTTTTCCAGTTCATTCAAACCAGGGACACCGCTGCAGCCAAACGAATGCTGGCGGCCGAACCCGAATTGGCAGGCGCCCGCAACGAAAAAGGACAATCGGCTTTGTTGCTGACCGCGTACAGCGGCAACAAGGAACTTTGCGATGTCCTGATGGCTTGCGGAGTTCCGCTTGAGCTGCACGAAGCCGCGGCGCTGGGGCGGCTGGAGCGCGTAAAACAGCTCGTTGAAGAAATGCCGGCTGAGGCCAAGACCTACTCGCCCGATGGGTTTCCTGTGTTCGCGCTGGCGGCCGTGTTTGGCCACCTTGAAGTTGCCGAGTACTTGTTTTCGAAGGGCGCGGACATCAACGCGGCAGCGACAAATGGAACAGGCTACAACGCGCTGACCGGAGCCGTAGCCAGCGGCCACACTGCGATTGTTTCGTGGCTCCTGGCCAACGGCGCGGACCCGAATTACCGTTACGGAAACGGCTTCTCCCCGCTTCTTACCGCCGCCGCGAATGGCCATCTGGGAATCGTGAGCATCTTGCTGGCCAGCGGCGCCGATTTGCACGCCAAGACCAATGATGGAAAGACCGCGCTCGGCTTCGCGCAGGAGCGCGGTCAGGCCGAGGTCGCCGAGTTTTTGCGTAGCCATGGAGCCGCGTAAGAGGGTCCGGGAAATGTCAGCGCGCATTAAAGTTGCAGTCCTCATCGTTTTCGTTCTCTGCTTCTTTCTCTGGCCTTCTAGAAAGTTCTTTGCCCAGGAGAAAGGAGGAGCCATGGCATTGCGCATTACAAGTCCGGATTTTTCGGACGGAGAAGTGATCCCCAAGAAATTTACCTGCGATGCGCAGGACGTCTCCCCGAAACTGGAATGGAAAGGGCCGCCTGCAAATACCGAGAGCTTCGCGCTCATCATGGATGATCCCGACGCCCCAGGGGGCACTTGGGTGCACTGGGTCTTATATGACGTTCCCGCGGACGGAAGGGAACTTCCGGAGAAGCTGCCGAGCCAAGAGCAGCTTGCCAGCGGCTCGCGCCAAGGCCGAAATGATTTCGGCAAAATCGGCTACGGCGGGCCGTGTCCGCCGCCGGGTAAGCCACACCGATATTTTTTCAAACTGTATGCGCTCGATACGAAGCTGAACCTCAAACCAGGCGTTACAAAGGCTGACTTGGAACGGACGATGAAGAGCCACATCGTTGCCCAAGCCGAACTCGTTGGCAAATACGGGCGGTGACGTCCGACTTCGCGTTGACGGGCGAAAGAAAAGCGGCAATACTGGCGAGCGATGATTGGCCAGCTCCGCGGACGGCTCGCCGAAAAAAGACCGAATCAGGTGCTCGTCGACGTGGGCGGCGTAGGGTACGTCGTGCAAGTGCCGCTTTCTACGTACGCCGCTTTAGGCGAGCTGCATACTGAAGTGACCCTCCTGATCCACACCCATGTGCGCGAAGATGCGCTGGCGCTGTACGGATTTGTCTCCGCGCGCGAAAAGCATTTTTTTGAGATGCTGCTTTCGGCTTCCGGGGTGGGACCGGCGCTGGCGCTGAAAATTCTGAGCGGGATGAGTGTTGAAGAACTCGTGCCGGCGATTCGCGGAAGTGACCTGGGGCGGTTGACGAGAATTCCCGGCGTGGGCCGCAAGACAGCGGAGCGCATGGTCGTGGAGTTGAAGGACAGGCTGGAAGCCGTGGCCGTGGAAACGGAGAAACCGGCGGCCTCTTCGCCCGCAGGGATTGAAGCGGATGTTATTTCGGCGCTGGTGAATCTGGGATACGACAGCCGCGCCGCGGAAACCGCCGTCGCGGAAGCGAAGCGCGAAGCCGGTGCCGGAAATTTTGAGAAGTTGCTGCGCGGCGCGTTGCAGTCGTTGAGCGCCCCGAAGGGACGAGCGGCGCGTGGAGTATAATTCTGTCGCGCTGTCATCCTGAGTGCATCCGACGAGGATGTGCGAAGGATCTAAGGTTTCTCACGCCCTGTGCAGGTGCTCGGCGATGGGTCAGATGAGATTCTTCGGCGAACCTCATTGGTTCGCCTCAGGATGACAAGCCTAGGCACCTTGGCTGACTACGATGGCGGATGGAACGGCAAAACGGATGATGCACCAGCGGCAACCGGAGCGCATTGTGTCCGGGCAGGCGCTTGACGAAGACGCGCGCATCGACGTGAGCGTGCGGCCGAAGCGCCTCGACGAATACATCGGGCAGAAGCGCGTCAAAGAGAACATTCAGATTGCCATCGACGCCGCGCGAAGCCGCGGCGAAGCACTGGACCACGTGCTGCTCTACGGACCGCCAGGTCTTGGAAAAACCACGCTGGCGCAAATCATCGCCAATGAATTGAACGTGCCGATCAAAACCAGCGCCGGCCCGTTGCTGGAGCGCAAAGGCGACTTGACCGCGATATTGACCGCGCTCGAAAAAAAAGAAGTCTTCTTCCTGGATGAAATTCACCGCTTGCAGCCTGCGGTGGAAGAAGTGTTGTACCCGGCGATGGAAGATTTTCGTGTGGACCTGATTATCGGCCAGGGTCCGGGCGCGCGGATTCATCCCTTTCCATTGGGACATTTTACTTTGATCGGCGCGACGACTCGGGCGGGTTTGATTACCGCGCCGCTGCGCTCGCGCTTCGGCATCGTGCACCGGCTCGATTTTTATGAGCCGGCGGATTTGCTGATCATCATTCACCGCTCGGCGAAAATCCTGAACATCCAGATGGATGAAGGTGGCGCGGAAGAAATCGCCGGCCGTTGCCGCGGCACACCGCGGATCGCCAACCGTTTGCTGCGGCGCGCGCGCGATTTTGCGGAAGTGCGCGCTGCGGGCCGCATCACGCGAGCCGTTGCGCAGGAAGCGCTGCAAATGCTGGGCGTGGACGAACGCGGCCTCGATGAAGTGGACCGCAACTTGATGATCGCTCTTCTCGATAAGTATGGGGGCGGCCCCGTAGGCCTCGGCACGCTTGCTGCCGCGCTCTCCGAAGAAGAAGACGCTATCGAAGAGATGTACGAGCCCTACCTGATGCAAATCGGCATGATCGACCGCACGCCGCGCGGCCGTGTGGCCACGCAAAGCGCGTACGAATATTTCGGCCGCGAAGTGCCCC